>NZ_JBFTXJ020000001.1:330733-661466 GCF_041379945.2 Aneurinibacillus sp. REN35 | reverse complement strand
AAAGGCGCCTCTTTTTCGTTTTTTATTTACTTTTTTTGGCTAATCAACACTCGTGGATCATAATATGTGTTTATATCAATTATACTTTTCAAATCAATTATTTGGAATTTCGTTATTTCCGTTTTTATGTAAAAGGTTTTACAATGCAAAACAATAGTTATCTATCTTTTTCTTTCCATAAAGGATTTACGACAATACATATATATAACTGCTTTTTCAATAAAAGGAGCCCACCGTTTTTGATGAGCTTCTAACTTAATTCACACTATATAACCTGCATCGTCTTATAGTTGGCTACTTTCCATTCATCACCAACGTATATCAAATACAATTTAATTTTACTCAGTGACTCACTTCTAATCCTATTAACGACGAGTTCCTGTTCAAATTGAACTATAACCTCAGCAGTATCATCCCCCGTCTTGTTGTAAACAGAATCTGTTATACTCACAAAGGAAGTCACAGATTTATCATGCACTCCAAATTCTCCATATTGATTTTCTACCTGTTGTGATGTCAGCTTTTCACTTGCTTCACCACTCGTCATTTCAATTGCTGCTTCCTTACCATTCTCATAGACATGCGGATCATATGTGAACAGTCTCTCTACAAAATCAGACGCAACTTTGTTAATTTCTTGCTCATGATTGCTGTTCAATGCTTCAATTTGCTTGTTAGCCTTTTTCAATTCTTTTTTCAATTCAATTACTTTACCTTTTTCTTGCGTCCACAAATCATAGAATGCAAAGCTACTCACCACTGAACTACCTAACAGAGCAAATAAAATAATTGGAAGATATCTCTTGTTCATGATGACCCTTCTACGAATTGTTTTGGATCTATCTTCTTGCCATTAACGATCGTTTCAAAATGAAGGTGTATCCCCTCTTAGAATATAAAGGTGAGTACCGCAACGAACAATTTATATTTGCACCTGAAGACAGATATCCAACATTAAGGAAATTGGTTGAGATTCGATTATTCCGTTTACTCCGAAAGATAAATATTGATAAGAAAATTACTCTACACGGCTTTCGGCATACACATACCTCTTTATTAATAGAAGCGGGTGTTGGCGTAAAAGAAATTCAATTACGTCTTGGTCATTCCGACTACAGTACAACCATGAACATCTACGCACATATGACCAAAAATTTGGAGGAAAATGCTGCCGAAAAGTTTAGCCGATTAATAAGTGGACTATTATAAAAATTCCCGTTCCCTTCAATGTAAAAAATCATTTATGAGTTTTTGACTTTTTTCCAAAAATAAAAGAGCATCAAACCCTGATAATTCAAGATTTGATGCTCTTTCAAGGGGAACGATTACATCATCATGCCGCCCATGTTTCCTTCACTTTGTAACATTTTAAATGGAAGTTAACGTAAATTACTTAACCCGCTCTACACAAACTGCTTGGAAGATTTAGTAGCTCTTTCTGAGACAGTTTTAAAACAGATACTGAGTAGTTATTACCTGTGGATCCTTATATTAGTTTTTTAACCTCCTCATAAAAAAAGTCTAACAATGACGATTTCTAGAATCCTTAGTTGTATTTATAGACATGCACCAATGGGATGTACTATAACCAATGAATAAAAATATCAGTTTGCCTTCTGAGCGGGCTTTCTCGAACGGCTCACTCGATGGAGGTCGCCTTCGGTGTCATGGCCAGCCACTACCCGCAAGCAGCCTGCCAGACAGCCACAACTGATCGCTGCTTGCTATGCGAAACTGGAAGCTACGCATGACGTAAAGGTCTATTTCGCCGATCCCTATTCCTCTTGGCAAAGAGGCTCCAACGAGAACGCAAACGGGCTCCTTCGAGAGTTCTTTCCCAAAGGACATGACTTTACTTCCGTTTCCGATGAGCAACTCGCCAAAGCAATCCGTTTGATCAACAACCGCCCACGGAAATGTCTTGATTGGAGGTCAGCTTACAAAGCCTTCATGGACGACGTGTCGCACTTAGCTTGACAAACCGTCAATACAAAAACAATCTTCTTCCACCTTGACAAAAAACAACCCCAGATTCCACTTTCTAGGGTTGTTTTATTCTCTAACAGGTTTTAAAGACTCTTCGCTATGTTAATCCATGTGCTTTTCCGCTAATTCAAACAATGATGCTGTCTGATCATGTTCCTCGATATATTTTAATCCCTCCATCAGAGTTAAATTGAGCAGATACGCCTTCTTCTTTGTTATCGTGTAAACGCAGCTGGCACACCGCCGTCAACAGTTAGCATACAGCCGGTTGTTTTCTCAGATTTGGAAGAGGCGAAAAATGCAATGGCTTCTGCAATATCGGCTGGATAGATGTTTACCAGCAATGTTGTACGCTTGCGGTAATGCCCTTCCAGTTGGTCAGGATGAATTCCGTACGCAGCAGCACGCTCTTCACGCCATCTTGAGTCCCATATGGCTGATCCTTGAAGGATGGCATCCGGAAGAACGGAGTTGACACGGATACCAAACTCCCCACCCTCTGCAGCAATACACCGGGCAAGATGGGTTTCCATTGCTTTAACAGAGCTGTAGGCAGCAGCATTTTTACCTGCATAAACAGAGTTCTTGGAACCAATAAATACCATGTTACCTCCGATGCCCTGCTGCTTCATTTGCTTGAATGCTTCCCGAGCAACAAGGAAGTAGCCTGTTCCAAGTACATTCATGTTTAGGTTCCATTCCTTGAGAGTTGTTTCATCAAATGGGCTTGAAGTGGCAAGGCCTGCGTTATTTATAATGATATCAACTCCCCCGAAGGTTAAGGCTGTCTGATCATATGCAGCCTGAACCTGCTCCTCGCTAGTAACGTCCATTTTTATGGCCAGTGCACGGTCCGCACCAAATGTTTCATTAATTTCTGCTGCAACCTTCTCTGCTCCTTCGAGATTCAGGTCCGCAAGAACAACGTGTGCCCCTTCCGATACCAGACGGCGAGCTGTTTCACTTCCGATACCGCCAGCACCGCCGGTAATAAAGGCCACTTTTCTTGAGAATTCTGCTTCCGCTGGAGCAAGAGATAATTTGTAAAGTTCAAGCGGCCAGTATTCAACATTGTAGGATTCGTTTTCGCTTAAAGAAACAAAGTTTCCCAGAGTAGTAGCACCCTTCATAACAGCAATGGCACGATCGTATAAAGCGCCGCTTATCCGTGAATTCGAGATGTCTTTTCCGGTATTGATCATGCCTACACCCGGAATTAGGATAACACGTGGCGCCGGCTCTGACATTTTGTCTCCTTCATTTTTGTTGCGCTTGAAGTATTCTGTATACTCTTCTTTAAACTTGGTAATGCCTTTTTTTACACTGGCAACTAACGCCTCTACATCCTTTGTCTGCGGATCCCAGTTAATGAAAAGCGGCACCCTTTTGGTATGTACCAAGTGATCCGGGCACGCAGCACCGACTTGTGAAAGTTCTTCAGCATCACGGCTGTTTACAAATTGAAGCATATCTTCGCCGCGGTCATAAGTCAGGAGCATTTTCTTGTCGCTGCTCACAGCTCCGCGAATCACCGGCATAACTTTAGCTAAAAGATCGGTTGCTTCCTCTTCTGTAAGAGATTCGTATTTTTGACCGCCAAATACAGTTTCTTCATTCACTCTTTCATTGATGTATCGTTCTGCTTCATTGATGATATCAATTGTTTTTGCGTAGGACTCTTCTGCTGTTTCTCCCCAGGTAACAAGTCCGTGTTTTTCCATTAATACAAGCTCGGCGTTCGGGTTGTTTCGCACGCCTTCTGCAATCATTTTGGAAAGGGTAAAACCAGGGCGGACATATGGCACCCAAACGAAACGGTCTCCAAAGATTTCTTCCGCCACCTGCTTGCCGTTATCTGCGCAGCAAATGCTGATAATTGCATCCGGATGTGTGTGGTCTACATGCTTAAATGGAAGGAAAGCATGCAGCAATGTTTCGATAGATGCCCTTGGATGTTTGCTGTCAATCATGCAATGTGAAAGATAAGCAACCATTTCTTCATCCGACATTTCATCCTGTTCTATTAATGGGCGGATGTCTTCTAATCTTAACCCTGTGAAATTATACGCCTTCATTGTAGCTAGGTCGGAGCCGCTTCCTTTTACCCACATTACTTCAATATCACGTCCGCGGAAATCTTTCTGAAACGTTTTCAACGAAGTATTACCGCCGCCCCAGTTGCATACAGCGCGGTCCGATCCTATCAGGTTGGAGCGGTAAACGAGTTCTCCTATCCCTTTTGATACTTTTGAAGCTTCTTCTTGATTCCAAAGATTTTGTACCATTCAACAACCTCCGTTTATATTTATTTAGGTCACTTTCATAAAAATATTTCTGTTTATTCTGAATTATTTATTGAGTAACTGGATGAAGCGGCCATATGCTTCCTGCCATTCTGATTGATTCTGAGGTTCATAGACTTTTACAGGAAAGGATTGCCCCACAATTTCGCGCCCTTCTTTTATGTCTTTTATCTCGCCAAGAGCAATCCATTGCGATAACGAATTTCCTATGGAACTGGCTTCTACCGGTCCGGAAATGACGATCCGGTTTGTGGCACTTGCGGTGAACTGGCACAGGAATTCATTCTGTATTCCTCCTCCGCCCATATGGATAACCTCTAGCCGTCTTTCTGTCAGAGTTTCAATTTTCTCTAGGACCCATCTGTATTTGAGTGAAAGGCTTTCAAGAATGCAGCGCAGATAATCCCCCACTGTTTCGGGTGGCTGCTGATTCGTCTTGATGCAATACTTCCTTATTGCCTCTGCCATATCTTCAGGATTGAAAAACTCAGGTTCATCTGGATCAATCATTCTTCGAAATGGTTTAGCATCCCTAGTCAAACGTGCTTCATCTTTATATGTAATTCTCTTTCCTTCTTTTTCCCAAACAGATCGGCACTTTTGGATAAGCCACAAGCCCATTATATTTTTTAGAAGGCGATATTCACCGTCTGCTGTTCCCTCATTTGTAAATCCCCACTCAAGCGCCTGTTGGTTAACAACAGGCGCTTTTACCTGGACACCCATTAAAATCCAGGTGCCGCAGCTCACAAATGCTGCATTGTCCGAGTTGATTGGGAGAGCCGCAAGGGCGCATGCCGTATCATGTCCAGTACCTGCAATAACCTGAACGGAATCCACCCCGACTTCACGATTGACACAATCAAGGGAAGGGCCAATTATCGTTCCGGGTTGAACAATGTCAGCCATTATACCTGACGGAAGATTCAGTTTGTCCATAAGGGTATAGTCCCAGCTTTTCTTTTTAAAATTATATAGCGAAGAAGTTGTGCTGATTGTAAACTCGTTTGCCTTTACACCCGAAAGGAAATAGCTTATCAGATTGGGAGTCAGCAACAGAGTCTCTGCCTTTTCCAATAGATCAGGATTTCTTTTTTTAATAGCAACCAGCTGGCAAATTGTATTGATGGCTGCTGGCTCTATACCCGTCCGCTCAAATAGCTCTTCTCTTGATATTTGACCATACATCTCTTTTAAACTATCTTCTGTCTGCGGATCTCGATATGAATAAGGATTTCCAAGAAGTTCCCCCGTAGATGACAGAAGTCCAAAATCAACTCCCCAGGTGTCAATTGACAGACTTTCAATCGCACCATGTCCTTTTAGACTGCTTTTGGCCATACCATTTTTCATTTCCTGAAAAATTCTGATAATATCCCAGTAATAGCGGCCAGTCAGGTGGATAGGCTGATTAGGAAAACGATGAACCTCTTCCATATAAAGGCTTTTTCCATTAAAACCGCTAACCATCAAGCGGCCGTTTGAGGCACCAAGATCAAAAGCCCATACTTTTTTCATCCATCCTCCTCCTTATATTGACTTTAAGCTATTTAGAATCCTTTAGAAGCTTCTGTCTGTATTTTTCCGATGACAGATCCCGCAAATCCTGGCACTCCTGTTCTGTCAGGATTCTCGGAACACCAACCGTTGATGAAATTGTAAAGACCTTTGCTGCTTCTTCGATGATCTGCATAAAGAAGAAGGCTTCCTTTATTGTTTTCCCGACCGTTAACACACCATGATTCCTCATGACGATCACGTCTGTTTCAGTAATAACCTCGGCAACTGCATTAGCCAGCACTTCTGTAGTCGGAATTAAATAATCTAGGTACGAAATGTTTCTGATCATAGCCGGGAAATCAGGAAACATGCTTGGGATGGTATGACCGGCCGAAGATACGCCTACTGAGTAGCTTGGATGTGCATGAAGAACAGCTGTAATGTCAGAACGTTTACGGAAACATTCCAGATGCATGAGAACTTCAGAAGATGGTTTTAAATCATCCAACACGTCCCCTGTCTCTATATTTACTCGCGCCCACTGGTCGTCTTCTATTTCCTGGAGGTCGAAACCACTGGGGGAGATGTACATGATATTTCCGTCTCTCATGCTCAGGTTGCCGCCTGCGCCGACAACAAGACCCGTTTTTACAATTTTGTCCGCATATAGCCTTAAATCCTTTAATACTTTTGACAAGTTTAATCACCTCATTTTTTTTCAAACCATAATTCCTTTACGTGTTTTTATACATCCTCAGCCAGAGTGAGTTTGACAAAACTAGACGTTCTTCATAATTCTTTCAAATTTCCGAATTTTTTACCTGCCTAATCTTCTCTCTAATCACCGATGTCTGCTCTGGCCTGGTAATGCCCGCTTCCATAGCAAATCCAATTTTCCCTTTTGGAGGAAGAATTTTTATGTTGTTCTTCTTTTTTTCTGCCGCATAACCCTCGGGTTGAGCTGTTGCGGGCAAAGCCAAGCCAAGAGCTTGTTCGTCTTCTGTTCTAACCATCCAACGAGTGACATGCTCCAACTCGGACGGCCGGTGCTTAACATAACTGGCATATCCATCTGGATGACATTGAAGGCTGTGAGCCCAGCCCATTTCGTCCGATTTGTAAGTATAGAAGGCAACCAGTTCTGGATCTAGTATTAGCTCAGGAGTTATATTATTAAGGATGGCAGGATTTTCGGAAACCTTCTGAAAAAATCGTCGATATGGTTCATTTGCCTCGAATTCGCTTATAACCTGCTTCCTTATGGTCACATCATCAGCCCTCTCATTTGCCGTTGTAAAGATGGCGCTGTTTTCAACCAATGAAAAATTGATATGAGCTAAGTACATGTATTCTAATGGTTTGGATGACAAATTACTTATTTCCATACTAATTTGAACTGTTGTTGCATTGGCGTAGAGTCTTACACTGGGTTGAGCTATATAATTATACGAAAATGCACGTTTATAATCATAGCTTCCTTTGAGCTCCATATAATTCCCTATTTTGTCCGTTCCTATTTTTAAACAAGCTTCCTTATAAGGAGCATTAGGAAGTTCACCATGTAAAGGGTGAGGATCATCCGGCGCAGGATTTCCTATTCCTGTTAATCCGCAATGAATGAAAAATCCACCATAGTTCTTCAAATATTCCTGTGTAGGAGCGGGCTCATCAAAGATCGAACTCATTTTTAATGAGCGATTATCAAATGTTGCTGACCATATTTGCTGCCCTTGAAAAGGAAGTAAAATTAGACTTCCATTCAGATTGGACAGGCGGAGTCCACAAACTCCAGAGTTATAGCGAAATAATGATACATGCATATCTTCCGTTTCTGCAAAAGTGGTCTCTTTTTCTTTAAAATATTGAGGTTTTAGCGTTATTCGGGATGTAAAATTCATTTATCCACCTCTAAAAAACTAGTTTTGTTTAAATTTATTCAAACCTAATGCCATCAAAATAACCAATCCCTTAACGACCATTTGGTAATACGGAGATACATTAAGAAGGTTTAAACCATTATTAATGACACCAATAATTAAGACCCCCATAACCGTTCCAATGATACGGCCTTTACCTCCGTATAAATTAGCACCACCAAGAACTACAGCTGCAATCGCATCTAATTCATACATATTACCGGCATTAGGGGAACCTGACCCAAATTGCCCTGCTAATAACACACCGCTTAGACCGGCCAATAAACCACTAATTGAGAAAACAGTCAGACGAATCTTGGTTACCGGTATTCCTGATACTTTGGCCGATTCTTTATTTCCTCCAACTGCTAATACGTATCGTCCAAATCTGCTTCTTTCCAAAAAGTGATATCCTATTAAGACCACTAGGAAAAATAGAATAGATGAATTAGGTATCCCTAATGTTTTTCCTTGACCAATAAGCTGCAAAAAATCGGAATTAATCGGTGCAGGGTATCCCCCTGTGACAAGAAACGCAATCCCCCGAACCGACATCATCGAGGCAAGGGTTACAATAAAAGAAGGAATGATTAACTTAATTGAAAGAGTACCCATTAAAAAACCTACGAGTAATCCTGCCAAAAGACCAATAATCACAGAGAGGAAAATAGGAACGTTATAGGTTGAAGATAATACCCCCACGAGTGAACCTGTTAAGGCAACAACAGAACCAACGGAAAGGTCAATTTCTGCGGAGCAAATGACAAATGTCATCCCTACAGCTATAATTCCTATCAGAGACACCTGCTGCAAGACATTAGTGAAATTACTGAAAGTAAGAAAGTAATCGGAACTTAAAGATAATATTAAGCATATTCCAACCAAAGCAATGACAGTGTCGTTTTTTAATAAGATTGCTTTAATATTCCTTGCAGATTTACTTTTTATATCCGAATCAAAATTTTGAACTTCAACCGTTTTGTCTATCACTTTTTCACTCATACGATCATCCCCATTATTTTATTCTCTGTAGCATCTTTCGGTAGAATTTCACCCGTAACCTTTCCTTTGTTAAAGGTAATAATCCTATCAGAAACTCCTAACACTTCACTTAGTTCTGAAGAAACCATAATCACGGTTCCTCCTGCTGCAGCGAATTCCTTAATTAATCTATAAATCTCAGACTTTGAGTTCACATCAACACCTCTTGTAGGTTCATCCAGCAATAATAAATCAATTCCTCTAGCTAGCCATTTGGCAATGACTACTTTTTGCTGGTTTCCGCCGCTGAGTTCCGTAATCGGCTGAGCCGCTCCGGTGGTTTTAATTTTTAATCTTTCTATATTAAAATCAATGGCTTCCTTTTCTTTTTTAAAATCAATGCTGCCTAATTTTTTTAATTTATCTAGGATAACCATACTAATATTTTTTCCAACATCCATTTTTAGAAATAGCCCTTGATCTTTTCGATCCTCAGTGACAAAACCAATAGAATTCTTAACAGCTTGACTGGGTTCTTTAAACTTTATATTTTTCCCTAAGTACAATATTTTTCCCTCTGTGATCTTTCTTATTCCAAAAATAGCTTCTAACACCTCGGTCCTCCCTGCTCCGACAAGCCCAGCTAAACCAAGGATTTCTCCCCGATTAACTTCTAAATTTACATCCTCAAAGGCCCCATCTGAAGTAAGGTTTTCGATTTTTAACACCGTTTCCTTCTCCCTTCTTCTCAGGTTCAGATTTTCTGCATATAAATTTTCTGCATATAGATTCTCTACATTCTTTCCCATCATTAATTCAATAACTTGTTCCGTATTGGTATCGCTGACTGCTATACTATCTATTAATCTGCCGTTCCGTAAGACGGTTATTTGATCACATACATCAAATATTTCTTCCATCCTATGAGAGATGAATATGATACTTACTCCCTCAAGGGCAAGCTGGCGGATAATCTTGAAAAGAATTTTCGACTCGTGAACAGAAAGGCTTGAAGTTGGTTCGTCTAGGACTAAAATGTTGGCGTTTTCTGATAAGCCTTTTGCAATCTCAACCAATTGTCTTTGCCCCATACTTAAGTTTCTGATTAATTCTCGAGGGTCGACAAAGACCCCAACACGCTTGAGATGCTTTTCGCACTCGGCCAGCATTCTTTTTTTATCAATGGTTTGAAGCCAGCTGGAGGCCGATATTATATTTTTGGATGTACCTTTTGTAAATTCTCTAGTTAAAAACATATTTTCAGCAACCGAGAGATCAGGAAATAAATTTAATTCCTGATGTACAACACTCAGCCCATTCTCCCTTGCTAGCTGAGGGTTGCTAATTTCTACTGCACTGCCTTTTACTTTTATAGTGCCTTCATCAAATTGGTAAACCCCTAACAATATTTTGATTAATGTAGACTTTCCAGCCCCATTATGCCCCAGAAGGGCATGAACTTCACCCTTTTTTACAGTAAAATTCACCTTGTCGAGAACTTTGTTCCCGTAGAAGCTTTTCGTAATGCCTAGAGCTTCTAAAGCCGGCCCATTTTCCATATTATTCCCCCCTTAAAGGATAGGCTCATATCAAATTTTTCAATACGAGCCTCTCTCTTCTTATTATTTAAAGTCTTTTACATTGTCTTTCGTTACAAGCTGTACCGGCAACGGAGTGATCGGATCCAGCTTCTTGCCATCGATGGCATCTAAAGCGGAGTCAACAGCCATTTTACCCATTAGTTTCGGCTGCTGGGCAATGGTAGCTAAAACAGCCTCGTCTTCGATTGCCTTGCTTAATTGATCCGTGATATCAAATCCAATAATTTTTACATTTTTATTTCCGACAATCTGCAATGCATTTACAGCGCCTAAAGCACCGCCTTCATTCGTTGTAAAAATAACATCTAAGTCCGGGTTAGCTTGGAGCATATTTTGAGTCGATTTCAAGCTGGTATCCTGGTCATTTCCTGGCAAAGTAGATACAACCTTAACACCTGATAAAGAACTAACACCCTCAATAAATCCTTTCGCACGATCTTTTTGAGCTACTGAACTCTCCCAAACAAGAATGCCAACATTGGCTTTCCCGTCAAATTTCTCTTTAATGTATTTGGCTGCATAATCACCGGCCATTTTACCTGCTGCTTTATTATCTGTACCGATAAAGGTTGCCACTTTATCGGTCTCTAGCTTCATATCTGCTGTTACAACTGGAATTTTTGCATTTACAGCTTCTTCAACACTTGGCACAACCGCTTTAGGGTCTACGCCATACACAATCATTCCATTCACTTTTTGCTCAATAAAGTCTTTGATTTGATTGGTTTGTTTAGCTAAGTCACTATTTGGATCGGACACCATAATGTCAACACCTTTTGCCTTTGCTTCTTCTTTCATTCCATTAATGACATCTACATAAAAAGCATGCTGGGCTGTAATAACTGTTACACCTAGTTTCGTTTTTTTATCACCAGAGCCAGATGTTTCACTATCTCCGCAAGCAGCTAATAAAGTACCGAAGACTAACACAATACCGGCAATAAATAATTTATTTTTCATATATAAATCCTCCCCTATTTAAGTGTCACTACTAGTCACGTTTAATAACCCTCTGCAAAATAATGTTCGGAATATTAAGAAAAAACTTCGGATATTTCTTATCACTTACCTCCTTTCCATCCTAGAGTTAGAAATTACCGTTTATTTCGTTGGATAAAATGGGTTTCGTGGTGGTTTAAAACAAGGGAAGGATTATACTTTGTGATGAACTCGCTGTTTTGTTATTCGTAGTAATTATTCTTTCTTCTAAAAATCAAGTTCATGAATGTTTCCGATTGGATTACACAAGGCTTCACAACCATCTGGTTTAATCACAATACCTTTTTCCCAACGAATACCGAAGGTTTCAGTTTTCATAAAAGTATCGATTTGGAATGTCATATTGGGTTCTAGTACATAATCTGAAGAAGTTTCCATCCATGGTGCTTCCACTTCTATTAGACCTGTTCCATGACATGGTCCATATAAGTAGTTCTTCTCAAATCCATTATCTTTAAAAAATTGATAAAACCCTTTGGCGATGTCGCTGGCTACTATCCCAACCTTTAGATTATTTTGTGTCCATTCATGTGCCTTGAGGCCAAATTCGATGATAGTCCGCCGCTCTTCTGTCAGCTTTCCGAGACTAACCGGCATTCCAATACTAGGAGAATAACCATCAACCTTTGCTGAAAGATTTAGTTGAACAATATCCCCTTTATTAATAACTCGATGTGAAGATCGTGAAATAGCATGACTGGTAGACTTCTCGCTAAATATGTACATCGGAAGACCCTCATATTCAGCACCATTTTCATAAATGACTCTTTGAGCAATGCCCACCATTTGTAATTCTGTCATTCCCGGCTTTATGCTCTTGATGACTTCATTTATGGCAAGTTCTGTTATTCTAAATCCTTCTTTCATACATAAAATTTCATTTTCGGATTTAATTTTTCTCAATTCAACCATAATATGGTCTGCTTTTACAATTTCTGCTTCAGGAAAGCATTGTTTTAACCCTTCCATCATGACAATGTTGGTATCGAGAAAACTGGCTACACCAATTCTAAGTTTTTGTCCGGATACTCCTAATCCTTTAAAAACATCACGATAGGTGTTAGGTTTGATTTCAGGATAACTTGGGTTTGCGGATTCTCTATATTCCATCAAAACATAGATATTATCAATCTTTCCAAAGTCTGATGCATAAATATCACTTTCAGGACCAACCATTAATGCAGCTTGACCTGAGGGAGCAATGGCTACGCCTGCTCGTTCAAACAGCGGCCAAAAGCCACTAAAATATCTAACATTGGCGTAATCTGCTTCATTTGAATTGACAATTAATATATCTAGATTGTTCTCAGCTGTTAATGTAGCAGCTCTGTGGATTCTTTCCTTATATTCATAATCAGGGATATACATTCTGTTTTGCATGTCATCACTCCTCATATTTTTAATAAATAACTTTCTTCCGGCTTGATTAGCCCCAATTACGGGCAAGGTCCTCCGCACTAACAAACTCTGCACCTAAGTCTTTTAGTCTATCAATAAGAATAGAAAATTCAGTCATTGCCTTTTCACCACAGCCATCCGTAAGAAAATGATCAGGAGTCACTGTGCACTCACCAAAATAAAAGGATTGCTTTAGCGGAACAAACTCCCAAGGGTGGAAGTAAAAACACAGAACAACCGGCAGTTCCTTGTTTCTTAAAAAGCGAATAAACTTGTTAATTTTATCCATAAGAAAATCAGAACCTTTTGTTCTAAACAAAGGCCATTGATCCCTGTCGCGCTCAAGCCCAGGGTCGTTGCTTACCATTTCCATATCAGCAAAGTTTGGAATCTCTAAAATCTTCATATCACCTTCCTTTGTCCAATCTTTTTGATTTGGGTGATAGGGGACAAATCTTTCCCGATAGAAATACATTGGGTACGATGCATCTGCAACGTAATTTAATTCTTCGAGCGCATTTAACACGGCGGTTGACCCCCAAAGCCTTGGACTTCTAAAAGAGACGGGAGAGTCACCTAGTACTTCAGCCACCCACTCTGTTGCCAGCTTAATTCTCATAGGAACTTCATGTGGAAGAAGGGATTTTTCCAATGGAATCGGGAATAACTCATCCCCGACAGTTTCATGCAGCAAGGAATGACAGCCTACTTCATTGCCACTTTGTTTAACAAGTTCTACAATACTGGGATGTTTTCTGGCAGCATCACCTGTGAAAAAAAATGTACCTTTTATATCCTTTTTATCAAATAACTCCAGCAATCTTGGGGTCGCATTCTTTAACCCCTCATAATAGGGTGTGAAACTTCCAACATCCGTTTCCATATCAAATCCGAAAACTACTTTAATATTGTCTTTTGTGTTTGCCATTCGGTCCCCTCCTTTTATAAAAATTTCATTTGTTTGTCACCCTAATTAAAAAGAAAATCCCATGGTAGTGTAAAAAGCCATATTGACTTGTCTAGTATCCAATCTTCCATATTGAGCGATGATTGGAACATCACTCTCAAGTTTAATGGCATATTGGGTTTCCTTTGGGATAACGTTCCCTCCAATATCGGCAGGGTTATCCATCCTAAAGCACCGTACCCTCTCCCCATCCACACTCTCTAATTTTGCGCAGACAGGTTCACGGTCTGTAAAAAATAATGTCACTTCAACGGTCGCAGGTGTCTTACTCATATTTAAAACGATAATGGATTCATGGCCTTTCAACTCTGAATCTCCCGGCGGAGGTAATTCCCCATCCGGGAATATCCAATGCAACTTCCCGTGAATTTCACTCATACTCTCTCCTCCTTCCTTGTGTTAATAAAGATTTTATTAGTGGATTCATTGATGATTAATTCTGGCTCTAGAACCACTTTCTCAAAGATTTTTACATCCTCATATTTTTCCTTTCTAAGAATGATCTCAGCAGCTATCGATCCTATTTTAAAGGCTGGCTGGATGATAGATGTTATTTGTGGTTTTAAAAGCCCGGTAACATCGTTTGCATCGAAACAAACAACCGCTATATCCTCCGGTATGTTTAATCCCTTTTCTGTCATTGCCTTTATAGCTCCATATAAGAGAAAGTTATTGGCAGCAAATAAAGCTGTGGGACGTTGCCCGTTTTCTAACCAATCACGCATAATGTTGTAACCGCTATCAAATTTGAATGTGCCGATGCCTAGCAAGTTCTCATTTAACAGCAGGTTATAATCAGACATACATTTTTTAAATCCTTCAAAGCGTTCAACGGCAGTAGACTGATTCTGAGGTCCGGTAATCATAGCGATTTCTTCATGACCCTTCTCAATCAGATGATGAACCAGATCATAAGCTGCCCTCATATTATCAATCGTTACGACATCAAAGTTTTCACTGGTATCAGGAAGGTTATCAACAAAAACCACAGGTATCCCAGAGTCTTTATATTGAGTAAACAAGTCGGGATTACCACCTACTGTTGCAATGACAAGACCGGAAATCTGCTTTTGCAGTAATAACTTTACATATTCTTCTTCTTTTTCGATATCTTCATCACTGTTACAAACAATAACGGTAAATCCATTTTCCATTGCAGTTTTTTCAATACCCTTAATAACGGTTGCATAGAAGTTATTTGTAAGATCTGGAACAATTACACCTAAAGTATTGGATTTCTTTCTTTTAAGACTTCTTGCAACTTCATTCGGTTGATACCCCATCTCTTTAATCGTTTTTAATATTAATTCCTGTGTTTCTTTGCTAACCCTTCCTTTCCCGTTGACAACCCTTGATACAGTTGATACCGAAACATTTAAATAATTTGCAATATCCTTTAGTTGAACTGTCATATAATCCTCCTGCTTTTGAGCAAACGTTTTCGCAATAAAATCCTGTTCATTTACAGATTTTTATTATAAACAGCCCATATTTAGAACCTAATTTCAACAAATTTGTAAACTTGTATAGTAAAATACTGCTCCATTCAACTTAATTTTGAGCAAACGTTATCTCAAAATTAATTCTATTACCGTGTTTAAAAATTGTCAATAAATTTTCTGTATATTTTTATTATTTAAATAATAATACTTGATTTTTAATGCAAAAAACTCTGAAACGATAACAAGCAACATCCTAGTGGCTTACCATTTGGTTATGGCGTATGCCTACAAGGTGCTTTGCAATATGAGGAGCCAAAAGCCCCGCAAAGCTAATTCCACCGATACAGCAACACAGGCGCTAATCAGTCCAATACTACTGAAACCCCTGAGCTTTAAAAATATAAGTGAAACATCAAATTGCTCTTTCAACACTATTTCGTTATGAATCATATTCTATTTGTCATTTCAATGTTTTGTTTTTCCTTTAACATTCGTTCGGGTAAGTTTTTGGCCTATCTCTCTCCTCCTCCAAGCAAACCCTCCGTAGTTTTAGAACGTTCAAAAAAAGGGTATAAACAATATAATAAATAAAAAAACAGGGGTGATGAGCATGGAGAAACCGAATAAGCAACCTTCCAAAAAACTAAAACAAGGATTGAGGGATCATCCGGAGCAGTATAAAACAGAAAACGAAAGTCTATTTGATATGTATGAAAGCGAACGAAATGTCGATCCGATTCCTATGGAGGACTTAAAAGATAATTTACGTGATGAGAAAAGGAAGCATCATACAAAAGATACCTCCTCTAGCGAAAGAAAATATAAATAGGCTTCATTATGAAAGGCATACCTCCGCTGAGGTATGCCTTTTTCTGTACCTCGTATTTATCTTACGTGCCGCAGAAGGTCCGGTATGGCCGGTTGGATGGCGCAGGCGGCGCAGCGTACTCTGCCTGTTCAGGAGAATATGCGTACGGATGAGAAAGAGCCGCAAGAAGCTGCTCCATTACACTGTAATCGCCCTGATTCACCGCCGCTTCTAGCGCGGCTTCCACCCGGTGGTTGCGAGGAATGAGCGCAGGATTGCTGCTGCGCATGAGTTGCTGGGCGGAGTCTTTCGATTCCTGCTGGCTATCAAGTCTTGTCTGCCACCGTTCATGCCACCGGGCAAATTCTGACGTCTCAAACAGTCCCCCATCTTCCTGTGTACCCAGCGTTAAAGCGCGGAAGGTATTCGTATAGTCCGCACGGTGCTTCTGCATCAGGCTGAGAAGATCGTCTATAAGGGACTCATCCTGCGCTTCCTCCTGATATATGCCCAACTTCGTCCGCATGCCCGCAAGCCAATGGTGGCGGTACAGCTGAGCAAATTTCGAAAGGGCGGCCTCCGCCAGCTTGATCGCTTCCTCCTCATTGTCGTGCAGCAGGGGCAGTAAGGCTTCGGCAAAGCGCGCGAGATTCCAGGCAGCAATCCGCGGCTGATTGCCGTAGGCGTAGCGGCCATACGTATCAATGGAGCTGAAGACGGTTGCCGGGTCATACACATCCATAAAGGCGCAGGGGCCGTAATCAATGGTCTCTCCACTAATGGTCATGTTGTCGGTGTTCATCACCCCGTGGATAAAGCCGACCAACTGCCATTTGGCAATAAGTGCGGCCTGACGCTTAATCACTTCCTGAAGCAGGGAAAGATATGGCTGCTCATCGGTCTCAGCTTCTGGAAAATGCCGCTGCAGCGCATAGTCCGCCAGAGCCTTCAGTTCCTCGGCTGTACCCCATTGTGCCGCGTACTGAAAGGTGCCGACGCGCAGGTGGCTCGCTGCCACGCGGGTCAGAATAGCACCGGGCAGGTCGGTTTCACGAATGACAGACTCACCGGTTGTCACTACAGCCAAGCTACGGGTGGTAGGGATACCGAGCGCGTGCATCGCTTCGCTGATGATGTATTCGCGCAGCATCGGACCAAGCGCCGCTCGACCATCACCTCCGCGGGAATACGGAGTGCGACCGGACCCTTTAAGCTGAATATCAAACCGTTCTCCTAAAGGAGTGATGTGTTCACCAATCAGCAGAGCCCGTCCATCCCCTAGCATCGTAAAATGCCCGAATTGATGACCCGCATACGCTTGCGCAAGCAGCAAAGCCCCTTCTGGCGCCCGGTTGCCGGCAAGCACGTCTACCCCTTCTTCACTCTGCAGTGCCTGACTGTTTAACCCAAGAGATGCCGCCAGCGGTTCATTGAGAACGGCAAGCTTCGGCGAACGCACCGGGTTAGGATTGAGGATAGTAAAGAATTTTTTCGAAAGCCGTGCGTAACTGGTATCTATGTTCCATCCGATTTCTCTCATGTCGTTTTTATGATTTTCTTTCACCATGTACCTCCCATCAGAATCTTCTTCCCCTAGTATATACACAATGAATATACGTTTTACACTCTTTCGCCCCGTTAAACTGCATTTCATGAACGCTTGCCGGAGATTCTCTACTGTCTTCTCATCTTTTCTCTATTCACAGAATACGCTGATAGCAGATTGAAAAAGAGGAACGGAGGAAATGGCATGCATATTAGAACAATACCGACTGTGGAGCAGATTAGGCCTGAACTTATTTTCGGCAGAACCGCGATTGTTATCGATGTTCTCAGAGCATCCAGCACCATCGTAGCGGCTCTTCATTCCGGCTTTGCCTCCGTGGTTCCGGTAGAAACAATCGAGGAGGCGGATGCGCTGCGCTCGCCTGCTGCGATACTGGCTGGAGAACGGCATTGTGAAAAGATCGCCGGATTTGATTATACGAATTCGCCTGCCGACCTCGCCCGCGCCAAGCATACAGGTAAGCAGCTTATTTTGACCACAACAAACGGCACAAGAGCAATGCAGAAGGTAAAACAAGCGGAGCGGATTCTCGTCGGCTGTTTTTTGAATGCGACCGCCTGCATCACCAAGGCGCTTGCCCTACAATGCGATATTGTGCTGTGCTGCGCCGGGACGCGTGGCGAGTTCGCTCTAGAGGACGGGCTCGCTGCCGGATTGATGATCCATATCGCCAGAAAACATTTCCCTACCCTGCATACATGCGATGCTTCGGCCTTGTTGGAGGCAGGCTATCTGCATATAGCCCATGAACTGGAAGCACGCCTGCACACTTCGATTACAGGTAGGCGTCTCGCGAAGCGGCAGCATGCGGAAGATGTGTCATTGTGCAGCCGCATTGACTATTCACAAATTGTTCCGATCGATTACGAAAAAAGAATACTTTTGCCTGCTTTCTCATAAAAGTAAAGGGAAGAAAAGGACAGGGGTTTGATGTCAATGCCAATATCCTCAGGCGAAGCCGTGCTTGTTATCCTAATTATTACCGGTTTGCTTGGCCGCTCACCCATACTAGCTACAGCAGCCAGTATGCTGCTTGTGCTAAAGCTGGCTTCCCTTGAGCGCTTCTTCCCGGCAGTAGAACGCCGCGGAATGGAAATCGGGCTTCTCTTTTTAACAATTTCCGTATTGGTGCCGTTTGCCAGCGAGAAAATCACCGCCAAAGATCTTATTCCTCTCTTTACTACGCTGGTGGGCGTGGTAGCTCTCACTGGAGGGGCGCTTGCCACATATTTGAATGGGAAGGGACTCGACATGCTACGGGCCGAACCGCACCTGATTGTTGGCCTTATTGTAGGCTCCATCATTGGCATCGTATTTTTTCGCGGGGTGCCGGTTGGCCCCTTAATGGCCGCTGCGATCACGACCATTCTGCTAAAATCGATCACCTTTATTTTACGATTTTTCAACTGACCCTCTCCGGTAGTTATGTAGGCGCTTTTTCTCTTTTCGCAAAGAGCGTTTCTGATCCGGAGCCCTGGTCCTTATTTGTTCCTCCCTCGTTTTTCATGCCAGGTTTAATGAAGAAAAATGTTAAGATCAAAATGGCCAAGCTTACCCCTGCCATACTAAAAAACACGGTCTTATGCGAGATTTTCATTAACCAACTGAAAAGGGGTGGACCAAAGGCGACGCCAAGAAACCGAACACTTCCATACAAAGAGGTAATCATGCCCCTCTCCGCTTTTTCTACAGCTCCGGTGATGAGCGTATTCAAACAGGGCAGGAGCAGACCGATGCCGATGCTTCCAAGCGTCAGAAATCCAATCATCAAATAGATTTGTTTAAAAAACGCAACCGCTGTCATTGAAGCGCTTAAGATGATGAGTCCTATAATCATCAGTCTGCGGATGAGCGGTTTATTTTGCTTAATTTTTGCTCCGGTACTATAGGCGGTAACGACCATTCCGAACAGAGGGATGGCAAGAATCATTCCTTTTACTATACCATCGATCTTATACGTCTCCTCCAATATATCGGACAGGTAAAACAATACCCCAAAAAGGATAAACAGCCCGGTAGCACCGACAAAAAAGGAAGTAATTAACCATCTTCCTTTGTTTTTTAAGATCTGTTTTACCGCTTTAAGGTATTGACTAAGCGGCTGTCCTTCACCCTTTCGCTTTTCTTTAACGCCAAACCATACATAGGCGGCAACCGCAAAACAAAGAACAGGAAAGGTAAAAAAGACCGCATACCATGTAATAAGAGCGATCGCGGAGCCAATTATCGGCGAGAGGATTTTTCCCATTCCATTGGAGGATTCAATAATGCCAAGCGCTTTACTCTCCTCGGCCCCTGCATACAAATCACCGATTAAAGCCATAGCAATCGGAGCGGTTCCCGCTGCCCCAATCCCCTGAATAACCCGTCCGCCTAAGATTACCATATAAGAATTCTCCATTAACCACGCTGCCAGTCCGGAAATAATCCCGCCAATCCCGTATAAGATCAGCGAGGGAACGATAATCCACTTGCGCCCAAATCGGTCAGATAAATAGCCAACCAACGGAATAATAATACCTGCCGCCAGCGAGAATACAGTAATCGTAAGGCTTGTCTGAAACTGTGTTAAACCAAGCTTAGCCTTCATCGTGGGAAGCACAGGCACTAGCATTGAATTTCCGAGTACCATAACAATCGGGATAAAAGCAATGGCAATCATGGCCGACGTCCCTTGTTTTGTTTCCATATTTCTTCCTCCAATTTTCGCTCCCTGATGTTTGTCCTTATTTTACCCTTTCCCTTGCATTCACTTTTGATACAGAGAAAAGAACCGCCAAGTCTATGCGGCGGTTCTTTTCTTTATAAAGTCATCTGCCCTTGATTGAAGGAAGGAAGACAATCCGCTTCTACAACAGCGCTCTCATGTCTGAAAACAAAGGTATCAAACCGTAAGCCTCTCCGCAGGCACTCTAGATTGTACGCATCCGCAATTTGAACATTGCCTATGTTTACATTCCGTCCCAAAAATTGCAGCAGTTCGATTTGCTGTTTTTTTTGCGGGGCTTCCCAGATTAAACGCTTCCTGTCGTCATAGGCAATCGCATTTTCTACAGCCGTTAAAAACGCGGTGTCAATCTCGCCTTTCTTATCATATATCCCTACACCCTTTCCCGATTCCCTGCCTTCTACAATCACATAGGAGGCACCGTGCGCAAGATCGGCATAAAAGGTCTGCTGCAACTCTTCGACACTAAGCTGGCTGCCATCTGCCTTTTTCCCGCATTCCGTAATAACAATAAATCCTCTTGCAGTTACTTCCTGAATGATACTGCACCGCTCATCTGCGGAGAGCTCAATGGTTCCATCAGAGATTTCCAAGCAGCGAAATCCTATTTTCTTCATGGAATCCAGATAGTTTTGCAGCGCACCCTGATAATACGCAATTTCAAATAATGTTCCCCCAGGATACAGCACGACCCCATATTTATCTGCTAATAAAACTTTTTTTCGTAGAATTTCAAGCGGATACAATACGGTAGTACCGAAGCCAAGCTTAACATAGTCAACATATCGACCGGCAAGCTGTAAGAAGTCCTCAAATGAAGCAAGACCGATTCCTTTATCAATCATCATCGTAAGCCCGCTATCTTTTGGTATCCCCACTCTCTCCCCCGAAGGGTCAGCAAGTCGTGGATGATACGCAGTGTCTAGATGATTCACAGCCGTTCCTCCTTATCGGCGAATGTCCCTGCAAATCATCGTATGTAAACCAGCCTATACTAGTTCTGCTTTTTTTCTTCTTATTCCACGTTTCCCTCCGCTTTATCCAACGTAAGAAGCTGACCACCTGCATGGATGTATATATTCGGCTCCTTCTCGCCATCCCCGAGAACAGCTTTCTTTAATCCATCAATAAATGGGGAGATAATATCAACAAAATTCTGTTTTTCCCCTTCCTCATCCAATTGTCCCATGATATAGAGTTCCTTATCTTCCTTATATATGTAAGCAATATACCCGACAGCTTTTCCTCCTGTATCTACTACATTTAAAATGACCCCCTGCTTGGTTTGAAATTCTGGCTTTAAAAACAGCACTGAGAACACTCCTTCCTTCTAATCTCCATTATTATAGCTTGGCCAAATTCACTCCTTTCATCCGCAAAAAATGCGCAGCGGCAAGGGCTGCGCATTGCATAACTTTTCTCTTATTCTGGAATTACTTCTTTTTCTATTAAGTAACAGACAATCCGCTCAACAGCATCATGTATGGCCTGATTATCGGTTTCGATGATTATGTTAGGGGCAGCCGGCTCTTCATACGGTGCAGTAATCCCAGTAAATGCGGGGATTTCATTTGCTCTTGCTTTTTTGTACAGCCCTTTCGGATCTCTTTTTTCACACTCAACAAGCGGACACCTCACATAAATCTCAATAAATTCGTCGTCCTCTACCAAGCTACGAGCTAACTCTCTGTCGGCAGCATACGGCGAAATAAAGGCGGTCAGCACGATATTCCCCGCATCCACAAACAATTTCGCCACCTCGCCAATTCTCCGAATGTTTTCCTTTCGCTCCGCTTCGCTAAAACCGAGGTCTTTATTTATCCCATGACGGATATTATCGCCATCCAATAAATACGTGTGCAGTCCCATTTCATATAACCGGCTCTCCACTGCATTAGCCAGCGTGGATTTGCCTGAACCAGAAAGGCCGGTAAACCACAGCACAGCACTTTTATGTCCATGAAGCCTGCGCCTCGCTCCCTTTGTTATAACGGTGGGATGCCATATAATATTTGCATCATGCGCTGCCATCACACTCTCTCCCTTACTGTTGGTCTGCTGCAATCCCCATGCCGCGGATCAATACTTCCACCACTTCCGGGCGGCTGAACTCGGGCGGTGGCGCTTCTTTATCCCGCAACATTTCTCTTACTTTTGTTCCGGAGAAAATGACGTGTTCTTTCGAATCATGCGGACATGTTTTGGTTGATGCCATGTTGCCGCACTTCCTGCAATAAAAGCTATGTTCAAAAAATAGCGGGGTAATTCCCAGTTCTTCTGCAGAAAACTTCCCAAAGATGAGCTGGGCATCGTATGTGCCGTAGTAATTGCCCACACCCGCATGATCGCGGCCTACGATAAAATGAGTGCAGCCGTAATTTTTTCGTACGAGCGCATGGAAAATCGCTTCTCTCGGTCCAGCATAGCGCATTGCCGCCGGAAATACAGCGAGAAACACACGATTCGTAGGATAATACTCCCGCAGCAGCACCTGATAGCTTTCCATGCGAATCGGCGCCGGAATATCATCATTTTTTGTTTCCCCGACAAGCGGATTGAGGAAAAGCCCATCCACAATTTCAAGCGCTGACTTCTGAATGTATTCATGGGCGCGATGAACCGGATTTCGTGTCTGAAACCCGACAACAGTTCGCCAGCCAAGCGCAGCAAACGCGGCTCTTGTCTGTGCAGGGTCAAGATCATACGCTGCAAATGCGCCTTTTTCCGGGCGACGTATGAGCGTAATCGGACCGGCAAGATACACCTCAGGTCTCTCCCATAGTTTCTTTACCCCTGGATGCTTCAGATCGGTTGTTCCATATACTTGGACAGCTTCAGCTCTCTTATCGGCAAAGTATTTTTCCTGCAGCTCCAATATTCCGTATATGTCTCCCTTATATACAAGCTTTACCTTCTCACCAATTGTAAGAGAATCGGCGACAAATTCCGAAACCGGCAGCGTAATAGGGAGGCTCCATACGTAGCCGCTTCCCAGCTTCATCTCATGTATGACGCCATAATAATCATCTTCACCCATAAAACCGGTAAGCGGGCTGTACGCTCCGATCGCAATCAGTTCCAGATCCGATAAGGCAAAGCGATCCATCTCAATTTCTGTTAGAATAGCGGAATAATCATACGCAAGATCTACCCGATTCACCAGTGCTCCACCATGTGGTTGATTCACCTTTCACCCACTCCTCTTCTATCCTATTGATGCAGCCCGCACTCTGTTTTTTCAAAGCCCGCCCAGCGGCCGGTGCGAAAATCCCCGCGATCGGTGACGGGCGCAGTACAGTGCTCACAACCAATGCTCGGATACCCTTTATCGTGCAGTACATTGTACGGCAATTGGTGCAGCATAATATAATTCCATACATCCTCCCACCTCCAGTGAATGAGCGGACATATTTTAATGGACGAAAACTTGTGATCTTTATTAATAAATTGAACCTGGGCGCGCGTAGGGGATTGCTCACGCCGCAGCCCGGAGAGCCATGCTTTTTTTCCCGATAGTACGCTTGCAAGCGGCGTAATCTTGCGGATGCTGCAGCATGCGGCAGGATTCGTCTTCCATAAGGCATCTCCGTATTGCTCGGCCTGCTGCTCAAGCGTAAGCGCAGGCATAATGGCTTCAATTCGCAGTGTTGAATATTTTTCCCGCACTTTTTTCACCACATCATACGTTTCTGTAAAATGCGCATTCGTATCAAGAAACACGACATGGGCATCCGGACAAACCTTACTAAGTATATCGATAAGCACGATTCCTTCCGCACCAAAGCTGCAGGCATAAACAAGCTCATCGTTAAAACTCTGACACGCCCACCTTACAACATCCAGCGCATCTTTATTTCGCATCTCCTGATTTAGCCTTTGATAATCCTCATCCAAAAGCTGCTGAAATGATAGCTGGCCATTATGCGGCATTACGTACCTCCTTATTTCTCTATGCTTTTTTGACGAAAAGCCGTCTTTTGCCCTTTTAGTATATTGTAGTTATCCGCCTAAGGTTCCGCTCATATAAAGAGTAAGATCAAAGATGAAAGGGTAAAACATGAAAGAGAAATCTTTGTAACAATCTAGGACAGAGAGGAGAATACGATGCAGCAAACTGAACCAACGGTTGCACACCGAATCCTTGAGCAGCTTCAACTCTGGGGAGTTAAAAGAATATATGGGGTTGTCGGCGACGCAATTTTTGGGCTCATGGATGCGATAGCTAAGCAAAATCAAATCCAGTTCATCGCCGTAAAGCATGAGGCTACAGCCGCCATGATGGCTTCCGCAGAAGCAAAATTAACAGGCGGACTTGGGGTATGTACCGCTACCATGGGGCCGGGTCTCGCCAATCTGTTAAACGGACTGGCAGATGCCTGTAAAGATAAAGCGTCCGTGCTTGCCATTACCGGCCAGGCGTCAACGGATAAAATCGGAACCGATTATAAGCAATATATAAACCAGCAGGAGTTAATTAAGCCGCTCGCGGCATACAGCACCCTTCTGGCTCATCCTCATACCATCATTGACGTATTAACGAAGGCAATGCATCTATCACTTGTAAAGGGAGCGGTTACCCATCTTTCTGTTCCAAAAGATATGTTTACGATGCCGACTACAGCCTTGCTCCGCGCAAAACCGTCATTACTAAAGGGAACCTATTATTTTGAAGCAGATGGGCTGGCACTGGCCATTGACATTATGAAGACAGCGCAGCGGCCGATGATCCTCGCTGGTACAGGCGCTTACGGCGCTGCCCAACACGTAGAAGCGCTTGCCGAGCGATGGGGAGCGGGCCTGCTTGTCAGCCTGGGTGCAAAGGGAATGCTTCCTGAAACCTCACCTCATTTGCTGGGAGGAATCGGACAGGGCGGCAACCCATATGCGGCTCCATTGTTCAAAGAGGCAGATGTGGTGCTGCTTATTGGAGATACATGGTGGCCGGAGGGATACGTTCCTGAGCATGCACGAATCATACAGATTGATTACATGCAGGAGAACATCGGCAAAGGAATCCCTGTTGAAGTAGGAATTGTTGGTGATTCAGGGGCCGTCGTCCCGTTGCTGGTTGAGAAACTGCCTAAAACGAGCCCGCTGCCAGTATGGGAATCACAATGGAAGGAAGCGAAACAAAAATGGGCCGAGCAAAATGAGCAGGAAGGCAACAAAACCTCCACCCCGCTTTATCCGGCTCGCATTGTCCGGGCGATTGAAAATGCAGTACAACCCAATGCGATCATCACGCTTGATACGGGAGATATGACGGTATGGGTGAATCGAAGCTTTCGTGCAAAGGAGCAGGATTTTTTATTTTCCGGTGAATGGAGAACGATGGGGTTTGGCCTTCCTGCCGCGCTCGCAGCAAAACTGTGCATGCCCGAAAGACAGGTCGTCGCTATCGTGGGAGACGGTGGCATCGCAATGACACTGGCGGATTTGCTGACGGCTGCTCGCTATAGCCTACAGCTTACTGTTGTCGTATGTAATAATGGCTATTTACAGATGGAGCGCGATAAAATGATCGCAGGCGGATTTAGGCAGGAGGGTGTGGACGTAACTAACCCGGATTTCGTTAAAGCGGCAGAGGCATGCCGCTGGAATGGATACCGGGTTGATTCTGACACACAGCTAGAGGATATATTGCAGCAGGCTTTTACATCAAACCGGCCAGCACTGATTGACGTAGCCACCGCCTCTGTGATGCATCCTGAAACGAAAGGCTAGTCCTTTTCACAGGATAATCCGATTGGGACGTGAAAGAGGCTTCCTATGTTATACAAAAACAGCCGGGAAGAAAAGCGCTTCTTCCCGGCTGTTTTTCTTGTGCTCTGCGTTAAATAAGCTTTAAGCCGCTTATGAGAATAAGCGTGGCAACGATGGTACGCAGCGGCCTAGCTGGGACTTTCGCTGATAACGTACTCCCTAATACAACACCTGGAATGGAGCCGAGAAGAAGATTGCCTGCCAGCATATAGTCTACACTGCCTGTGCCTGCATGAAGTACCCCGGCAACGGTTACTAGAAGAAACGCATGGGCGATATCGGTTCCAACCAGCTCCGATGCATTCATGCGATACAGATACAGCATCGCAACCGCAAATAAAGAGCCCGATCCGATGGAGGTAAGCCCAACAATAAAACCGAACACAATACCGATACCGATCGTGAGTCCTTTCTTCTCTTCGATCGGCGCCAATTGCCAGCGATTGGGGCGCAGCTTCTTATCAAAGAATACGCGTGCAATTGTCGCAAGAGAAACCAGAATCAAAACATATCCAAGCGCACTTTTAATGATTTCCTCTTGATTTTGATACATGCTGCCAAAGAAATGCAGCGCTCCTACCGCAACAACTGCGCTTGGAATACTCCCTATAGCTAAATATTTTACCAATGTAAGATTAACTGTTTTTTGCTTCCAATGCTGCATGACGCCAAAAAATTTTGTGACGGAATTGTAGAGTAAATCTGTACCTACCGCAATGGAGGGCTGTACCCCGATCATAATTAAAATAGGAGTTAACAATGCCGCCCCGCCCACTCCTGTCAAGCCGACTAAAAATCCAATCAACAAGCCCATTATCGTTATTTCTATGCTCATTTTTCTCCTACCTTATCCAAGCTTCTGCGCATGCTTTCTCATGCCTATCCATGTACCGACCCTGCTCCTTTCACCGTTTCATTTACCCGCCCACATAGTTATTGATATATGACCATATAGAAAAAAGGGTGCCGCCTTCTTCCCCGAATAAAACAACACGAAAAAGCCGATCGAAAAAACGATCGGCTTTTGTTGATTGTATGGTGCTATTCTATTTAAACCAGCCTTTTTCCTTGAAGCGTGTAATCGCCTCAATACGATTCTGCACTTCAAGCTTATCTAAAATAGTAGAAATATAATTGCGAACCGTTCCTGTCTTAATTAAGAGCTGATCGGCAATTTCCTTTGTGTTTTTACCATCCGCAATAAGCAATAGCACCTCTTTCTCCCGCTCTGTGAGAGGATTTTCCTCGCTGTATACATCATCCATCAGCTCCGGTGCATACATGCGCCTACCCGCCATGACACTGCGAATTGAGCTTGCAAGCTCCTCGCTTGGGCTGTCCTTCAATAAATAGCCGCTTACGCCTGCCTTTAATGCTCGCTGAAAATAGCCGGAGCGGGCAAAGGTTGTTAAAATGATGACTTTACAACCTACCTCCTTTATCTCTTCTGCTGCATCAAGTCCGCTTTTTACGGGCATTTCAATGTCCATGATACATACATCCGGTTGGTATTGATGCACAAGAGAAATGGCGTCTTCTCCGTTGCATGCCATGCCGACCACTTCCATATCATCTTCCAAGTTGAGCAGCGAACCTAGCGCCCCCAGCATCATTCGTTGGTCTTCTGCAATGACAATGCGAATCATGTAAGCTCCTCCTTATCCGGCTGTTTGATCACATTCGGTACCCGTATGATGATCATTGTCCCTTCTTGTGTAATAATCTCCAGCCTTCCGTTAACAAACTCCAAGCGCTCTTTCATGCCGAGCAGGCCATGTCCTTTCCCGACATCATCATCTACCACGATGCCGCATCCATCATCTCGTACTATAATCGTGATCTCATTCCACGACTGTTCGATCGTAATATGGCAGGAGGAAGCCCCGCTATGCTTTACAACATTGTTCACCGCTTCCTTAACACACATGCTTAAAATGTTTTCAAGAAAAAGAGACACATTCGTTAAGGGCGTTTCTTGCTCAATGACGACATCAATTTGAGCGGCTTTCAGGATTTGTCTGATGCGAATCAATTCTTCTTTTAATTTAATGCCACGCATTTGCGATACCATTTTTCTTACTTCATTCAATGCGGTTCTTGCCGTCTGCTGCACATCTTTTAGTTCAGAGCGTGCTCGCTCCGGGTCCTTGTAGATTAATTTTCTCGCCAGGTCACTTTTTAACCCGATCAGCGAGAGTTTCTGGCCTAATGTATCATGCAAATCTCTAGCAATCCGTTGACGCTCTTCGTGCTTAACCAGCTCCGCGATTCTTTTGTTCGCATCCTCAAGCTGTTCTTCGAGCTGCCCCTGTTTTTTTCGATTATAAATATTGAACGGCAGAAGGATAATGCTAATCCAAATGATCACAATAAAAGGCAGCTGCTTTAAAAATAAGCTCTCCTGCAAGACCACGTTATAATTGATCGATACGGTAGCACAGACCAAATGAAGAATGTATAACGTAATAAAAGCAATCCGATCTTTAATATTTCCGTTATAGTACGCAATATAAAAAGCAAAATACACATATTGAAAAAGGATGGTCATCGTTATAGAGATACTAATGAGGATACACGTCCACAAGTAAACGAGCCATCCCTTTGAAATAAAAGCAAAGCGATACGCAATAAAGAATAAAATCGTCAATGAGATTCCTACAATAACTTCTTTATTGGAGGAAGTCTCGAAAATAAAGTAAAACGGTAAAATGCTAAAAACGCTCCATATATAAGGAGAAATCCCTGTGTTTTTCAGGGATTTAAGATACCTTTTTGGCATGAGTAGAACCTCTTTTATCATGGTACTGCTATTTTACCATAGAAGAATTCTATATGGCTTTACATATTCCGCTACAGCTCAGACTTAATTTGTACAGGCACACTGTTTTTTTGATGCGTCAAAGCGAAGTTTCTGACTTCCTTAAACCCTACAAACTTCTTGTTCTGTTCATCCCATAAGCGAAAGCGAAGGGAACACAAGCTTGTAGCCAGAGTAATTGTCCGTACGTCCTTACTCGAGAGGTGCGTATTGTGAACAGTCTCAAGATAATAATTCGGCACTCTCGGACTTAAATGGTGAACATGATGAAAACCAATATTGCCTGTAAGCCATTGCAGAACCTTTGGAAGCTTGTAATATGAACTTCCTTCCAAAGCAGCCTTTACGTAGTCCCACTCTTCCTCTTTTTCAAAATACGAATTCTCAAATTGATGCTGTACATAAAACAGCCAAATACCAAGAGAGCTTGAAATAAAGAAGATGGGGATCTGAATCATCAAGAATGACTCCCACCCAATTGTCCAGCACAATAAGCCGACCAAAGCGATGATGGAAAGATTCGTGATATACGTGTTTATACGCTCTTTACGTCTGGCACCCTTCACGTTAAACCGATAAGAGATAAGAAAAATATAGATGGGACCTAAGCCAAACATAACAAGCGGATTACGATACATCCGATAGGCTAGTCGAACCCAAAACGATGAGGATGCATATTCCTCCACTGTCAACACCCAGACATCTCCTGTTCCGCGCTTGTTCAGATTGCTGCTGGTGGCATGATGAATGGAGTGACTACGCTTCCACTGCTCATATGGACAAAAGGTTAATACCCCTGTAATCGTTCCAAGAATTTTATTGGCTGTCTGGTTTTTGAAGAAGGATTGATGGCAGCAGTCATGAAAAATGATAAAAATACGCACCAAGAATCCGGCAGCAACCGCACTCAGCCCCAGCGTAAGGGCATAGGAAACGGATAAGCTCTCATAGGCAAGAAACCATAACGCAAAAAAAGGAAGGAGCGTATTCATAATCTGCCATATGCTGCTTTTTGTATTCGCTTTTTCATAGGGAGCAATATGCTTTCTCAAATCATTTTGTCTTGTCATTTCGGTTGTATCCCTTCATCATTTATTATTTTAGATTATGAAGGAATATCATAAACCTTTGAAGTCATACGCGTCATATACAAGACATGATAAATGTCATGTATGCTGCACAAAGAAGCCGGCCCAACGAATGTGTTGAACCGGCTTCCTGGCTATTTTATAACATTTCTGGATTAATAAGCGTATTTCTTAATGTGTTTGATCCGAGGAGGTTTACTATCCGGATAGGCATTGGCACCCGATTCAAAAACGATGTACAGGCGGCTGCCTACTACGACCATTCCTTCAGACATGGACGGCATTGTAATGGTTTTCTGGAATCGCTTGTTTTTGTTTAAGTCCCAATATGGAATTCTCTTGCCTGCTGCGCCAACATATCCATCCGCTTTGCTGCCGACCGGATTCTTATAGTAGCTAAGGTAGCTGTCATTGCTGCGTCCGTAGGAGCGGCTGAAGACGATGGATGAGCCAATGATTTCCATTCCCTGTACACGATCCGGCGTATCCATCATATAATCCGGCACAGGCTTAGAAGAAGTAAAATCACCATTTTTCATCTTATACCCTGCGATTTTGCCTGTACCGCCCTTCTTAACAAACTCCCCAACCCACAACACATTGTTTTTGTACAGCACATACGAACCCTGCACATGCACCGGAACCGATTTTTTAAACTTTACGGCACCGTTGTTTTTAGCGGACGCAAGCTCAGACAGTGCGATGCGATGTACTTTCTTATCCGAGGATACCCATAGATTGGAGCCGCTCACGGTAATACCGCCCGCATGACCCATATAGTTTGTCCCGCTCGTATTGCGCAGACTTACTTTTTTCAGCTGCTTGCCTGTCTTATTATCAATGACAGTAAGAATACTTGGCTGTTTTGCATGATAGTAGGAAACAATGACCCAGTTTTTTGCAGCATAGTAGGTTATCCCCTGCGGAATATACCCGTTTTTTAATTCATTTAAGTTCGCCCCAGCTACCGTACGACTTAGAAAAGCTTTGTATGCCGCTTCGCTTGCCTGGCTTGGAGCGGCAAAGGTAAAGCTCCCCAGTACGAGACTTAGGCACAAGAATAGCAATATGTATGTCTTCTTCATCCGTATGCATTCCTCCTTTTATTACTCGCCTATATCGTTGCCTTCTCATCATAAAATAGCTGGATAAAAATGAAAAGTTTCCTAAATCCTACATTTAATGACTATAAAACAGGCTGCTTATAGCACCTTTTATTCAAAAAAATAGAAAAGCCAAGAAATATAAATACTTAAGAACTACAACAACGCTCTGCCAATCGGTGGGAATATTTTTCCTGCATATATCATATACTGCTTGTACATCGAAAGGAGGCCCGTATATGGAAGGAAAAGCTCATCGACTCATTGGTTCGCAGGTCATTTTCGTCGCCGACGTATTACAGCATAAGCTGCCTATCGGAAAGTGCGGCTTTATCGTCCGATACGAACCGAACACACATGATATTTATAAATATTTGGTACGCATTCCAGAAGAGGATACGGATATATGGGTGACGCCATACGATATACAATTAACCGGCAAGCACATCTCGGAGCCGTATACAATAAAAGACTTTGATCGACACTTCGAGACGTTTATTCAATATATCAGCAAAACATAAGGCAACAAGCAATAAGAATGTAAAAAAAGGACGGCTCACAGATGAAGCCGTCCTTTTCGTATACCGTCTCCTATACTTGAATGGGCATAACATAGAAAAAGATCATAAAATAATGCAGCAGCGTACCGACCGCAATAAAGATATGAAAAATCTCGTGGAATCCGAATTTATTGGGAATAAAATTGAGTTTTTTCGTTCCGTAAATAATGCCGCCGACCGTGTAGGCAAGTCCACCCAGCACCATCAAAATCATGGCTTCCGTTGGCAAGCTTTCAATCAGCTTGGCAAAAGGAATGACCGCAATCCAACCAAGCGCCACATAGAATACGGTGGAAACCGAGCGCGGTAGTTTCATGAAAAACAGCTTCATGGCGATACCAATAAAAGAAAGCCCCCACACACCCAATAGCATAGCCCATCTCCATGCCCCTTCCAATCCATAATAAAGAACAGGCGTATAGGAACCCGCAATGAGAATGAAAATGGCCATATGATCTATTTTGCGAAGCCATAGCTCTTTTTCGGGGGTGGTTCGTACCCAGTGATATACAGAACTTGCTCCGTACAATAGAATAACGCTCACTCCGAAAATCGTCATGGTGACCAATTTCGACGGATTGCTTTTTGATTCAAGAATAAGAAAGACCAGGCCGACAATGCCTGCAAGAAAGGGTACGAAGTGTGTCCATGTGTTTACCGGTTCCTTCATCTTCAAAAAATTCATCGTAGCAGCCTCCACTAGTATGCTAGTATTCGGGTTCAACCTTTTTAATACTATCCTATTTTATTTTCTGGTTTCAACTAGTACCGCTTTATTCATGGGCGAATAAATCCCGTAGCACATCCTCCCTCCGCTCCAAAAAACGACGTGTAATAAAATAATGTGAAGTCTCTTCGTATGAGATCGGGGCAATCGGCGCCGTGTCAAAAGTAAAAATCTTTGCGCCAGGATAAGCTAATAGTATGGGTGAATGTGTGGCAATAATAAATTGTGCCATGCCCTCTTGCTCCATCTCGTATAACAGCCGTAAAAAAGAAAGCTGACGGGACGGTGACAATGCGGCTTCCGGTTCATCAAGCAAATAGATTCCCTTCTGCTTAAAGCGTTCGGTGAACAAAGAGAAAAACGACTCACCATGTGACTGCTCGTGCAGCGATTTTCCGCCGTAATCTCCGTACACATCATATCCAGGCGCCTCTTTTGCCAGACGATCAATATAGGTTGCAAATGAATAGAAACTTTCCGCACGCAGGAAAAAACCTGCAGTCATTTTCGGCATCCAGGACAAACGAATATATTGTCCGAGCGCTGATTCTGCCGCCTCCAGTTCATAAGAATTATGCCTTGAGCCGCCGCCTGTATTAAATCCGCACCGATCTGCTATTGCCTCAAGCAGCGTGGATTTTCCAGACCCATTTTCACCGACAAAAAAAGTAATCCGTGTGTCCAGTTCAATCTCATCTAATGCATTTATTGTAGGAATAGACAAAGGATATTGCTTCCACTGATGCGAAGAAATTGTCTCTCGCAATAACTTTACGCTTCGCAAATACATACCGTCCCTCCCCCTTATCCAGTTGATTACAAAAAAGCACCCGGCTGTGGGTGCTTTTTCGCTGCTTATTTTACAATTTTCTTTTCCGATAAAATATCAAGGAATGCCTGCGTGAATTTGAGTCCCTTCTGAACAGCAGGGTCCTTCAGCATTTTCATCAGGCCAAAGATCGAGATGGTTTCCCGATTCTGCTCCGCCCGTGCCTGCGCTTCCTTCACGATGGATACGCCTTCTTCCACACGATCTGTTACCGGCGAAGTGACAACCTTTGCTGTATCGAACAGATAGGCCAGCGAGTTCTTATCCGTTACAAGCGGCTCTACCGTGGTTGCAACTTTATCAAGCAATGTCACCATCTTGGCCAGACGCGGCAGGCTTTCAATTAGCACAGTCAAAGCTTCCAAGTTTTCTTTGTTAAGTGCCACTTTAGAGAACTTATCTACGCCTTCTGCGATATAGTTTAGCGAATCCATATCGGTCGCAAATGTAGAAACGGCCGCAATGCCTTGCTCCGCCTTTTCTACTGCATCTTTAATTTGCGGCAATTTGTGGATCAGCGTAGCCAGCGCTTCCTGTACTTCCGGATTGGATAGTTCATTCGCCCACAGGGCCGTGTCTTGCTTGGCAGGTTGGTTGTTCATTTCTGCATCCATTTGTCTACTTCCTTTCATTAAGAAACATTTTGCATAAACCTTCTCGCTGTCTGCTTCCAAAATAAGTATAGCTCGTGATGACTTTCACAATGATACGTTCACAATATCATCTAAGAGAATATGCTGTACTTGATCCGTACAATCTCCTGTACTATTGTAGCGCCATTTGCAAGACAACGGTAGATCGTTTTCAGCCTCTTCCCTAATAAATATATTAGAATTATGCCTACATTGCAAACAACGCTTTGACTTTTTTTGATTTTTGCTAATAAAATGCACAAAAGATGGGCATCATCATGCTTGGAGTTGCTCTGTTTAGTTTGCTGCCATTTTGCACAACCATACGCTCAAATGTAAGAGGTTTATTCCCGTATTCTGGACACACTACATGTATCCTTAGCATACAAAGGGGGCGAACGCCGATGTTCTTTAAACATCATACATGGATGGCGTACTGTATTGTTGGCGCTTTCTGCTTGCTTGTCGTTTTTCCGCTTACTATAGAACTCCAAGAGCCGTCTCAGCTCTCTGCGTTATACAACCGCACACACTCAAGCCTTCCCATGCAGCAAGCATCTCAGCAGTGGCTCGTCGAAATCAAAAAGCCTGCCGGCAAGAAACGCCCCGATACATTGAAATCCCCTGACGCACCGTATGATATATATAACCTTCTCATTAAGAATACAGGCCAAACAGCGGCCCGTGTTCATATCAAAGCGTATCGGGTCCACGACGGTACACCGCTATCTCTGCCTATGCAACCACAATCGAGCCTGCATGCAAATGAAGAAATACAGGCCCGCCTTATGCTTCCTGTCTTCGAAAAAATACGGGACGTGCAAATTATTGTCTCATGGGAGGATGAGCACATACCCCATCCTTCCTCAAAATCGGTGCACACAGAACGATTTCGCTTTCCTCATATGTAGGCGTCTATATACGTTATGGTCCGGGTTCCAACACAAGATGATCAAATGAAGTGATATGCATATTCTTTCCTTCCTTTCCATTTTGACAATTTCCCACACTTTTTCGATATTGCTTCCGTATTGTCTGTCTATCCTACTCTATGTACAAGACAATCGTACAAGAAACAACACTACGTAACAATGAGGAGGAGTCACAGTATGAAGAAAAAATGGTATGCCGCAATGCTAGGAACGGGGTTCGCACTCGCTTCCATGGGATCAGTATTTGCTGCCGAAACAGCACCAGCCACGCCAACGCTAGAACCTGCTGCATACGTTGCACATGGTCACGGCTTTGGCAAGGGAGGTAAAATGCCGAAAGCGAAGCTTGAAGAGTTAGCAAAGCAAAAAGGGATTACCGTTGATGAGCTGAAGGAGGAAATGCACAAAGAGCGCGAAGCGAAGCTCGAAGAATTGGCGAAGCAAAAAGGCATCACTGTTGATGAATTGAAAAAGAAAATGCAGCAGGAACGCGAAGCTAGACTTGCTGAACGCGCAAAAGAAAAAGGGATCACTGTCGATGAATTGAAAAAGAAAATGCAGGAAAAGCGTGATGCAAAGCTTGCCGAGATAGCAAAAGAAAAGGGCATGACTGTCGATGAATTGAAGAAGCAGCTGCCGGATATCGAATAGCTGCCGCATCCTTCAACGCTCCGCTCCAAGGGACATGTTGCTTCCGCATGTCCCTTTCTTTATGCTTATAGAAGAACGGAAAACAATCTATCGGGGGAAGAAGCGTATGTCCTACCATGTATATCTGGTCGAAGATGAAGCGAATCTCAATCGTCTTCTGACCTCCTATCTGCAAAATGAAGGCTGGCATGTCACGTCATTTCTTAATGGTGAGGACGCAAAAGCGGCCATTCCTCAGCAGCCGCATATTTGGATTCTTGATATTATGCTGCCGGATATGGACGGCTTTGAGCTATTGCGCCACATTAAACACGATAACCCTGCCCTTCCTGTCATTTTTATTTCCGCACGTGATGCCGATCTGGATCGAATTCTTGGTCTGGAGATGGGCAGCGATGACTATCTTGCTAAGCCCTTCCTGCCGCGCGAACTCGTTGTCCGCGCCCGTAAGCTGCTTGAGCGTGTATACGGGAAAGCTAAGCGACAAACCGCGCCGGCGCAAAACGTGCTAACCGTCTGCTCCTATACTATATGGGAAAAGGAGCGAAGAGTATGGCAGGGTGAAGAAGCAATTGAACTTACATCAAAGGAGCTTGATTTACTGCTGCTCTTTATCGCACATCCCGGACAAGCACTCTCCCGCGAGCAAATCCTTGCGCATGTATGGGGAGTGGATTATTTCGGTACGGACCGGGCTGTAGACGACTTAGTACGGCGACTGCGCAAGAAAATGACAGACCTGCATATCGAAACGTTATACGGGTATGGCTATAGGATGACGAATATATGAAAAATAAACCGCTTGCCGTTCAGATTTGGCTTGTATTCACCGGAGCTTTGGCACTAATTTTGTGCATTGTTATTCTATTGACGCCTCTGCTTGTACGTCCATTTCTCGTACAAGATACGTATAATCGCATTAACGAAGCGCAGATGCTTCTCGTCAGCAAGCCTGACGACGGGTTCGACTCACCTAAGCGCTTTCGCCAAAAAGAGAACGGGATTGTTAATCACCTGCTGATTGTAAACGGACAATGGTACGCCTCTTCTATGGCCATGACCCAGCTTCCATCAGCGTTTTTGGCCAAGGCTGAAAAACAGGCGCTGCTTCAGACAGAGCCTAGCAAAGAATACAAACAAAAAATCGATAAACGAACGCTTTACTATGTTATCCGCAACGCAGAGGCGGATGGCAGACAATTTTTACTGCTATCCTATACTTGGGATACGTATCATAAGGACTTTATTTCATCTTTTATCCGGCAGTTATTTATGATGGCCGCACTCATTCTGATTGCGAGCTTTCCATTTTCTTATGCGCTTTCTAAGTATTTATCCCGGCCGCTCGTTCATATCGAAAAGCACGTACAGCGCTTAGCAGAACGTGAATGGCACAGGCCGCTTCTACTGGATCGAAAAGATGAAATCGGACGGCTGGCCGCCTCGGTAGAACAAATGCGAAAGCGGCTGATAACACAGGATGAGACACAGCGCGCACTTTTGCAAAACGTATCACACGAATTGAAAACTCCTGTTATGGTCATCCGCAGCTATGCGCAGGCAGTCAAAGACGGAATCTATCCGTCCGGAGACCTGACACAGACGGTAGATGTGATTGAAAAAGAAGCCGAGCGGCTGGAAAGCCAGATCAAACAGCTCCTTTACCTAACAAGATTAGACTATTTGGCAACACAGGAGCGATCTGTACGTCCGGTTCATATCAAAAATATAGTAGAGGAGACAGCACAGCGCCTACGCTGGCGCCGCTCTGATTTGGAATGGGTGATCAATGTTCCCGATCTTTTGATTCCAGGGGATGAGGAGCAGATTCGTACTGCGCTAGAAAACGTACTCGATAACCAGATTCGTTATGCTAAACGAAGCATCCATGTGACAGCGGAGGCACAGGAAGAACCTGCTCACTCCCTTACGCTTCGTCTGGCCAATGATGGGCCGCCAATCCCACAGGCATACATTGATACAATATTTGAACCGTATCGCAAAGGGACAAACGGTCAATTCGGACTTGGTCTTGCCATTGTAAAGCGGATCATGCTGCTCCACCACGGCAGCGTCCATGTCGTCAATGAAAAGACAGGGCCTGCCTTTTACTTGGATTTCCCTTCGCATGACATATAAAAAAAGGAACGGGACGTCAGCATTCACTGCCAATATCCCGTTCCATTTTCTTTCTACTTATCGTTTTTTAGCCGGGTAATGCTCTCCTGCTCACCTTTTTCCTGAAGTAGCACTCGAAACGTAAAATCTGCACGTTGTTCTACCTGCACCACTTGATACGTTTGTCCATTGATCTCTTTCTCATCACCTGAGCGCGGCGGTTCCTCAAATGTATCACTGTTGTATATCACGGTACCGTCACCGGATTTGCCCACTACACCGCTTCTCGAATACGTAAGCATCAGCATCAGATCGCCTCCTCTTCTATGTCTTACCGTTTTATGCTTATCATAAAACCGCTATCAGCGTAATGACAAAGAAAGCGACCGCATTCCCGATCTCATATACCCCTACCTTGAGGATCGATAGCTTCCTGCCATAGAAGACAATGGCCCGAAACAAGCTCGGCACAAAGGCAAGCCCGATCCACCATTCACCAAGCAGCACCCACAGCAGAACAAGTATACTATGATAACTCCACGATACATTGCGGTACAGCAGGCTTGTCTTCTCCCTGATCATTGTCTTCACATAGAACGTACTGCCAAGGAAAAAAAGAAAGCTTACAAGCACTATGAACCCGGCAAGGGCGTCTACCCGATGCACTCCATAAAAATAACTGGCCGCGCCCGCTAGCGAGAATACAAGAATGGCGCTTATATCATTAGCAAGAGCGCGGTCTTTGTTTTGTACCGAATAATACATGCTTATTGCAAACAGAGGTATCAAGGAGACGCCAAACCATATAAGGCGCGGCTCCTCTAGAACCGGAGTTGCCAGACATAAGGCAGCCAGTCCAAAGTAAATGGCTGTCCAGCCAGCATACTTTTTCCGCTGCTTTCCCTTTGCCAGCATTAATCCGGCATAGGAGGCCAGATATAGAAAAAACCAGCCAATAAAAAGAGGCACATGCCCGAAGCGGAAGTCAGACGCAGCCACGCCAAGCCAGAATGGGACAAGCAGCATCGCCCATGCACCATGCTGTTTAGGAAGTAACGGTTTTATCATTTACTTTTTTCTTCCTCTCTTTTTTTAGGCATTCGCCGCATAGCCCGGCGGTATGAATGTGCAGAACGGCTCACTTGCTAGATAATCGCCGGTGACTGCATAGGCTCGCGCACGGGAACCGCCGCAGACACGCCGGTAAGGACACATACCACACTTACCGCCGTACCCATCCGGATTGCGCAATGCCTGAAGTACTGGAGAATTACGATATAGATCGACGAGGGAGGCTTCGCGTATATTGCCTACCTTTAAAGGAAGAAAGCCGCTTGGCTGCACATCACCCAAATGAGAGATGAAAATGAATCCATTACCATCGTTGACACCGGCAAATGCGCGGCCAATTCCATCCTGCGCCTGTGATATGCCTGGCACACCGATCATACGGCTGCGCGAAGCATCTGCCCCTTCCTCTTTTCGCTGCTGCAGGATGACCCGTCGATAGTGCTGGGCTGCTGTCGTTTTAATATCAAACGGAGCCGTCTTCGACATTTCATATAACCAGTGAAATACCCGTTCATGCTCTTCTGGGGAGATCATATCATCCATTCGTCCACGTCCTGTTGGCACAAGGAAGAATACGCTCCACAATACCGCTTTTAACTCATGGACAAGCTCTGCCAACTGCTCTATATCATGCAGGTTATAGCGGCTTACCGTCGTATTAATCTGTACCGGAAGCCCCAATTCGTGCAAATAACTGATGGCCCGCCGGGTCACCTCGTAGGAACCGGCGAAGCCGCGGAACGCATCATGGATGGCGGCTGTCGATCCATCTATCGAAAAAGCCCAACGAGACAACCCCGCTTCTCGTGCACGACGCATATTCTCTTTTGTTACATGCGGTGTAGCGCTCGGTGTCATCGAGACTCTCAGCCCAATGCTGACACCGTAGCGAATTAGCTCAAATATATCCGTGCGCATGAGCGGATCGCCTCCAGTGAATACGACGACCGGATTTCCGAACGATTTGATTTCATCAAGCAACCGAAACCCTTCTTCCGTCGACAATTGACGCGGGTCAGGCAGCGGCTGTGCCTCAGCCCGGCAGTGCAGACATTTTAGCTCGCATGCACGGGTCACCTCCCAGATTACGATAAACGGCGCTTGATCAAACATCCCTGTCTTCATCTTTATATCCTCCCGATTCTATAATCACGGCTCTATCGTACCGTAACATAGGTTGCAAAGCTGTAGCATTCATCACACCTATCGAAAATAATAAAAAACCGAACAATAAAACATTGACTTCTTGTATTGTCTGCTTTAATATACAAGATGTTTCAGTAATATGATATTTTACATTTGAAACGTTCGTATATCCTCAATAATATGGGTTGAGGGTCTCTACAAGGAACCGTGAATTCCTGACTACGAATGGGTAGTTTCGTGCTGCCTATTTTCGGTTGGGAATTTTTTGATCTACAATTATCATCGGAGGGTATTATGGAAAAATTATTTAGACTCAAAGAAAACGGTACCAATGCCAGAACAGAATGGATGGCCGGGATCACCACCTTTCTTACGATGGTATATATCGTCGTTGTAAACCCTGCCATTTTATCTTCGGCCGGCGTTCCATTTAATCAGGTATTTATGGCAACTGTCATCGCAGCCGTTATCGGTACGCTTTGCATGGCGCTATTCGCCAATTATCCAATCGCTATTGCACCTGGAATGGGGATGAATGCCTACTTTGCAAGCGTTGTTGCGACTCATGGTATTTCATATCAAGCGGTATTTGGCGCGGTATTTTTGGCCGGTCTGCTTTTTCTCTTACTTACCTTTACATCTTTGCGGGAAACGTTGATTCAGTCCATTCCCGCTCCGCTAAAATACGGCATTACATCAGGTATTGGATTGTTTATTGCATTTATTGGCCTGAAAATGTCCGGGATTGTTGTCTCTAATCCGGCAACACTGGTCTCATTCGGAGATCTGCATCAGCCTGTTACCCTGCTGTCGCTTGGCGGTCTGTTCATTACGCTTATACTCATTGCTAGAAATGTTCGCGGTGCGCTATTTATCGGAATGGTCATCACCGCTATCATTGGATATGCTATCGGACTTTTGAAATTTGATGGAATTGTATCCGCTCCACCTGCACCAGTTTTCTTCGATATGGATATCGGCGGGGTATTCTCCCACGGACTGTATACGATTGTTTTTGCTTTTTTACTCGTAACGATCTTTGATACAACCGGAACGATGATTGGGGTAGCTGAGCAGGCGGGGATACTCAAGGATGGAAAGCTTCCACGGGTCAAATCGGCGCTCATGGCTGATGCATTGGCTACAACGGCAGGAGCCGCGCTTGGTACAAGCCCGTCAAGCGCATATATCGAATCGTCTACCGGTGTTGCTGCTGGCGGACGAACCGGCTTGACTTCGCTGGTTGTCGCTCTTCTTTTTCTGGCATCCCTTTTCTTCTCACCGGTTATTTCGGCCATCTCCGCTCTTCCGGCGATTACAGCTCCTGTCTTGATCATCGTTGGATGTTTCATGATGGAAGGGCTGGCCCGAATTGATTGGAAGACATTCGATGAAGCCTTTCCGGCATTTGCCATTATTCTCAGCATGCCGCTTACGTCAAGTATCGCTACGGGAATTGCCATCGGCTTTATCACCTATCCGCTTATGAAGCTGGTCAGCGGTAAGGGAAAGGAAGTACATCCGCTCCTGTATATATTTGGTGTCATTTTCATTCTGCAAATGATTTATTTTCCAGCACACTAACAAGCACTCAAATAAGAGCCTTCCTCCCTTTAGGGGAAGAAGGCTCTCGTCATAATAGAGAATGGCTTGTCTATTCAAGCCGCTCTCTCGCTTCTTGTACAATCTGGGCAACAATCGCTTCCGCCGCCTCTCCATCCGTCAGCAGTCGAGTCGCCTGCCCTGCCCACAGCGATAAATAGCGTGAATCGTTCTGTCGGGCAGCGGCTTTACGAATGTCACCTGTTGCTGTATTTTGTGTTGGGAACGGAAGTGGCGCCACACCGGAGCGCTCCACATGGTCAATGAAGGCATTGCGAATGCCGCGTGCCGGGCGCCCTGAAAATGCAGTCGTAATTACCGTATCCTCTTCGGTACTTTGAAGCAGTGCCTTGCGGTACGCCGGATGCGCACCGGATTCTGCTGCCGTCAAGAAGCGTGTACCCATCTGCACCCCCTGTGCGCCCAGCATCAGCGCGGCAGCCAATCCGCGGCCATCCATAATGCCGCCTGCAGCTACTACAGGAATACGCACATGATCAACCACCTGCGGTACTAATGAGAAGGTGCCGATATTGGCGCCAGACGGATGCACGGACACATCGAACGTTCCCCGGTGGCCTCCGGCATCACTCCCTTGGGCTACAACAATATCGACGCCCTTTTCTTCCGCCCGCTTCGCCTCTTCTACAGTTGTGATCATTGTCATCACCGTACGTTTGGCCGCTTTGGCCTCCCGCATTGCATCCGATGGAAGCACACCAAAGGCAGTGCTGATAACAGGCACTCCTTCTTCAAGCAATACGTCAAACTGCTCAGCAAACCAATTCGGCGTTACGAGTTTCTTCGTTCCAGCTTCTAGATCCAGCACCTCTCGCAGCGGATCAAGCATCTTCTGTACTTCGTGTGCGCGAGTCGTATCATCAGTCATATCCGCAGCAAATAGATTAACGCCGAAAGGACGATCCGTCATCGTGCGAATCGCACGGATTGTCTCACGGATTGCCTCAGGCTCCATATAAGCTGCACCAAGCGTCCCCAGACCGCCAGCACGAGAGACACCTGCCACCAACTCTGCAGTAGTCGGTCCCCCGGCCATGCCTGCTTGAATAATTGGATAAGTAATATGTAATGTTTGACATATGTCTGTTTGAAGACGTTGATTCATCTCTTCTCCCTCCACTTATATAAAGTTCCTACGTACATTTCGATATTTTTTCATTTTTTCCTCTTTTTCTTATAAAGCTTCTATATTTATCAAGAATCTCTTATATAACAGTTGTTTTCATTTTTATATCTGTTATATAATAATAAAAACGATACGGTTAGCTAAGGGGGACACACATATGAGTCGCACAGAAAAATATAACATGGCCTGGGAGCGTTACTTAACTTCCTGCCGGCGCTATGGCATCGAGACGACGATTGATTTCATTGAGTTCGTCAAACGTCTCTCACCCGAACAAGTGGATATGATGGTACAATAATTTATTACCGTTTACAATCTCCCACGTTTCATTTCCTCCCTTAATCGGGAAAGATGGTAACGAGGTGAACATAATGGATAGCAAACAAACAGAGCAGGCACGTCAAATTAAGCAATTGCTTAGCAGGTGGCAGGGCAAAACGCTTCAGATCACAAAAGAAGAGGATGGGGATACAGATATTATTACCCTTCTACTTCATCAGGTTCATGTGGAAGATCGACCGCATACAGGAGATGAATATCTTCCATCCTGTACAGTCAAGCTAGAAGGCAGTGGTACGATACAAAATGAAGACGGAGAACAAATCCCAATCCCGTATGAAAGCTACGATATTCCGCTCGAAGAGCCGATCAACAGTCACCCGGACACCGAAGCGGTACATATTCAAACGGAACGCGCTTCGTATCATATTACCTGCCGCTAGGAACATTCACTCCATGGACAAGTATAAGACAGGCAAAAGGCACCTACTCTAGTATACTAGCAGGTGCCTTTTCCTTTTTGTTTCCGCTCATTGCTTCGGTTCCCAATTCGGAATCATCGTCTCTACCTTTTCTCTGCTATGCTTCTCTTTCGGCTTATCGTAAAATTCACAACAAAAAGCAGCTGGACTATTCATTCAGCCCAGCTGCCTCATTGTTATGACTTTGTTGGTGATATATCGATACATCGTTTTACTTGCAATCTTTTATTTCATTAGCAACCCGGAATTGCTAACGTCTTACGGTAGTGTAACGGTTTCTGACGTGCGTTCCTACCGCCAGCGCAGATGACCCTCCCTCTAACGCTTGTCCCGTGCCCGCATCGAAAGTTTCTGACAAGTATTTCATATTGCTTATCAGTCCTCCTTAGTGGGATGTATTTATATATTACCCCAACAGATGGAAGTAAAACATATTTCTTCATTTTTTATATTTTATTTTGCCGTGTTTACTTCTGCATTGCCGCCACAGCAGCGCTGCGTCCTTCTCCTGTATGGATTCGCACGCCCTGCTGAAGCAGAATTTGCTCAAGCGCCGAGAGGAACAGCAGCACATTGCGCGGCTGGCATGAGTAACCCATTAATCCGATACGCCATACTTTTCCTTTCAACGTACCAAGCCCGCCGCCGATCTCAATGCCGAACTGCTCTAGCAACTGCTTGCGAACCTGCGCGTCTTCCACACCCTCTGGAATGCAGACCGATGTAAGCTGAGGCAGACGAATATCTTCTGCTACATGCAAAGCAAGCCCCATTGCTTCAAGACCGGACTGCAAGGCACGTCCTAGCTTCCAATGACGATCCCACGTATTCTCCACTCCTTCCTCCACTACAATACGCAGCGCTTCTCGCAGCGCATAGTTCATCGTAATGGGTGCGGTATGATGATAGAATCGCTCCTGCCCCCAGTAATTCTGGATCATGGATAGATCAAGGTACCAGCTCTGCACTTTAGATTTGCGCTTCACCATTGCCTCGGCAGCCCGCTTGCTGAATGTAACCGGCGATAATCCCGGCGGCGCACTAATACACTTTTGTGTACCGCTATAGCACGCATCTACTTCGTTGACATCAATCCCTACCTGCACACCGCCAAGCGATGTAACCGCATCCACAATCAACAGGGCATCATGGGCATGCACAAGTTGAGAGATTTCGGTAAGTGGCTGGAGAGCCCCTGTGGATGTCTCAGCATGTACGACAGCTACCGCTTTAATATCGGAATGATTCTTCAACACCGTCTCAATCTGATCCGGTTGAATAGTCTCCCCCCACGGCGCTTCGATACGAATGACCTCAGCTCCGCAGCGCTCTGCCACATCTACCATCCGCTCACCAAACAAACCATTTACTCCAATGACAACCTTATCACCCGGTTCTACTAAATTAACAAAGACCGTCTCCATGCCGGAACTGCCCGTGCCAGACATCGCAAGCGTCAGTTCATTTTTCGTCTCGAATACGGTACGCATTAATTCCATTGTTTCATTCATAATCTGCAGGAAGCTCGGATCTAAATGCCCGATGAGCGGGGTAGCCATTGCTTTTAGGACACGGGGATGCACATCGCTCGGTCCTGGTCCCATCAATACACGGCTTGGTGGATTTAATTCTTTAAACATATCTCTCATCCTTTCTCCATTCGAGTAATGATCCATGCTTCTCCTCTTCCTTATCAGCATAGATTGCGCGTACTATTTAAAAATATCAGATAATTACTCACAAAAAAATACCGAATACACATTTCTGCTAAAAATTGTCTACGAAAGCAACCCCTTCTCGATGTTACGCATCTCCGCACAGCGGCCAGGCTTAGGAAATAGCTTATCTGGATTCAATAAATTGCTTGGATTAAATACATCTCGGATGCGGGTCTGTGCCTCAATCTCTTCTTCCGTGAACACATACCGCATCTCCTCTCGCTTCTCGATCCCTACCCCGTGCTCGCCTGTAATCGTTCCGCCAACATCTGCGCAAGCTTTTAATACGGCGGACCCGACCGAAGAAGCAAGCCTTGTCTCCCCAGGCTTTCCGCCATCAAATAAAATAAGCGGATGCAAATTCCCATCCCCTGCATGAAATACGTTGGCGATACGCAATCCCGATGTCTCACTGATTTGTCGAATGCGATCAAGCACTTCTGGCAGACGGCTGCGCGGAATCACACCATCCTGCACGAGATAATCCGGCGAGATCGTTCCCATCGCAGCAAATGCGGTTTTTCGATTGGCCCACCACCGTCCACGTTCTGCCTCATCAACTGCCACTCTTACCTCCCGTACATCTCTTCGCCTGCATACATCCATAATTTCAGCAATCTGCTCATCAATGCCTGCTGCAATGCCATCCACCTCGATTAACAATAGCGCCTTCAATCCACGGGGATGACCGACCGGATATGTTCCGCACTCCACACCTTCAATCGCCACCGTATCCATCATCTCTAGCGCGGCAGGCACAATGCCTGCTGCAATAATATCAGAGACCGCATAGCTTGCATCTTCTACCTGATTAAAGTAGGCAAGCACCGTTTTCTTCTCTTCCGGATTTTTTAAGATTCGCACAGTAATCTTCGTAACAATGCCAAGCGTACCTTCTGATCCTGTCATCAATCCCATAAGGTCATACCCTGGTGCATCAGGTACGCCACCAAGTTCTATCACCTCTCCATTCGGCAGAACAACCTCCATGCCAAGAATATGATTGGTGGTAACTCCATACTTCAGGCAGTGGGCTCCTCCCGCATTCTCGGCTACATTCCCTCCAATTGTACAGGCATATTGACTTGATGGATCGGGTGCATAATAATAGCCTTTATCAGAAATGGAATGAGTTAGCTTCAGATTCACAAAACCCGGCTGTACAACAGCCAGCCTGTTTTCCATATCCACATGAAGCAGTTTTTTCATCCGAACTAAGCTAATAATCACTTCTCCGTTCAGCGGAATAGCGCCCCCGCTTAACCCTGTGCCAGCCCCGCGTGGTAAAAATGGAATCCCGCGTTCATGCAAATGCCTAACAACAGCCGCCACCTCATCCGTATTTTTTGGAAATACAACGGCCCGCGGCATTCCTCTATGAATCGTATACGCATCACATTCATAAGCCAGCAGGTCTTCTGCGCGATAGAGCACTGCCTCTTCTCCAACAAGATGCTGCAGATCTCGAATCAACGTCTCCTCTATTCTCATACGCTATCCCCCTGTACGACCCATGACGCTTCCGCTCGTTGATACGACCAGTCCAACAGTTGTACCGTATGTACCACCCGCTGCTTGCGGCCATTCTTGGCAACTCCCATTGCAATCTGCAGCATGCATCCCGGATTGCCCATAGAGATCAACTCCGCATCCTCAGGGATATTCTCCATCTTGCGTTCAAGAATACGATCCGCCATCTTAGGGTGCGTGAGATTATATATACCCGCACTGCCGCAGCAGCGGTCCGCAGCAGGCAGCGGTACTAGCTGAACGCCTGGAATACAGGCAAGAAGCGCGCGAGGTTCTGCCCGAATGCCTTGTCCATGCGCAAGGTGGCATGCATCATGATATGTAACCCGCGTATCCACCTTTCCTGTTGGTGCCTCATATCCGTAGTCATACAGGAATTTGGTTACATCTTCCACCCTTTCTGCAAAAATCTCGGCCCGCTTATGATAGAGCGGATCATCTTGCAGAAGCTCGGGATATTCTTTGAGCGCACAACCGCAGCCTGCCGCATTTACGATCACTTTCTTCGCATCGGAAGCCAAGAAGGCATCGATATTCTGCCGCGCAAGCCGCTTCCCTTCTTCACGGTCTCCGGCATGCACGTGCAGCGCACCGCAGCATCGCTGCGCTTGCGGCAGCACTACTTCGTAACCATTGCGTGTAAGCACCCGCATCGTCGCTTCATGGATGTCGCTGAACATCATATCCATTACGCACCCGGTAAACAAGGCCACCTGCATCTTCGCCTCCGCTTCTACCTTCATCCCTTCCGGATACTTGGTGCGTACGGATTCGGTGATTGTCGGCATAATCGCTTCCATACTGCGCAAATGCGGTGGTGCAATATTGATTAAGCCCGTTTTACGTACGAACTTCTGTAGACCGCTGCGCTGATATACGCCAAGGGTACGACCGAGTGCACGAAGACGTGTCGGATGCGGGAATAAACGGCGCAGAAACGTACGGCTAACCGTCTTCTTCCATCCCGTTAGCGGAATCGCTTCACGAATTAGGCCGCGCGCTTCTTCGATTAAGGCCCCGACCTGTACACCGGATGGACAGGCTGTCTCACATGCCCGACAGTCCAGGCAAGTAAAAACCGGATCAGCAAAAGCCTCCGTAATCGGCATCTTCCCCTGTGCTACCGCTTTCATCAGATGTACCCGACCGCGTGGCGATTGCTGCTCATGCCCTAATTCATCGTATGTCGGACACGACTCTAAACACATACCACAGTGTACACAAGCGGAGAATTTATCCGCTCCCCACGCAGCCACAGCAGATGATTCCATTTCTCCCGTATGCGCTTTCATATTTAAATTCCTCCTATAAATCGGCCTGGATTTATCATACGGTCCGGGTCTATCGTACGCTTAATCCCTTCAAGCAGCGGCATATATGCAGGCGCATCCCCCCATACATCCAGACGGCGGCGAAAAGAAAGCGGAGCATGGCGAACAATCGCGTGACCGCCCATCTTATGAGTTAGGCGGCGAATTTCTAGCACACAGGCAAGCATATCCTCTTCTCTTCCTTCAAGATATACCTGTGATAAGCCATGACCCAATCCTCCATGCGCTTCAAGGCGAACATTCATCTGCTGTCCCATGATATGACACGCCTTTATCATCTCAGGAATCACTGTGTTTTTGCTTGCGATTTTCACTGCGATCCGCACCTCAGATCCTACATCTTCCGCTCCGTGCGGGGAGAGACAAGCGAATGCTTCCCACCATGCTTGTGCCGCTTCATCACGCAGGATATCTACATCGCCTGCTTGCGAGAGCCGATCACACACCCACCTTTCCTGATAATGTACAGCACTCGGCACATCTTCAAAGGCAAGCGCCAACATATAGGAAGGCTCTCTTCCTAAACGTTGGGTGAGCGCTGGCGTAAGCAGTTCAAGGGCGACCGGCTCTAGCATCGAATCTAGCAAAAGACGGAGCAACTCCTTCATCTCCTGCCATTTCTCTTCGGAAAAGGAGAGCAAAAGTAAACTCTCTGCTTTCGGAAACGGACGCAGTTTACATGACACTTCGCTGATCACACCTAATGTTCCCATCGAGCCGATAAAAAGCTTATTCATATCGTATCCGGCTACATTCTTAACAACCTTTGCTCCGGTGCGCATCACGGTGCCCTCCGGATAGATGACCCGCATTGCAATCACATGGTCCCGGGCTGAACCGTAGCGCAGCCGCTTCGGTCCGCTGTCTGCTGCTGCCACAATCCCACCCATCGTAGCATACGCTGGCCATGCCGGATCAAGCGGGAGCTTCTGTCCGTATTTAGCTGCATGCTCCTGCAGCACCGCCAGCTTGGTACCGGCTCGCGCGGTAACAACCATATCCCCGGAAGAGTAATCAACAATTCCCGTGTAGTTCGCAAGAGAAAGCATGATATCCGCTGTCTCCTCCACGCCACCCCAGCCGCGCTTTGTCCCACCTCCTATTGGAATGACCGTCATCCCCTGTCGCTTGGCATGCTGAAGAATCTGGATGATCTCATCTTCACTATGAGGAAACACCGTATAACGGCCGCTATTCCCAAGCGGATGAGCAGTGTGTGGTGTTTCGATCAAACACTCTTCAAGGATGAGTCCTTTATCTACCATTTCGCTCCCCCTTTTTTGGATCATCTAAGAGGCATACAACAACAAAAGGCTGTCGGTGGGATGCCAACGGCCTTTCTGTATGTGCATGCTGCCATGCAAATTATTTATGTGTCTCCGCCTGCTTCTTCCGCTCTTCTTCTCTGTCTTTATGTGTACTCTCTACCCTCTGAATGTACGACTCGACGACCTTGCCTTCTTTCTTGATGACAATGTGTCTGTACGTTTCACTCACGGTAAACGTCTCCCTTCATACAAAACAGAAAATTTTATATTATCAAATAATTATTTTTATTATAGCAAAGGAAAGGAAAAAAGTAAACGTTATGTCATTTTACTCCATAATATACGTGCATATTTTGGGTATGATACCTATGTATGCCTGATAGAAAAAGGAGGGGCTTATGCATCGTGAATGGTTGATTGAACAATGTATGAAAAGAATAGAGCCATACGCCTGCGAGGGTTTCGTATGGGGAATGGGACCAGACGATCCACTTTTTATGCTGATAGGCGAAGCACCAGGGGCAACCGAGATCGAGAATGGCAAGCCTTTTACAGGCCGTGCCGGTGCTGTGCTTGATGAATTCCTTGCTTATCTTGACGTGCGTCGGGATGAGATCTTCATTACAAGCGCCGTTCGCAGCCGCCCGTATAAGTTCGAAGTAAAAACAGCGAAGGATGGAAGCATTATTCGCCGCAAGGCTAACCGCACACCCAATCAAAAGGAGATTCTCGCCCATGCTCCGCTGCTCGATTATCAAATCAAGACCATTCAACCGAAATTGATTGTAACGATGGGAAACATTGCTCTGCAGCGGCTACTTGGAAAACACGATAAGATCTCCGCTGTTCATGGCACACTGCTCCATTCACCGATTCTTATGCTTGACGATATGGAGACAACGACATATTCGTATACCAATCGCTCCTATGATGTGTTTCCAACCTATCATCCTGCCTCTATCTTCTACAATCACAAGCTTCGGTCTGAGATTTATGAAGACCTTGCCACACTTCGTACGATTCTACACAAGTAAGCCTTCCGGTTCATCGGAAGGCTCTTGCACTTCTATCACCGTCCTTCATTCAGCGTTCGCGCTCTTGTAATACGCTGCATATCACGGTACATGGATTGATCTTTTAACCGGGCAAATAAAGATTGATCAACTACTGTATTCTCTTCGATTATCCATATTTTCTGATGTATATCGACCGCTAGATCAAGCCCGACCTGCCAATACGTATGAAGCTCATCGTATCTTTCGCATACTTTATGTCCTAACTCTTTCATCTCGTCTTCTAACGCGACAAGCGCATGATCACGTATCCCAAGCGATTTCTTAAGCGTCTGCCGTACTTCAGCGACATTACCCCTGCCGCGGGCAATATTCGTAATCGCACTGTCAGGTCCCGCCACTCTTGCTAGTGCACCGACGTATTTCCAACAGCCATTCACCCGCATCATCGTTAGACGAATATCGAAGGGCCTGCCTCTTAATGTAGGCAGGCGTATGCCCTGCTGAATGATATAACGCGCACCTGGATGGATTCCCTGCGTAAGTCTTCGGTATAGCGTCTCTATCGTTTTACAGCGCGTTATACTGCCCCTCTCTCGAACGAAAGCATACTCGCCGTTCTTCCCCCGCCATATCTTCACGACTCCACGCCCGCCGCGCCCCCTATCCGGCTTCACAAATACCAGCGCATACATCGTAAGATACGAACGTAGTGTCTGCATAGAGAAAATCGCGGTTAATGGCAAATAGGGACGGATCATTTCTTCTTCAGCAAAAAAGTTCCACAACTCCCATTTTCCCATCTTTAGCTGTCCTGCGTGTCTCTTTCTCATCTCCTCACCCACTCTACTAAAATAAATACTTCGTTTCTCTCTATCTTATGCCAAGCCGCTAGTAAAAGAGCGGGCAGCTCCCTTCTACTCTATCGTCTTTGTGGTATTGCCTATTTTCTCTGCATTGACTATAATATTTTTGTTTGTACATAAATCTTTCCAGGAAGACCTGCCGTCTGATAGGACGGCATTTTTTCGTGTCTGTTTATACGGACATACCCTATAAGGAGGATCTACTTATGCATGTGCTAAAAGCATATCGCTTTCCGCTCATTCTGCTTGCTTCGATTCTTATCGGAGGTATAATCGGATATGTGCTTGGGAAGGATGCCGTCGTACTAAAGCCGCTCGGTGATATTTTTTTGAATCTGATGTTTACGGTGGTCGTTCCGCTCGTATTCTTTACGATTGCTTCATCCATTGCGGCGATGAATGGGGTGAAGCGTCTTAGCAAAATTATGTCATCGATGCTTATGACATTTCTATTTACAGGCGCTATTGCTGCCGTTGTCATGATTGTTATTGTAAAGGTTATTCCGCCTGCACAAGGTGTTACAATCCCGCTCATCAAGCCGGATCAGGCAATCGAGCACGTCTCACTCGGTGATCAGGTGGTTCAGATGCTGTCTGTTCCCGACTTCGGAGAACTGCTCTCCCGCCAAAATATGCTCGCACTGATTTTCTTTTCCGTTCTCGTTGGCCTCGCAGCTTCCTTTACAGGTGAAAAGGCCAAGCCGTTCGCCGCTTTTCTTGCTTCCGGTGCAGAGGTAATGATGAAGCTTGTCTCGCTTATTATGCTCTATGCACCTATTGGACTTGGCGCTTATTTCGCGTCGTTGATCGGAGAATTCGGTCCCACCCTGCTCGGTGATTATTTCCGTGCCGCAGCCATTTATTATCCGGCAGCCTTTATTTATTTTGCAGCGGCCTTTACGCTATATGCATATATGGCAGGCAAGCGACGCGGTGTCTCTATATTCTGGCGCAATATGCTATCACCGACAGCGACTTCTCTTGCAACCTGCAGTAGCGCTGCCTCTATCCCGGCCAATTTGGAAGCAACCCGGGCGATGGGCGTGCCTGCCGACATACGCGAGACGGTGGTGCCTCTTGGGGCAGCCATTCATAAGGATGGCTCGGTGCTTGGTGGTATTTTGAAGATCGCCTTCCTGTTCGGTGTGTTCGAGATGGACTTCTCCGGGTTCGGCACACTGGCAAGCGCCGTACTGGTAGCGATTCTCTGCGGCACGGTTATGGGAGCAATCCCAAGCGGGGGCATGATCGGCGAGATGCTCATTATCTCCCTGTACGGCTTTCCACCAGAAGCACTGCCCATTATCGCAGCGATCAGTACGATTATTGACCCGCCCGCAACCATGCTGAATGCAACAGGAGATAATGTATGCAGCATGCTCGTTGCACGCATGACAGAGGGACGGCAGTGGATCGCCAAGCAGACAGAGAAGCTTTCCGTATAAAAGCAAACAAAGAAAAAACGGCATTTCCTATGCGAATCATTGCAAGGAATGCCGTTTTTTTGTGCTCTACTATAATGTAAATCGTTTTAGCATGCCTTCAAGTTCCTCGGCCATCCGGGCAAGTGCTTCAGCCGAAGTCGATATTTCTTCCATCGAAGCAAGTTGTTCCTCCGTTGTAGCGGAGACTCCCTGCATGCTGGCTGCAGATGTTTCCGCAATCTCTGAAATTGTATGGATCGAGGCTGTAATGACTTCTGCGCCGGCAGTTATCGTCTGAACGGAAGCGGAGACCTCATATACCTGTTCGGCTGCATGGTCAATCGATTCATGAATGGTCTGGAATGATTGCCCGGCTGCATGTACCGCATCCATCCCTTTTTTCACTTCCTGCACTCCATCCTCCATAGAAGCAACCGCCATTCTTGTTTCCTGCTGCACCGTCTGAATAAGTGCAGTAATGTGACGCGCAGATTGGGAGGATTGGTCAGCTAGCTGACGCACCTCATCTGCAACGACGGCAAATCCCCGGCCCTGCTCTCCTGCCCGAGCCGCTTCAATTGCGGCATTTAACGACAATAGATTCGTCTGACTGGCAATGCCTGTGATAATGTCTACGAAATTCTCAATCTCTCGCGAGCGTCCATCTAGATTTTTAATCGTATCAGACAATCCGCTGATTTTTTCATGGATCAGCTGCATCTGCTGAATCGCCAGTTGGATCGCCTCGTTCCCATGCGAGGCAGTTGTCGATGCCTCCGCTACGGTTGCGGATGTCTGCTGCGCATGCTGTGCGATTTGCTGCATGGATTCTGACATGCGAGTAACTGTAGCCGAGGTATCTTCTACACTTTGCACCTGCTGTTCAGATCCTGCCGCAATTTCCTGTATCGTAGTCGATACATGCCCAACAGCATGACTCGTTTCCTGCGCCCCCTGCATGAGTTCTTCAGAAGATGCGGCAAGAAGCTCAGCCTTTTCTCTTACATCGTGTAATACATGCTGTAGAGATTCTCCCATCTGATTAAAACGCTTACCTAAGTGACCAAGCTCATCAGTAGACGCAAGAGATACACGCTCTGTCAAGTTACCGCTGCTAATAACCTCAGACGCATGATCCAGCAGGCGCAGAGGACGGGTAATGGAACGGATCACAAAATATACCATAATTCCGCCCAGGAACAGCGCGACAGCAATCACAATCATTGTTGTTAGAAAAATCGGACGGGCTTCTGTATCCACCTCTTCCATGCCGATCGTTCCGCCGATTTTCCAGCCCGTTGTTTCATTTGTAATAAAAAAGTTCTTTGTAAGCTGTTCGCCGCTTCCCATATCATACCTTCCGGCCGATGTACTGAATAAGTGCTGTACAATGTCTTTTGGTGCATCAGCACCATGCTTTACGTACGGATGAACAAGCACCTTTTTCTGCCGGTCTACAATGAACGCATAGCCCTGTTTACCAATTTTGACGGAACCTGTAATCTCGCCAAGTTTCCCTAGGCTTAAATCAATCCCGACAACACCGGAGCCATCCTTTGTCTTCTTAAGCAGGCTGACAACAATTTTACCTGTGGTCATGTCTACATACGGATCAGTAATTACAGGCTTATCTCCTCCGCTTCTCCCCTGCTGATACCATGAGCGTTTCCTCGTATCATAATCAGCCGGAAGTTTCTCTGAACCGTCCATAATAAGAAAGCCAGCTTCCGTGCCAACATAGGCAGCCTCTACTTCCGGGTGAAGGCGTTGAAATTGATGGACGATCGCCATTATCTGCGGACTTTGTCGCCCTTGATACATCCCTGCATGTATATTTTCTGCGAGAAGGGAAACGTTTTCCAGATGAGGCTCTACCAACCTTGTGACCAGTTGATTTAGCAGTTCTATGTTCCCCTGTGTCTGTCCAAGCACCTGATCCTGTACTTTTTGCCGGGCGGTATTATATGAAAACATACCGATTGCCAAGCTCGGAATGAGAAGCAGAATCAAAAAAGCAAGGTTCAAACGTTTTTTAATGGATAGATGCAACCATTTCCTCATAATCAAACTCCCTTGTTTATCTTTTTGTCAGACTTTTTACTTAGCAATCTCCATGCCAAGGTATTCACTGGAAAACTGTGTAAACACAATGCAAATTAGCATTGCGTCGATTACAATAAGGAGTCATTATTACTGTATTCATAACCTTTACAATACAAAATGCGCAGAAGCATCTAAAATGCCGCTGCGCATTAACGAAAAAGCGTATATTTCACTACTCCCGTACAGCACGCCAATCAAAGGCGCCTACATGGTTCGTATATTTCTTCAAGCGGGCGAGCACTCGCTTCCCTTCCGCACCGGAAAGCGGCAGCGGCTGATAGTTGTTCCGCTCCTTTACCGAAGAAATGGACGCCGGGATCAGCCGAATCTCTCTTATATCGGCAAGCTTTCCTTCCCGTACATGAAAGGTTTGCTGGAAGATAAACGTATCTTTATCCGAAGGATTGCGATTTCCCCCAAACATAAAGTTACCTAGACTATATACAATATATTTGCCGTTATATTGTTCAATCCCCTGTATGACGTGCGGATGATGCCCCAATACAAGATCAGCTCCCGCCTGAATCGCATGCCTGCCCAACCCTCTCTGTGCCGCATTCGGATGATTGCTTCGCTCCACTCCCCAGTGAAAACTAACAATGACGATGTGCGCACCCTTTTGACGCAGCTTCTCAATATCTGTGGCAATGGTGCGCCGCAGCTTCACCGTATTCTCCCATCCTTCATACCCAAGCATCCCAACGGATACCCCTTTTATTTCCTTCACATACATCGTCGTATAACCAAAATAACCAATGCCATATTGCTTAAGCGTTCGCCGTGTATCCTCATATCCTCTCTGCAGATAATCATGCGTATGATTGTTCGCTAGATTGACTGTATCAATTCCCGATAGAGTAAGGATACGCGCATATTCCGGCGCACCTTTAAAACGGAATTTTTTAGCTGCTTTCGCTTTCGCCGTCGTCAGCGTCGTCTCCAAATTCGCAATCGTAAGGTCATCTTGTGTAAAGATCGTTTTGATATGCTTACCAAAATAGGCATAGCCGTTTTTCTCCACTTCCTGCGGAAAGCTTCCCGCATAAGCAAAGCTCTCATCGGTACCGATTGTGACATCTCCCACAGCACTTACGGTAATATCAGCCGACGATTTTTTTAGCGTTATGGGTGATGCCGCTGCTACATTCGGCTGTACAGCAGTTTGCTTCTTTGGTGCCGCCACCTCTATGTTTTGCGAAAGTACTGGTTTTGATGTCTTCATAATCGAAGCCGAAGCAGCATACAACGCTACCGTGCATATCGTGATGGATATCATAATCAAAAGCGACATCCGCTGTAATTTTTTCACTATGTTCCCCCATACCGATCTATTTTTTCCCTCTATAGATGGTATGGAAGGATGACGAAGAACACAACCTTTTTTTTCCGTGATATTTCGACATGCATGGATTACAGCAGCATATCCTCTTTCAGCCGGGCAATATCAAGAATTTGCTCAATCCGCTGCTGTTTGCGCCAAATCATATCTTCAATAAACCGCTCATAATCTTCATCCGACTGCTTGCTTCGCTCATAGTACAATTGCTTAAGCTGTGTCAAATGTTCCTGAAGACTAAGTTCTGTCGTATAAGAGCCGCCGGATTTAACTTTGCGCAGAATCATCTCTACCAGATTCTCATTTGATGCCTCCAGCGATTTCGTACCCTGCCGAATATAGATAGCCCCATAGCGAAGCTCGCCACGGCTGATAATTGATGTATATGGAACATATTTCGGATCATAGTCAATCAATAGAACTTGAAACCTTTTCCCTGAGAGCACACCCTTTTCCTTATGATCATAAATAAAGTCCTCCGTACGATACGTAAGCCAGTTAGGCAGATAGTTATCTAGCTTATTATCTACATCTGCCTTATCAAGAAAATCATTCGGCGCTAACCCATCAGCCGAAGTGCTTCCATCACTTTTTTGACTGACGCCGACAATGATACAGCCTCCCCCGGAATTCGCGATGGCAAGAATATGCTTGGCCAGCTTTGTCAGATCAATCCATTTCATCTTAAAATCTAAAAAATCGGTTTCTCCCGTATTATGCAAAAGAAGATCCCGGAATGTTTCATGCGTTGGATCATTAAGAAAGTCTTTTAGCTTCTGCGGCTGTATTTCTTCATAGAACATCGGTTACAAATCCCTCTTCCTTGTCGGTTCTCTATTATTTTTCATACCTCTTCATCTATTCTATTTTGTCTCGTCAACTCCTTCACCCAAAGAAAAAACCGCCAGATCAACCGGCGGTTTTAACGAGAATAGGAGATAAGGTTTTCAATCGTTTCATCTGAGAGCATCGCTATGGCATCCTTATCCATCAGCACATATACAGCCGGGTGCTTCTTGAGCACCGTGACCGGCCAGTCGTTTGTAACTGTGTCACCTTCAAACAAGTGGCGCATAGCTTCCGCCTTTTGTCGACCGCTTGCCAGCAAAAGAATCTCACGCGCGCGCAAAATGCTGGCGATCCCCATTGTGATGGCACTGTGCGGTACATTCGCAATGGAGCCGAAATGCTTGGCATTCGCCTCACGCGTTGATGGTGATAGCGCCACTTCATGCGTATAACTGTCAAGTGATGTTCCCGGCTCATTGAACCCAATATGCCCATTCCGGCCGACGCCAAGAATCTGCAGGTCCACACCTCCGCACGTCTCAATACTTACCTCATATCGCTCACATTCAGCTTCAATATTAGGTGCAAGCCCATTTGGCACATGCGTCTGTGCAAGCGGGATGCCAAGGGGAACAAATAGATGCTTATTCATATAGTAGCGGTAACTGTGTGGCGAACCCGGCGCTTCACCGACGTATTCATCCAAATTAAAAGTTGTAAGCATCCCTGTATTGATTGGGTGCTCTTGATGCAGGCGCAGAAGTTCACGGTACAGCCCAAGCGGCGTATCACCCGTAGCAAGACCAAGCGTGATACGGCTTCTCTTCTGAATCCGTTCATATACATGCCGCGCAGCCGCTTGACTGAGCGTCGTATAATCTTCTTCTATTCTACCTATCATCTTCTATCACCTCATTCACCTCATTGCATATATGCAAAGGAGATTATGGCTTGAGGATTACTTTAATACAATCCTCCTCTTTTTGGTCAAACACGCGATAGCCGTGCTCCGCTTCCGCAAGCGGCAGCGTATGCGTAATAATGTGTGAAGGATCAAATTCTTCCTTTTTTATTTTCTCATACAACTCCGGCATATAGTGGATAACAGGCGCTTGTCCCATCTTCACTGATATATTGCGAGAGAAAAAGTCTCCAAGCGGGAACATGTTCATTATTGAACCGTAGACACCGATAAGCTGCACCGTACCAAACTTGCGCACCGCTTGGCTGGCAACCGTAATCGGACCTAAACTACCGCCTTGCAGTTTGAGTGCCGAGCTTACTTTTTCTACTGTGGACATCTTGCCATCCATGCCGACACAGTCAATCACCACATCGGCTCCACCCTTTGTCATCTCTTTAAGATACATGCCGACCGCTTTTTCATTCGTCGTATCAAAGATAACGGGCTCAATATCATTGACACGCTTGGCATGAACCAGACGGTATTCTACCGGATCTACAGCAATCACCCGCTCTGCCCCTTCCATCCAAGCGAATTTTTGCGTGAGCAGTCCCACAGGTCCGGAACCGAGCACAATGACCGTGTCCCCCGGTTTTACACCTGCATTCTTAACTCCCCAGTATGCGGTAGGGATGACATCAGATAGAAACAAAAGCTTCTCGTCTTCAAGCTCACAGTCTTCCGGGATGACAAACGGCATGAAGTTACCATACGGCACACGCAGCATCTCTGCTTGACCGCCGGGATAGCCGCCAAATGTCTCCGAATAACCAAAATACGCACCTGTGTCTCCATTATTATTCTCATTCGAATTATCGCACTGGCTTTCCATATGATTTTGGCAGAAGAAGCATTGACCACAAGAGATATTAAACGGAATAACGACCCGATCGCCTTTTTTAACACGGGTTACATCCGGACCGACCTCTTCTACGATCCCCATCGGTTCATGTCCAATAACCGAACCTTCCGGCAGTCCCGGAATACGTCCGTGGTAGAGGTGAAGATCCGAGCCGCAAATGGCTGTCGTTGTAATACGTACAAGAATATCGTCTGTATTCTTCAAATACGCATCCGGCACGTCCCGTACTTTCATATCCTGCACACCATTGTATGTTACTGCTTTCATCATATCCTCTCCTTTTCCAAAATTGGAAGCACACGCTTTTATCTTCCCGTTTCCCCTCCTCCTCTAAACCCCATTCTTGCAAAGTAAGAAAAGCGCCCCATTCCGGAGGCGCTTTTCTTCTTATCCTAATAATGATTAAATAACAGTGGAGATAAACTTCGTTTCAAGGAAGTCAGCTAATCCGTCTGGACCACCTTCACGTCCCATCCCGCTTTCTTTCATACCGCCAAACGGCCCCTGGACAGTGGTCGGTACCGCGTCATTAACACCAACAATCCCGTATTCAAGCGCTTCGGCTACGCGTGTCGCCCGTGACAGGTCCTTTGTAAAGAAGTATGCAGCCAGGCCATACAACGTATTATTGGCTTTCTCGATCGCTTCTTCGTCTGTGCGGAATGTAAATACCGGAGCGACTGGCCCAAAGGTTTCTTCATGCGAAATCAACATCGCATCATTTACATTTGTCAGGATGGTCGGCGCATAGAAGAAGCCTTTCTCCCCACCCTCTGGCGTATACTCGCGTCCGCCTGTTGCAACAAGCGCACCCTTCCTTACCGCGTCCTCTACATGGCTTTTAACCTTCTCCACCGCAGATTGGTCGATCACCGGCCCAAGCTCCACATCTTCTTCTAGTCCGTTGCCGATTTTCATCGCCTCTACTTTTTGTGTAAAGCGCTTCGTAAATTCTTCTTCAATCGACTCATGAACATAAATGCGGTTGGCGCAAATGCATGTTTGTCCACTATTGCGGAATTTGCTCGCAATCGCTCCATCTACCGCCCTATCAAGATCCGCATCCTCAAATACGATGAGCGGAGCATGACCGCCAAGCTCCATCGAGACACGCTTCACCTGATCCGCCGCCTGCTTCATCAATTCTTTACCGATTTCTGTAGAGCCGGTAAAGGTAATTTTACGGATACGCTTATCGGTAAGCAGTGCATGACCAATTTTGCTCGAACTTCCAATCACAAGATTGATGACACCTTTTGGCATTCCTGCCTCTTCCGCAATTTTGAAGAACTGTACCGCGCTTCCGGGCGTTTGGCTGGCCGGCTTGAATACAACTGTGCATCCGGCGGCAAGCGCAGGTGCAATCTTCCTCGTCACCATTGACAACGGGAAATTCCAAGGGGTAATGGCCCCCACTGGTCCCACCGGCTGACGGATTGCCTGCAGACGCTTATTCTTCATACCCGCCGGGATTGTCGTGCCATATACACGCTTAGCTTCTTCGGCATTCCACAACACATAGTCAGCGGCAATCTTTACCTCACCGCGCGATTCCCGAATCGGCTTGCCCATCTCCAGCGAAATCATTCGAGCCAGTTCTTCTTGCTGCTTCTGCATCAACTCATACATGCGAACCATAATGGCTGCCCGCTCTGGCGCAGGTGTAGCAGCCCACTCTTTAAAGGCCGTATGACTTGCCTCAATTGCTTTGGCCGTATCGCGTTCGTCTCCATACGGTGCTACGCTTACTACTTCACCTGTACCTGGGTTTACGACATCGTATACATCACCTGAGATTGCATCTTGCCATTCTCCGTTAATAAACAGTTGATACTTTTGCATTCTGATTCACCCCACTACTAGATTTCATAAGCCGGAATCCGGGCTTATCCCAACTTCAACCTTCTCTATCCTATAGCTTGCTTCCTGCCGCATTTTCAATTTTTTCCTCAGAAGCAGCACATCAGACATGCATACAGCATCAAAATAATGGGAATAAACACATCTTTTCTACCTTAGTCACACTTGACTATTCAAGTAGGAAAGTCGTATAATCACAGTCAGATTGATTAAAACTTACGCGTTTACGGACGGATAGATAATGAGGTGTATTATATGGAGAATAAGAAAGCACTCCCTGTTTTATTTGCTGTAATGTTTCTTGTCATGGTAGGTTTTGGCATCATCATTCCGGTTCTTCCTTTCTTCGCTGAACAAGTGGGCGCTACGCCGGCGCAGCTTGGATGGCTAATGGCGGTATATTCGCTTATGCAGCTATTATTCGCTCCGATGTGGGGCAGTATCTCGGATCGGATCGGTCGCAAGCCCGTTATGCTAATTGGTATTACAGGACTTTCACTGTCCTTTTTCCTATTCGCATTCTCAGATGAGTTGTGGATGCTTTTTGCAGCCCGCATTCTTGCTGGGTTTCTTTCATCGGCCAATATGCCGACAACTATGGCGTATGTAGCCGACATTACAACCCCGGAAGATCGGGGAAAAGGAATGGGCATCATCGGCGCAGCTGTTGGACTTGGATTTATTTTTGGTCCGGCTATTGGCGGTATATTTTCCAAGAACAGCCTAAGTACACCTTTTCTTATTGCTGGGATCGTATCAGCGATTACAGTGTTCTTCGTCTTATTTGTTCTTAAGGAATCGCTGCCGAAAGAGAAGCGCATCCAATCTTCTAGCAAGACGAAGGAATCGCGCTGGAAAGCGTTCAGCGGTCCGACCTCTGTTCTGTATGTTCTGCAATTGTTTGTTTCCTTCTCACTTGCAGGCTTAGAAGCAACCTTCGCTTATTTTGCATTCGATCGGGCGGGGATTGGCACTACCAATCTTGGGTATATTTTTATGATTATGGGGCTTGCCGGAGCAGTAGTCCAGGGAGGACTCGTCGGCCGGCTAACCAAAAAATTCGGGGAAGGCGCAGTAATACAGATGGGGCTTGTCGTATCAGCCATTGGCTTTGGTCTCATTCTTTTTACAAATAGCTTTACGACGGCTGCGATTTTCCTGACGATCTTCGGCCTTGGAAATGGCGTCATCCGCCCAAGTGTATCGGCTCTGATAACGAAGCGGACAGAAGTCGGGCAGGGAAGCGCCACCGGGCTGTTGTCCTCGTTTGATTCATTGGGCCGTATCGCCGGACCTCCAATCGGCGGTATGCTTTATTCAATGCAGATAGGGCTGCCGTACGTATCAGGTCTTATCATCTCAGCGTTAGCCTTTATTCTGTATAGGCTGTATGTGAAACGAGAACAAAAAAATACTATAGCCATATGAGCTTTACACTGACCGCGCTCTCTTCTGAGTCGCGGTCTTCCTTTTCTATCCATATCTGTAGGTTGATTCATGAACGAAAATTCATATTAGTTTTACTTCTTCTATTTTTAGTAAGCGCTTACATCTTTGTTATATCAATCGTTCTGCTAACTATATTGCCTGAAAATTCAAGTTTGATCGCCTTGAATGCACGGGTAACGTCTGGTAGTGTAGTAACTCGTAAGCAAAATCGAGTGAGAACGGATATGCACCATACACTTAAATCATTGATGTAAGGAGAGACGCTTATTTTGCAAGTACAAGTACTAATTTCAATTACAGTTTACATGGCTCTTATGCTCTTTATCGGGTACTGGGCATACCGCCGCACATCGGATTTATCCGATTACATGCTCGGTGGGCGCGGTTTAGGCCCTGGCGTTACCGCGCTTTCTGCCGGTGCTTCTGATATGAGTGGTTGGATGCTGATGGGACTTCCTGGCGCAATGTATGCGACAGGTTTATCAAGCGCATGGATCGCAGTAGGACTGCTTATCGGTGCGTATGTGAATTATCTTGTAGTCGCGCCACGTCTGCGTACGTATACCGAAGTGGCTAATGACTCCATTACAATTCCTGACTTTCTAGAAAATCGCTTCAAAGACCGTACGAAAATCATCCGTTTTACTTCCGCCGCTGTCATTCTTGTGTTCTTTACGCTTTACTGTACAGCAGGAATGGTATCCGGCGGACGCTTATTTGAAAGCTCATTCGGCCTTGATTATAAAATCGGCTTATTTGTCACAGCAGGCGTCGTTGTCGCTTATACACTATTTGGCGGCTTTCTCGCGGTAAGCTGGACAGACTTTGTGCAAGGGTGCATCATGTTTATCGCCCTCATTCTCGTTCCCATCGTTGCGCTTACAGACGTAGGCGGTTTCCAGGCGACGTTTAGCGAAGTTCGCAACATTGACCCAACATTGCTTGATTTATTCAAAGGAACATCCGTTATCGGCGTGATTTCGTTCCTCGCCTGGGGACTCGGCTACTTTGGACAACCTCATATTATTGTACGCTTTATGGCTATTACATCGGTCAATGAATTAAAGCCAGCTCGTCGGATTGGAATCGGCTGGATGGCTGTCTCGATTCTTGGCGCGATGTTCACCGGTCTGGTTGGTATCGCTTACTATTCAAAAAATAATATGAAATTGACTGATCCAGAGACAGTCTTTATCCAGTTCTCCAATATTCTGTTTCATCCGTTAATTACAGGATTTCTATTGGCGGCGATTCTCGCTGCGATTATGAGTACGATTTCTTCGCAGCTTTTGGTCACATCTAGCGCAGTTACAGAAGATTTCTATAAAGCGTTCTTCCGCCGCAACGCAACCGATAAAGAGCTTGTATTCATCGGACGACTCTCTGTCCTGCTTATTGCAGTCATTGCTATTTCACTTGCCTTCAATGCCAGTGAAACCATTCTTGGACTTGTCGGGTATGCATGGGCAGGCTTTGGTTCGGCATTTGGACCGGCCATTCTTCTAAGTCTGTATTGGAAGCGCATGACGAAATGGGGCGCACTTGCCGGTATGATTGTCGGTGCCATCACGGTTATTACATGGGTACAAATGGATCTGTCTGATACATTATATGAGATGATCCCCGGCTTCTTCAGCAGCCTAATCGCAGTCATTATCGTTAGCCTGCTGACCAAAGAACCGAAGGCTTCCGTACAAGATACATTTGAAGAGATGGAAGAAACCATGGTTGAAGAAATGAAAAACGGTACTTCCGCAAACGTATAAAATCAGAAAAAAGAGGATTCCCTATAGCTGGGAATCCTCCTTTTTTTTACGTGTATATAAATTACGAACGAACAGGAAGCTTCTCAAATTCTTCACTGAGTTCCCGCGACCGTGCTGCTGCACTTTCAATAGCTGCCTTGATGGCTGCTCCGCCTCCATTTTCTTGAAGCGCGGTAAGGCCCGCAGCAGTCGTGCCGTTCGGCGATGTCACCTTTTTGCGCAAGGCTTCAGGGGACTCATCGGTCTCCATTAGCATTCGACTTGCACCGAAGATCGTCTGCACAGCAATCTCGCGTGCAAGACGGGCGTCTAGTCCGTTCTCCTGCCCTGCTTTCTCCATCTGTTCGACAAGATAGTAGATATACGCTGGACCGCTCCCTGCAATTCCTGTAAAAACATCCATCTGTTCTTCTTCAATACGGTTTACTGAACCGATCGAATCAAGCAGCGCTTCAGCAAGCGCCATATGTTCCGCCGCCGCATGTTGGCCCTTCGCAATAGCTGTAGCTGATTCACCGATTGTACTTGACGTATTCGGCATCACGCGGATTACCGGCTGCTCAGCTGTCAATATCTCAGCAATATAGGCTGAAGAGATGCCGGCGAGCACCGAGAGGATCAATTGCTTAGAATGCACGTCCGCTTTGATTGCCTCAAGCACACTCTCCGCGTCCTTCGGCTTGACAGCCAGGACGATAACATCGGCTTCCGCGATCTTCGCATCTTCTAACGCTGCCGTACGAATTCCATATTGCTCAGCGAGGTTTTTCCTTCTGTCTGTGTTGCTGCGATTGACGGCTGTAATCTGTTGCGGTATCAACTTCTGCTGCGCCACCATCCCGGCGATCATGGCCTCGGCCATCGAACCCGCTCCGATAAAGATGATGGTTTTGTCTTTGAGCATCAAATGCCTCCTTTTTTGTTACAGTAGCCTCACTACCTTCTGTAGAGCTACTCTTTTCATGGTACCACGATGAGCAGAGACTTCAACCGTTCTGTGCCTTTTAGTGAAAAATCAATCATTTTATAATTTTACAAATAAAAAAGAGAAGAGGAACATGACAAAACATATGCCTTCTCTCCATCTATCGTTACAACTAACTCATATCATTCTTTTTCGTCCTCGGCAATCAGTATTCGAATCTTAGACAAACAGCGCAAGCAAACGTTGGATCATCCGCCGCATATGCGCTTCCTGTTCCTCTATATTCATGGGTACATCAAGCCCCAAACTCCATCGGTATATTGTCTTATCCGTATGTAAAATCCTGTCTACCCTCTCCTCTCTTGCAGCGTAGACAAGAACGCCGGAGCGGGAGCTGCGGGCGGTCAAATAGGCAAGCATTTGAAACACATCCGCATTCTCACCCTGCCCTGTGCGAAGCTTATACTTTGTATCCACCACGATCTCTTCGCCTGATTGATGACGCAGCACCAAATCAGGCACGATACGAATCTGTCCTTCTTCACCGAGCCAATGATGCGGCTGCACAATCACTTCAATATCATGCTGCAAGAGTGCGGTCTGAAGGCGGAGTGCAACATAGCGCTCAAAAAGCTCGTTCATATCCAGCACAAAACTGTCATACAGTACCTCTCCTTTATGCATAGACAACCCGCATGAACGCCAGTATAGGGCAAGCCAAGCACATGCTTGGGTATAGGATCTGGTAAAGTGTGTGCGTGAAAGATGGGCAAGCGCCGTAAGCTGCTCGGATGGCGTGGTTCTCTCTGCCACGTCCCGCTCCTCTCCCTTCTCTGGAGCAAAGGCAGCACAAAGCCGCAAGAGTTCTAGGCGAACTCTTGCATCATGATAATCCCGCTGCGCCATGTGGTACAGCCCGGCATAAAGCAGGCGATTCACCGGTACAGAACGTGTCGGCTCATCATATGCACAAACAAAGTGGTACTCCTGCTTCATCCAATGGCCAAGAGTTGGAGCGATGCGCAGTGCGCCGCGCACATTCTCCATAGAGTCTACGCGTGTCTCATACCCGCTGCGCAGCCCACTGCGAACGATGGAGGCGCATTCCTTCATAAAGGCCTTAACCAACCATTCCACATCTCCTCTCCACTCCCCAAGCTGTGTAGAAGGGGGATGGAGTCTAAGCGAAGAGATATCATAAGCGACCGAAAGCCAATGCCATACCGTATCACTTGTAACCTTAGGCATAATATAAATCGCCGCATCAGAAAGTTCGATGCGGCCAATATAAGACGATGCCATCACATCCCATGTCTCCATAGGAGCAGAGCGGAGTGTAACGACATGATGAAATTCCGTACGCAATATCGCCACACTCTCAGGAGATAAGGAAAGTCCGCTTACTGTCTCATATTCCTTTAAACGATAGATTGGCTTACTGTCCTTCACCTGTATCTCCCTCCCTCTCCAGCAGCGCATCGAGTGTGTACTCACGAAGACGCTCCGGCTCATAGGCAAAATACTCTTCAAGATATGGAAGAACCTCATATTTCCAGATGCGCGCAAACTTCTCATCCGTTAGTCCTCTGTTCATGAAAAAGCTATGACCGAGGAAAAAATCCGGATGATTTATCTGCTTATTTGCCCGATGAACCAACTCTGCGATCCATATCATATCCGGATGGTGTTCAAGAAGATATGCGCGCAGAATTCGCTCCGTTTCACGCACCGATACATATACAGCCGGAAATCTGCGGCGCAGCGCAAAATCAAGCTGAGCCAGCGAGCGGTCCGTCGTATTCATCGTACCAATTAAATACACATTATCCGGCACAATCATTTTATCCCTTGAATATGGCAGCGGGATGGAAGAATTGCGGTATTCAAGCGCATACAGCAATTCCCCGAATACTTTGGCTGTATTCGCACGGTTGAATTCATCGATAATGAGTACGTACGCGCGGTCCCGATTCTCTTGCTTAAGTGCTTCTTGGCATAGTTCAAGAAACAGACCGGGCTTTACGTTCACCTTCATGTGTGAAGTTCCATCTTCTCCCTCTACAATCTCAGGCCGCATCCCTTCAATGAATTCTTCATACGTGTACGACGGATGAAACTGAACGAGGCAAATACGGCTGTCACTTTGTGCCATGACTTTGGCAAGCCGCTTGGCCGTGTAGGTTTTCCCTGTACCAGGTGGTCCGTATAAGATCATCTGCTTCTTCTCATACAGCACATCAAGCCACTCTGCAAGCGTCTTTGTATCAAGGTACGTATCTGCTGCCGCATCCTCAAGCGTATAAGAGCGATGTTCGACTTCCCTACGTCCGAGATGGGCATCAAGGGCGGAGAGGAAGGTGCGTTCATCCTCTACTTCAATCGTATAGAGCTTACGTAGAAAGCCCTCTTCATTCTCTTCATAAATGGTACAGATGTATTCAGATGGCACGTCCCAAATGAATACATACGCATACGTACGATCCCCCTGCGTACCAGCAAATCGCCAGATCACTTTGGACTTGTATTCTTCGGATAGACCGTATTGCACAGCATCTACTTCTTGCGCATGCGATACGATAAAATTATGGGTTTGCAAAAGATGCATCAAGCGCTGCGCCGTTCGAGATTCCTCCAGCGTCCCTTCCCTATTCTCTTCAACCTGTTCCCCTTCTGTCATACGGCGCGACACATAAAAGAGAAAATGCTGTACTTCCGGCAGGCTCCAGGCAACTCCGCTGATCTTTTCAAGCTTGCCACGCAGCGCACAGAGGCATCGGACAAATCGTACATAGGCAGCACTATCGAACGGCTTCTCCCGATCACATGTCTCATACCCGAAGTAGTTTAATGCATCCCGGTCCGCTTTATAGAAGATAGGATAGCGTCGCAAATCCTGCAGGCCCCAGAAAAAACTGAGGAAAAACGTTGCAAATTTTACGGATGCGCATTTTTGCGGTGGGTACCCGCCGGCAATTGCTGCTTTTTGTGTCCGATAGATAACTGATGCAAAATCGCTGTATTTCTTAATGGTCCATTCATATTCATTCTCTTCATGCGCTGGGATCTGAACCGCCTTGCACAGGGCTTCTGTCAGCTCATCCAGCATTCCTGCATACTCAGTCTGATTGTATATCTGATTAAAAAACATTTGACCGGAAAAACCGCTGAACCCCCAAATGTTTATCTTCTTGCCGTCAATCATATGTTTGCTTTTTGTTTTATGATCCAGCACCTTCTTAAACTGTGCAAGCGTCAGATCACCTAGGCATAGCTTCTCTAGCTCATGAAAGTGCGAGAGGAACGCTGCGCGCGCCTCATCAATGCTGTGATTCTGCAGGCGGTTCACCTCATCTGCTTGATACGCCTGCAGCCATGCGGTAAGCTGTTCTTCTGGCAAGGGGCTCCCCCTCTCTTCCTTAGAATAACCCGGAAATCCGTCCCTTCTTATCTACATCCATCCGCAGCGCGGCCGGCTGCTTCGGCAAGCCAGGCATCGTCATGACATCTCCGGTCAAGGCGACGATGAATCCCGCACCAAGCGAAGGACGAAGCTCACGCACCGTAATCATGAATCCGCTTGGACGACCAATGCGCGCAGGGTTATCGGAGAAAGAATACGGGGTCTTTGCCATACAAACCGGCAGCTTGGACCAGCCATACCGGTCATATTCTGCAAGCTGCTTCCTGGCCTGTTCGGTGAACCTGACACCATCCGCACCGTATACTTTGGTTGCTACTGCCTCGATCTTCTCCGCAAGCGGTGCATCCACTTCATAAAGGAAGCGGAAATGATTGTCCGCACGCTCCACTGTCTCTATGACAGTACGTGCCAAGGCTTCACCCCCCGCGCCCCCATGCTCCCATACCTCTGTGAGAGAAAACGGGACGCCCTGCTGCTCACATATCATCTGAAGAGCTTGTCTCTCCCGTTCTGTATCAGTTGGAAACCGATTTAAAGCGACCACAAGCGGCAGACCGAACTGTCGGATCGTATCCATGTGTTTCTCCAAATTCACCGCACCGCGCCGCAGTGCTTCAACATCTTCGACGGCCAGCTTTTCCTTTGCGACCCCGCCATGCATCTTCAGTGCACGAATGGTCGCCACCAGCACCACCGCGTCCGGCTTTAACCCGCCGCGACGGCATTTAATATGCATGAACTTCTCAGCGCCAAGATCAGAGCCGAATCCCGCTTCGGTAATCGTATATTCGCCAAGCTTTAATGCCATCTTCGTTGCGATGAGACTGCTGCAACCGTGGGCAATATTGGCAAACGGACCGCCATGAATCAGTGCAGGCGTATGCTCAAGGGTTTGGACAAGGTTTGGCTTGATGGCTTCTTTGAGAACGAGCGTCATTGCCCCCTGTGCATCAAGATCCTTTACATATACGGGCATTCCTTCATATGTATAAGCGATCAGCATGCGGCCGAGCGCTTCTTTTAACTCGCTCAGATTCTCAACCAGACAAAGAATCGCCATGATCTCAGAGGCTACGGTAATATCGAATCCAGCTTCGCGCGGAACCCCATTGACCTTGCCCCCAAGACCGATCACAATCTCACGCAATGCCCGATCATTCATATCTACGACCCGCTTCCATACGATGCGCCGCGGATCTATATGCAGCTCATTCCCTTGGTAGATGTGATTGTCCACAAGAGCCGCTAACAGATTATGCGCTGTCGTAATGGCATGAAAATCCCCAGTAAAATGCAGGTTAATATCTTCCATCGGAATCACCTGGGCATAACCGCCACCCGCAGCTCCGCCCTTCAAACCAAAATTCGGGCCAAGCGATGGTTCCCTCACCGCTACAATCGCCTTTTTGCCGAGCCGATTGAGTGCCTGGCCCAGACCAACCGTAACCGTCGTCTTCCCTTCACCCGCAGGCGTCGGACTAACCGCTGTGACGAGTACAAGCTTCCCATCCATTCTCGTACGCAGCTTCTCCATCATAGAGAGGGATAGCTTGGCTTTCGTGCGGCCGTATGGCTCCCATTCGGCCTCTGTTAAACCAAGTTGCTGAGCGATCTTCTCGATCGGTTGGATCGCTACCTCCTGGGCGATTTCAATATCTGTTTTTATCGGAATGGTCGTTTTCATATGCAGTCAAGACTCCTTTGCGATTCTATTCCTTTAACACAAAGCGCGTCCGGCTATAGCCTTCTTTTGTTTTATGCACATCGAGCGTAGCCGGCATTGCATTTTTTAATTCCTGTACATGTGAGATAACCCCGATCATTCGACCTGAACTCTGCAGCTCAATTAAGGTATCAATCGCTTTTTGCAGAGTTTCATCGTCGAGCGAACCAAATCCCTCATCAATAAACATCGTCTCAATGGAAATACCACCCTGATAGGCTTGGATCACATCGGCCATGCCAAGCGCAAGGCAGAGGGAGGCGTTGAACTTTTCACCGCCTGATAAGGTTTTAACATCCCGGGTCAGTCCTGTATAGCCATCATACACATCAAGCCCAAGCCCGCTCTGTCGTCCTCGCTTCTCTAAACGATCGCTTCTGCGCAGTTGAAATTGGCCGTTCGATAATCGATGCAGACGCTGATTAGCCATATAAATAATTTTCTCAAGAAATTCGATTTGCAGGTAGCGCTCAAACGAGATTTTGTATTGGTTTTCGCCGCGCACAATATTGTATAAATCGACGATACGCGCCCGTTCCTGATCAAGCTCTTTGAAAGCTTGGCCTGCCTCTTTTATCCGTTCGGCAAGTTCGCGCGCCCGCTCACGGCAAGTTAGAGCTGCTGCATGTGCTTCTCTTGCCCATTCGCACTCCGCATCCAACCGTTCCACTTCAGCCAAGAGTATAGCCAGATCCGCACGCTCTTTGCCTGCAAGCTCTTCTTCAAGGGCAGCCAGTTGCGCACGTATCGTAGCTCGCTCTTCGGTAAAACGCTCGATTTCTGCTTGATATTGTCTGCGCTCCGCCTCAGACCGCTTCGCTAGATGATAAGCCGCCTCATCTGCAAATCCCGCTTCACCGAGCGCGAGAACAAAGCGTTGCTCCGCCGCAGCCCGCCGTTGTACAGCTTCTGTGACCTGCTGTTGGGCATGCTGCACGCTGCTCGACGCTTTGATTGCTTCTTCTGAAACATTGTGGTAGTGCTGCTGAGTCTGCTTCCAACGCGTCGCAAGCATATCCCGGCGCTGTTCAGCTTCTGTAAGCTGTATCTGCAAGCGCGCAAGGGAACGCAATGCTTCTGGTATTTTATGCAGATCGGCCTTATATACGGCCCGCTCCTTCTCATAGTCCATACGCACAGCATGAAGGGCTGCTGTCTTGCGCTCCTTTTCCTCTGCTTGTATCTCCAGGTGTTTCTCTATTGCTTCATGTTCCTGCTTCTGTACAGCAAGCTGCCGCTCCTCTTCCTCAAGCTGCTCCACTTCCTGCCGCAAAGCCTTCCCTTCCTCCAGAAAAGCCGGATATCGCTCGATCGCTGTCTCTATATCAAATCCGTACTCTACGATATCTTGTGACAGCTTCCCAAGTGCCGCCTGCTCTGCCTGCCACCTTGCATCGGCTTCCCTAAACGCCGCTTCTTTTTCCTCTTTCTCCTGCCGCTTCTCCTGTACAAGCTCCTTGGTTACTCCAGCCTCTCCTGTATCGGCTTTCTGTGGATGTTCAGTACTGCCGCAGACCGGACACGGCATTCCGTCATGCAAGTGCTGGGCAAGAACAGCGGCCTGTCCATCTAGAAATCGGCGCTCGATCGCTTCATACTCTATCCGCGACGCTTCATAGCTATTCCGCTTGGCTGTTGTGTTGCGCTCCCAATGTTGAATCTGTTCTACCATCCCGACATACCGCTTCAATACAGCACCCTGCGCCCGCATCTCTGTGAGAAGTACTCGCTTTTCGCTCAACTTCCCTACCCGCAGCTCCATCTGCTTTATTTCCTGCAGGATGGCGGCCTTCTTTTCTTTCCCGGTCTGCCACGCCTGTTCAGTCTGTGTCAACTGTGCCTGAAGTGTTTCTGCCTGCCGCTTATATGCGACAAGCGTGCTTTCCTTTTTGTGTAACGACTCCACCAGCGGAAGTAATTCCCGCAGATGATCGGCTTCACGAAATGCAGCCTGCCGTTCTTCTTCGCCCGCTTCTTCCTTGCGATACGCCGTCTCCGCTATACGAAGGGCTTTCTTCACTTCCGCTTCCGTCCGCTCTGCCTCCGCTACCTGCTGCCGCTTCCGCTCCTCATCTAGGCGGGTACTGCTTCGCTGCTCCTCATGAAGTTCCATCCGACTCGCTTGTTCGGCAAGCGCTACTATTTTCTCTATTTCTTTCATTTCCTGAGCTTTATGCTTTAGCAGCACGTCACGTGCGCGCTTCTGCTCTAGTTCCTCAAACCGCTCATTCACCATCCGTGCGCGGTGATATGCTTCATTTTTTGCTTTATACATCTCTTCCGCTTGGGATTTAGCGATCTGATGGATCGTTGTCTGTGTATCATGATGGACATATTCCGCATCGAGCCCTTTGAGAATCTGTTCAATATTGCGGTACGGTTGCTTGAGTGTGTCAAATAAAAGAGAGCCCTCGCGCTCCGGCAGAACAGCATGAATCTGACTTATGTATTTCTCCTGCTCCTTCTCTCCGCCTCGACACTTCTCTTCCGCTTCCCTGCGGCGGCGGTTAAGTGCATCTACTACGGATTGATATCGTTCCGTCTTAAAGATACGGCGCAGGATTTCTTCCTTATTCTCCGTATCGGAAGTGAGTAGCTTACGGAATTCACCCTGCGGCAGCATCACGATCTGACTGAACTGCTGCTTCGTCAGACCAAGTAAATCCTCAATTTTTCCATTGACATCTTGGACTGTAAACCGGTCGACACAAGGCTGCTCTCCATCCCCGTCCACTTCATACAGTTCGATCTGTGCTCCTGTCGCCGTCTTATTTCCCGCTTTTACATGGCTTAGCTGCCGGAACACCCGATAGCGGCGACCTTTTAGTTCAAACAACAGGTCGACAGACGTATGATGATCATCCTCCGCGAAGTGACTGCGCAGAAAGCGTGGGTCACTGCGTTCTTCACCGCTTGCTTCGCCATACAGGGCAAAGCAGATCGCATCAAAAATTGTCGTCTTTCCGGCTCCTGTCGTTCCGGAAATAGCAAACAGGCGATGCTCACCAAGCTGTGTAAAATCGATCTCTTCCTTATATTTATACGGACCAAAAGCAGACATGATCACACGAATCGGCTTCATACGCGCTCCCCTTCTTTGGCGAATACTTCTTCAAGCACCGAGCGGAATACTTCTTCCTTCTCCGCGCTCAACTCCGCTCCTTTTACTTCCTTATAAAATGCACGAAATAACGCCACATCATCCTTCTCTGCAGGCTCTATGCGCTCCGCCGTTAGCTCTTCAGCCTGCGGAATCATCAACTGCTGTGTAACATGCATCGCATAAGGATAGACCGAGCGGATGCGCTCCATTGCTGAGAGTACCGGGTTCTCATCCGTTAGCTGTACGAACACGTAATCATCACTTCGCTCATGCCGCTCCAACTCTTCCATGGTAGCACGCACCGTACGCATATCCCGGCGCGGGGCAAGCAGACGCTTGTCCACACGAACCTGACCCTCCCCGTCCATCTCTACAATATAGAAGCCCTTCTTGTGCTTCTCTTCCGAAATGGAGTACTTAAGCGGTGAACCCGCATAACGAATCGTCTCATCTCCAACATGATGGGCTTGATGCAGATGACCGAGCGCCGTATACTGAAATGGCTTAAAATAACGGGCATGAACATATTCTGCACCACCGATGGAAAGCGGTCGTTCCGCATCACTCGCATTCTCCATGTCTTCCTTCTCGCCTGACGGAGTAACGAATGCATGACCAACGAGCACACAGCGCACACCAGGGATACGAGCTTCAAGAATACGATTTGTAATCGCACGGGCAGCATCATCATGGGTGCGAATCTCTTCATCCCCAAGCACTGTACGTACGCGGCTTGGGTCTGCATACGGCACAAGGTACACATGTACCGGTCCGTATTCATCATGAAGCACCACCGGCGCAAAATCGCCATCAAGCCGTCCCGAAAGATACAGGCCCTGTCCCTGCATAATGCTGCTGGCAAAGGCAATGCGGTCCGGACTGTCATGATTGCCTGCGATGGCAAGCACCGGTGTCTTCTGATTCACTACAAGCTCATGCAGCGTTCGATTTAATAGCTCTACCGCTTCTGTAGGCGGTACGGCCCGATCATATAAATCGCCCGCAATCAATATAGCATCGGGCTTCTCTTCCCGTACTGCATCAATAAACTGGTGCAAGATATATTCCTGATCTTCCGTCATGTATACGGACTGAATGATCTTTCCTAAGTGCCAATCGGCTGTATGAAAAAATTTCACGCCTACACTCCCCCGATTCGATTCACTATTTTTCTCTATTCTATCAAAAACTGCTAGGTGAACGAAGTCCTGACTCGTGAAAAGACGAACTTTCCCCTATCGCTTCCTCCCTCTATAATAAAAGAGACAGCATACAAAAGCACCGTAAAAAAAGGAGAGAACCTATGGATTTCAAACTCGAACGCATTCATGACAAAGTAGAGTTTTTTGAAGCGCACGATCTAAAGACACTAGAGAGAAAAATCGACGAGCAAATCGAAAACAACAAAGTGCTCATGCTTGAAGTGCATTCCGTTACGCATCACGTAGCCTTTGCACCGGATGCGGCACGCCCCTTATATACTGCAGTTGTCCATTTTAAAGCGAAAGCATAACACGCAAAAAGCGAAGCGCAAATATAACTCTATCTGCGCTTCGCTTTTTTGTTACACAGCCAGCCACTGTGCAAGTGCATCGGCTGTCCGCTTTGCATCCTCGTATCCTTGATCATACAATCTGCCCAACTTCTCTTTGTTCTTCTCCATCCGATCAACTTCAATAGGACGCGTAGGCCGGATAACAAAAACCCGTCCCTCACGCTCTAATTGTTCGATGTATGCAAGCGTCTCATTGTATACTATATGGCGACGGATGAGACTACTCACAAGACCCGGATACTTTTTATATACTTTTCCAGCAAGCCATTTTAGCTTGAACGCTTCTTTTTGATATCCTTTATTACGTGTAAGAATGATCACATTCTTCTCATTGCCATCTGCGATCGCTTTGCGAATCGGGATCGGATCTGAGACTCCGCCATCTAGCAATTCCTTTCCGTTAATCGTCACAGCCGGAGATACAAACGGCAAACTGCATGATGCGCGCAGCACCGTTAACATGTCCGCTGAATCTTTTGAGAAATAGACAGGCTCCCCGGTTATGCAATCCGTCGTACCCACCATAAAACTCTGAGAAGACGAGTAAAATGTATCAAAATCAAACGGCACCAGCCGATTGGGAAGTTCGTCAAAAATAAGGTTCATACCAAATAAACTTTTTTCACGGAATAAATTCCGATAGCTAAGATATTGCGGATGATTAATATAATCAATGGTCACTTTCTTATTTCGGCCTTTTTGCTTCGCAACATAGGATGAGCCGTGACAAGCGCCTGCCGATACGCCAATCACATACGGAAAGTATAGGCTATGTTCAATAAAGAAATCGAGCACTCCACCCGAATAGACGCCTCGCATTCCGCCTCCTTCAAGCACCAATCCAGTCCGCTCCATCGTTTCACCTTCTTTACTTTATTTTCCTCTATCCCTTACTATAAATTATTAAAAGGCAAAACGCAAAAAGCGCCCATGAAGTGATTATTGCAATCACCGGGCGCTTCATCTCTATTGATCGTCGTATATTTCAATGTAGTTATCCTACTAATTGCAGCACGTTCACTTTCTCTTCTGCCGTCTTCGTCTGTACCTTCTCCATCAACGCATACGCCGGAAACGACGGATAACCGAAATCCTCAATATCCATGCAGCTTTGGCAAACATGCATTTCTTCTGTACGTGTACCGCAAACGACACAATGCTCTTTCATTTTCTTATACCCTCCTTAAGGTATGTGCTTCTTCTTCTCGTGTTTATTGTATTATAGGAATGGTAAGGAAATATTGGCACTTGTTGACGTTTCAGTAAACATTTCATGAACGCGATGTGATCATTGACAGAATCATTCAACATTACGGCAGTGCTTTGTTTTTGATCTCCAACTGTCTGGCAAAGCAATAGCGAATGATTTTTTCTCTATGCACTTCCGCAATTTCATCATACGTAAGGGCGACCGTTTGCAGACCGTTCACATCAGGTGCAGAACGGCGGATGATTTTCGCTTTTAGCGGAATGCATAACTCCTGCTTTGTTTTTATGTTCTGCGGACCGATTTCTGGGACATACAATTTACATGCGAGAATATGAATGCCATCAGGCCAAGGCGTTTTGGCACTGCACATGAATTTAATGCCTCCACCGCTTACATCAACTGTAAGACCGGCATACGTTTTTGGTTCACCTTCTGTATCCCAGAAGAAATCGAGCTTTAATTTTGTTGGTACGCGAAGATAATCCCTGCGTTGAATACGCCGGATTGTGTCTGCTGCAGGCTTAATAAGCACCAGCATGGGAATGTTCTCACGCTTTCGGCGGACAATGACGGTAAGAAACTCGTACTGCGCTCCGTCAGATTGAATGTAGCTTACGTACAGTGAGCTTCCATCTACAAGCAGCGCCGTATGTCCGTTCTGCTCATCAATCGGATACGTAATCATAATGAATTCATCCGTTATATCAGCCACAATCGCTTTATATTTTTTTTCTTCATTTCTTTCATCATAAGAAACAAGCCGAACCACTTGATTCACTGAAGGAAACACGGATACTCACTCCTTTATTCCTATTCACCACGTTGTTTTCCTTTGCTATTATGTGTGCATTTTGTTATACAGACTCCAATATCCGGAACTTTATTCACCTTTAACAAAATGTATATAAGAAAATATTACTACATTATCATTGGAATTCCAGACAAAATTTTTACTTCCCCCTACTTTTTGTGAATTTATTATATTTTTTCATACATTTCTCTACCATTTTACTTGCGACTAGCCTGCCTGTTGTCTGATTGACATTGTGTAGGTAAAACTATATAATCGCTATTCGTTAGAAAAACTAACAATTCAAAAAACGCTATAGTTCTTCTAGCATGCTCATGTTTTGCTTGGCGTGCATAAAAACCAGAAACAAAAAGGAGTTGAGCATAAAGACATGGAACACTTAGAACATAAGCAAAAGGTGACGATTATGATTGCCATCATCGCCGCCATGCTGTTTGCGGCTCTCAACCAAACCATTGTGGGAACCGCCCTTCCCCGTATTATCGCTGAGCTTGGCGGAATGGAATACTATAGCTGGATTTTTACTATTTATATGCTCGCTTCTAGTGTTACTGCCATTCTTGCAGGTAAATTATCAGATATTTACGGTCGTAAACCATTTATCTTGCTTGGCTTAGGCGTTTTCATTATCGCTTCTCTTCTCTGTGGTTTGGCCGAGACAATCATCCAGTTAATTTTATATCGGGCTCTACAGGGGCTTGGCGGGGGCTTGATCATGTCAACAGCGTTCACGGCGATCGGTGATTTGTTTGCCCCCAGAGAGCGTGGCCGTTGGCAGGGAGTCATGAGTGGTGTATTCGGGCTTGCCAGTGTCTTCGGCCCAACGCTTGGCGGCTACATCGTTGACAATGCCGACTGGCACTGGATCTTCTGGATTTTCCTGCCCTTCGGTATTGTCGCTTTTGCGCTGATCTTCTATATGTTCCCTTCCGTTCCGCGTAAAGAAGGGGAGGCGGTTGATTATTTCGGTTCCGTGTTTTTGACAGCGACGCTCATTCCGATGCTGCTCGCCTTTTCCTGGGCCGGTTCAAAATTCGCTTGGGGTTCTAGCGAAATTCTCAGCCTGTTTGCTATTTCACTTGCTGCGCTCACTATCTTCCTCCTGATCGAGCGCAAAGTAAAAAGCCCGGTATTGCCGCTGTTTTTATTTAAAAATAGCATCTTCACACTGTCGAACATGATCGGCTTTATGATAGGAGTTGGAATGTTCGGCGCGATTATGTATATGCCTATCTTCGTTCAAGGCGTAATCGGAACCTCTGCAACTGCATCAGGCTTTGTGATGATGCCCATGTCGCTTAGTATGGTGCTCGCAAGCTCCGTCTGCGGCCAGCTCATTACGAAGACAGGAAAGTATAAAACAATGGCCCTATTCGGCCTGTTTATCATGATTGCAGGACTTTTTCTCATGTCACGTATGGATAGCCATACGACAAATACAATAGCCGTACTTTATATGATTGTGGTGGGACTTGGACTTGGTACCGCGTTCCCTATCTTTACTCTAACGGTACAAAATGCGGTGGAGCAGCGCCTGCTCGGTGTCGCTACCGCTTCCACCCAACTATTTCGCCAGTTGGGCGGAACCGTAGGCGTCTCGGTTATGGGAACCGTGATGAGCCAGCGCATGATGGATGGCATGCAGAGGACGGCTGCCGAAGGGAGTATGGGACAGATCGCAGACAATCCTGCGCTCGCAAGCAAGCTCGCTGCACTCCAGAACCCTCAGGTGCTTATGGACCCTGCCAAGCTAGAGGCGATTCAATCCAATATCCCGGCTTCCATTCAACCGCTGTTTGACCAGCTCGTTCAGGTGCTTAGAGAAGCGCTTTCCTATTCGCTGATCGGCGTATTTCTATCGGCGGCGATAGCGGTTGGAATCGGCTTTCTGCTCACATTTTTCCTAGAGGAAATACCGCTTCGCTCTGCGGCTCCAAAAACCGAGACGGCTACCTCGCTTACAGCCGAAAAGATGATAGATGAACAGCAGAGAGAGATGGATGATGCACACAATCATAATGTGCTAAAATAAACATGACAAGGAGATGAAGCCCATGATTACCAGTATTTTTGACTGTACAACGCTGCATAATGGTGTTCGGATGCCTTGGTTTGGCCTTGGTGTATATAAGTCTCAAGATGGTGAGGAAGTGGAGAGGGCTGTACAGGCAGCCGTCAAGGTCGGCTACCGCAGCATCGACACCGCTGCACTCTACTATAATGAGGCAGGCGTAGGTCGGGCCGTACAGGCGTGCGGTGTTTCTCGCGAAGAATTGTTCATCACCACCAAAGTATGGAACACAGACCAAGGGTATGATTCTACACTGCGGGCCTTTGAAGAGAGCCGCCAAAAGCTTGGCCTTGACTACCTTGATCTATACTTAATCCACTGGCCGGTAAAGGAAAAATACAAGGATACATGGCGTGCACTAGAGACACTCTATGAAAACGGAGCGATACGCGCTATTGGTGTGTGCAACTTCCATGTGCACCATCTCGAAGACTTGCTGTCGGATGCGCGGATCGTACCTATGGTTAATCAAGTAGAATTCCATCCGCGCCTTACCCAAAAGGATCTGCTGCATTTCTGCAAAGATAAGGGTATTCAGCTTGAAGCATGGAGTCCGCTGATGCGCGGCCGACTGCTCGATGATCCTGTGCTTACCGAAATCGGACGCAACTACAACAAGACAGCCGCGCAGGTCATTCTGCGTTGGGATCTGCAGCACGGGGTTGTGACCATACCAAAATCGGTGCATGAAGAGCGAATTGCGGCCAACGCTGATATTTTTGATTTCGTGCTAACGAGTGAAGAAATGGAGCGGATTGATGCCTTGAACCGCAACGAACGCAGCGGGCAAGACCCGGATCACTTCCACTTCGACGTATAATACATGGCGCCGGATATACTTCGGCGTCTTTTTTGTGCCATCTAGTTGAAGGGGTTAGGACAAGCAGATTTTTGAAATAATGAATACTACTACACTATAAATGAGGTGGAATTCATTGTCGTCTTTTTTGCATAAGCAGCTGCGCACACAACTGCACAGCGAGATCCCTCGCTTATCTTTCTATCGTATGCTCAAAAGTACAGAATTCGATGAGCTGTGCCGCTTCTATCAGCAGGACATGATTACTCTTGCACAGTTCAAGCTGTATACCCAACGGCTCGAGAGGCTCTTCTAAGCAGCAGAAAAAAGCCCGTAAACCGGCAGACACAGCCGGATTACGGGCCTTCAGTAAGGTATATTGTTCTTTACTTTTGCGGGCGCAGCTCAAATCGTTTCTCTGTTGCCTGCTCGACCTTCTCCCGGCTGTACAATAGCGGGAAGGCTTCTCCCTTGGCCCACATCTCATACAAATCCTGATAATGCGGGTCTCTATAATCACCGGATTGTCCTGGTGAATTTACTGCAACCGATTGATCCCAGTTGCCTACATCAAGTACCATTCGATAGGAGGAGCCGCTCACCTGACGGAAATCTTTGTCTCCATAGCTTGCATCCCCTACCGTATCATCCGCTCCGCCTTTTGGAAGACGAGGCGTATCGATTTTCTCCTTTGTTTTTTCATCTACGAAGGCAGAGAGCGGATGCGTCAGCTTCGCATGGTGCAGCTCGCCCCATTTCCACTTCTCCATATCCGGTCCCAAAAGCTTTTCGACATGCTGCACCGCTTCGGTGAGTGTGCGAAGCAATAATTCATCCCGCACCTTTTCAGGATCGCTGCCAAGACGCTGATCCGGCTTTTCAACAAGCTCTAAGATAACAACCGGGTCGCCATCACCGACCAATGACTTTGCTTTTTCTGGAACGAGCTTCTCTACCATCGCTTGTCGTACATGCTGTTGATACCATACTTCAAAGAGCGCCCCTGCAGCCGAATCAGCAGACAAATTCCCATCCCACTTCTTCAGCAGTGCAAGCGCCTGTTTCTGCTTCTCATCTGAAGGCTTCAGGTGCTTCAGCAGAGGCAGCACACGCTTGGCCGGCTCGGATTGAAAATCAGATTGCAGTCGAAGCGAATCTTGAATGCTTACTTTCTTGTCCTTCTCTAATACCTCATGAATACGCTGTGAACGGAATGGTGTCGCCCATTCAAATCCCAGCTTATACATCTGAGACGGGTACTGTTTGGGCAGATTCATTTCATTGGCGGTAGCGATATAACCACGGGACGGATTATATTCCGAAGGCAGTTTCTCTGCATCTAAGAAGCCATCCCATTCATAACGCCCATCGCCCGGTACCGGAAGAAGCCCGTCCCAATTATTTCGCACAGGTGTTAACCCGCCCGGCTTCCAGCCGATATTCCCCTGTGTATCAGCATACACCTGATTCTCAGATGGGGAACCCCAGCGGCTCATTGCATTCGAGAATTCTTTCCAATTGGATGCCCGCATATATGAAATACTGCCAAGGTACGGCGCCATACCCGGCTCAAGCCAAGCGGCACGAACTGCATAGGCTTGATTTTTTGCCGTGTCCTTATAAATAACCGGGCCATGCTGCGTATATTCATACGTTACCTGCTTGGCTGCTCCATCCTTTATGGCAATCTCATCTGTTTCTTTTTTCATCGGAACCCATTTTCCTTTGTACCAGTATTCGGACGGATTATCAGGGTTCGTCTTGTAGACATATAAATCTTCCTGATCAATGGAGAAGATCGTCAATCCAAAGGCTATCTTTCCGTTGTGACCGATGGATATACCCGGCAGAATCGGCTCGCCGCCTCCGATCACATTCATACCGGGAGCGGAAAGGTGAGCAATGTAACGTAAGGACGGAGTCGCCAGAGAGCGATGCGGATCGTTGGCAAGTATCGGTCGCCCTGTCTCTGTTCGTTCTTTGCCTACCACCCAGTTGTTGCTACCGATTTTGGCCTGACGGTGTATCTCTTCTGCCAGATCATTCTCATCCGGCTTAGGTTCAACTTGATCAAAGGCAACACCTTTGGTAGCCAAATTATATACGGTCAGCACATCCTGTGGAATATCCTTATAATCGATGCCTTCCGGGATTTGCGGAGTCCACTGCGGCTCTAAGCGCTGCCTGATTTTCTCTGTCTCTGCACCAAACTGGCCAAGCGTTCTAGCACGCGCCACTTCATTTTTGATGTTACGTGTTAATCCGTGGCTGCGAATCCGCACAATGTCTTCCGGTGTCCATGCAGCAGGCTTGTACTTCAGCATCTGGAATTCCTTTGGAAGCAGCTCCGAATTTTGTCTCGTCTTCTCAATATAGGCATTGATACCGTTTACAAATGCGGTCACGATCTGCTTTGTATCCGGTCCATATGCCTCCCACTCCTTCTTCATGTCACCCCGATAAAGAAACAGTCGGGCTGCCCGATCCTGCTCCGCATAGTTAGGCCCCAGCACCTCAGAAAGCTGCCCAAGCCCCCGCTTGCGCCACAAATCCATCTGCCACAGGCGATCCCGCGCTACATTAAACCCTTGTACAAAAAAAGCATCCTCCTGGCTGGACGCATAAATATGCGGAACCCCCCACTTGTCTACCAGAATCTCCGCCGGTTTTTGTAAGCCGGCCACATCCCATGTACTCGTCTTCTCATCCTTTGCATAAACAGCCGGTAAAGCGGGTGAGGCAAGAAGCAATGCACTCATGACAACAGATACCACAGCTTTTCTCAAATGATCTTCCCCTTTCTTATGTATATAACTGAATTATTTACCATACAATAGCAAATCCCTGCTAATTATTTAATTTTTCTAAATTTTGTTACTTTAGTACGTTTTAGCAAAAATAAATATATCTTTTTGCCAATATAAAACCAGATAGAATCCATCTATTTTCTCAGACATAAAAAACCACCGCCTCTCTGCCTATGCAGAAAATGCGGTGGTCTAGCATAATTAGTACTCTCGTTTTTCATCGTCTGTCGTCCATTCACGGGCCGATTTCTTCACTTCTTTAATCGTCTGACCGAATGCACGCCCAATCTCCGGCAGCTTCTTTGGTCCAAAAACAAGCAAGGCAAGCAAGAAAATAAGAATGACACCAGGTGTTCCAATGTTGCTCAGCATATCCCAACCTCCCCGCTATACAAGTACTTTTGCTTTCACGCTCTTCGCCAGAGCCTTTGCGACCGCTTCCCCGGTCTCTACCGCTCCGTTCATATACCCTTGAAAATCCAAAGATGCATGATCGCCCGCAAAATAGCAGCGCCCCTCTACCTCACCTTCAACCCCGGCAAATCTCGTATATTGCCCGACTTTATAATAGGCATACGAACCTTTTGTCCAGCGATAGCCTGGCCAATAGTCAATCGTGGCTTTCCCATTCCACTTCGTCCCTAAACCGGGCAGCACAGGTTCAATTCCGCGCAAGAACTCTGCGGCATGACTTGTGGTACTGCCTTGAGAGAATGAACTTCCGACGGCTCCGCCGGTAAAATTAACAAGTATCCCCGATGTACCGGGCTGTGCTCGTGATACTTCCCATGTATTCTGATAGCCGGTATCTGCATACGTAGCCCCGTTACAGCCAAGCGCTTCCCAGTGGCGATCCTTAAACTGTAAAGCAAACTTCGAATTGGTTCCCATACCAAGTTCTTTGATGGCCGTCTCTTTTAATCCCTTAAAGCCCGCCTGCCTGTAATCAATCTCACGCAGAATCGAAAACGGCAGCGCAAGCACTACATAATCCGCTATTACTTCATGAACGCCTCCCCCCTCAAAAAGCAGGGTATACGTATCATCCATATTTTTTTGAATCGCAGTCAATGCATGCTGCATATGAATCTGACCTGCAAGTGATTCAGCCAAGTGGGTAACGATCTGGTCATTTCCCCCGCGCACATGATACGCTTCGTCTGAAGGGCCGAAAATCTGGAATGTCTTCTTCTCCGAGTAGCCGAGTAAATACAATAGATTAAGAGCGCTCTGTTCACTCGCTTCCGCTCCGTATTCAATCGTATAGGCAATATCGAGCAATTTGCCGAATGGAGAGAGCGTTCCACCTGATACGGTCTCGTTAATCCAGTCCGTAATCGCCATCTGATCCAACTGCAGGCCGCGCGGTGTATGCTTCTTATATGTAGTAGGATAGCCCGCATGGGTCACATCGTTATGAAGCTTGTTCCAAATCTCTGTAAAAGCTGCTGTTGCCTCACGAAACGTATACGGCGCACCAAAAAAGTGATAAAAATCTTCGGTGCCTGGCTTCTCTGCTGTAAGTAGATGATCGACTTCCAGCCCACATTCTTGAACAAGCCGGAGAATGGCTGTATGATCAGTATCGATCAATTCACCCCCATGCTCGGCAATCTGTCCTTCATCGAATACATTTCGAATACTAAAGCAGCGGCCTCCTATCCTATTGGAAGCTTCATATACTTCCGCCCTGATACCTGCTTGTTGTAAGCGATACGCACAGGTTAAACCGGCGAGCCCTGCGCCTACCACAGCAATTCGAGGAGCCAGGGCAGCTTGCGCCATCCGTGTGCCAAGGCTCCATACAGCCGGAGGTACTGCCAGCGCTGCCGTTGCAAAAGCTGCACGCTGCAAGAATTCCCTTCTAGATATGGCGGCCTCCTCTTTCTCCTGCAAGACTTGTTCGACTGTTACATTCCTTGAAGATGCTTCTTTAACGACAGAAACCGCTGCTTGTAGTCGGTTCAATAATGGCGTGCGCGCCACGTCTTCATCAGCTCCCTATTTGTAATCGAATCGAAGGCACATTCTTGCTGTCAAAAGTAATACAAGCAAGAAAAATACCAAGTAAAAATCGCAAGAAATATTATAATATTCTGATTTATAAATTCAGATATTATGCATTATTGAATATCCGATGCAAAATAGCATAAACATTTCTTCCCGCTCGATAAAAAAGCACTGACTATCTCTGTATGATACTACCATAGTCCTTTATATACATAGCCAATTAAAAATGCAGCGAGTCACCCCGCTACATTTTATTTCGCCTGCATACAAGATTTTCAAACCAATCTTCATCCTTACTATCAAGCGCAATATCTACAAGTGCATCATAATCTTCGGCCTCTAACTGAACATCCATAAGCTTTTCTGCTACATCGAGAGGTACACGAAAATGACCGCTGCGCGCCGCAGCAGCTGAAGAACCATCTTTGACTGTCGGCACGAACACTGTCATCATCATCTGGGCTTTATTTATTTCCTTGACATAACCGGTAAGAAGCAGTGCCTTTCCCTTATCATTATAAGGAAATTTCACCCATTCGCCTACGCTAAAGTGCTCCATACCTCCATCCCCTTACCTGTATGACCATTTCAAATTTCCTTACTAGTATGGTAAGCAAAGGACAGGTAATTGTTGCAGACAATTCGGGCAAAAGAATAAATTTGGGTGCGCAGCAAAATAGGCAGGAGGCTCTTCTGTGCCTCCTGCCCATACTGTCCCTGTTTATTTATGTCCGTGCGCCATCGAAATAGGCAGTCCATCTTGCGTAGGTTTTATGCGCAACCTGCGCATAATGTCATAGAACTGCTCATCTGCTTCCACCTCACCTAACGCAAGATAAAAAGCGATAAATGCCTCCCATTCATAAGGGGTATTCTCAACCGGTTCCGCTACACATTCGTATGTATGCTTGGTATTATTCCATCTCTCCAGCTTCAATAGCTCATAACGCTGAGCAATGTCATTGCGACGGGTATGTATAAGGTAGAGAGGGGAGTGCTGATCCTGGCAGTATGCGGCGGTAATATGCATATAATTATAATCATGGGCAACAATTTCTGTATATGGCAATGCAACCATGCCGCTTTTCCCTCCTTTATTGTAAGTAATTGTTTATTTTTTACCCATCTTCATAGAAAAAGTAACGGGAAAATGCAAAAAAGCTGTTCGGCACTTTCCCAAACAGCTCTCTCTTCTTCATACAGCGATCAATTAAAACGGGGGCTGGTCATCGTCTTCTACAGAATGCGTGCGGCTCGCCGGCTTTTGTGCAATGCGTGAAAGCACATGCTCAAGTTCATCTGGTCGAAGCAATTCCACCGGAGAGACCCCCTTCTCAAATTCGAAGGTGTCTCCTTCAATCAACAGAACATACCGATCATTCAGCTTTGCAATATGGAGGCTCTCTCCAAAGTCGGCAAGCAAAGCCTTCACGCTAACATGGTCTAACTTCAGCTTCATCTCCAAATCCGGCTTCTGTTCCGTAAGCGCAGCCGCAGCCTCGACAACCTGCTCATTGGACCACTTCTCCTGCAGTTCACGCTTCTCGCTTGCCGCCCAGATCTCCATTGCTTCTTCTTCCTGCTTGCGTTCCTGGCTTTCTTCCTCGTAAGCAACTTCAATATACTGCTGCACCATTCCCATCACTTGCGTATTGACAATTTCGGGCAGCGATTGTTCATATTCAACGAATTTCAAGAAATCTTCAAAATACCGGGCATGGGATGACTGGTGAATTTTCAATTCCCACTCCTCTACCATCCCCTCTTCCGGCATATGAGGGTATTGAATGGATTTCATATTTTTTGCGCTGATCGCCATCTCAACCTCACTAATAAGACTGCGTTCATCCGTTACCGTAGCAATTTTCGGCTCAAAATCACATTTTAATACGAAAACAAACGGGTCATCAAAATATTTGGTGAGCTTGGCCTGTACAATAATCAGTGCGCCACCACGAATCGCACTTGTATGCATATAGGCACGTACCAAGTCTTCACTCTCCCGCCGGAATTCTTCCTTATCAGAGGCATGACGCAGGCGAGAGAACAGGTTAAAGTTCGGGTTGCTATCAAGCTCGTATTCCGGCTCCACAATGAAGCGGCCGATTTTTGTCGGTGCCTGCTCCGTCTTCGGGTTGCGCTCCACTTTGCGTTTGGCGATGCGGCTAAACTCACCATCTAAGAATTCTTTAAGAGCGCTATTTATGTATTCAACTTCACCTAAGGTTTGGTAATGCTTATGTCCTTTCTCTGCTCCCTCCGCTTCACCGCGGACGACGAAAAAAGAAAGAAAGCGTACAGTAAACTCCATCTCTGTCTATCTCCCGTTCTTCAGTGTTGTGTCGAGTCTTATTGTAGCCTTTTTACACACATCATGAAAGGGGGATAATAGGGAAAGTGTATGCCGATATTTCCATTTCGAAAAAAATTCAGTATCATTTTAGATGTACATCAAATCTTATAGAGATAAAGAGGATGGTCTATGTATACATATATGAACTTTCAATCAGGCGTGGCACGGACCAAGCCGTCTACACTGTGGAATACCGAGGACAGCTGCCCATTCTGTGATCGGAAGACAATCCGTACAGAGGGCGTCGTGTTAAACGAAAGCGGCCCTTTCTTATTAATCGAGAACAAATTCCAAACGCTTGAGCGTGCGTATCAAATGGTACTGATCGAGACACAAACATGTGAAGATGACCTATCAACGTATGATAAAGCTCACCTGCATGCGCTGTTCGAATTTGCCATAAAAAATTGGGAAGCACTGGAAGCCAGTAAAAAATACCGCTCCGTGATCTTCTTTAAGAACCACGGTATTCATTCAGGCGGCTCCATCTATCATGCCCATATGCAGCTTGTAGGTCTGTATGACGATGACTACCGGGAACATCTGCGTACCGAACAATTCGCAGGTCTGCTTATTGATCAGGCCCCCGGTGTCGAATTCAACCTATCAACCCGGCCGCGTGGAGGATTCACCGAATTCAACGTTGTGCTCAGCGATCGAAAGAACCTGCATAAAATGGCGGAATATGTGCAGATTGCCGTACATTTTTTGCTCCATCATATGAATCGGCGCTATAAAAGCTATAATATTTTCTTCTACGAATACGACGGCAGGCTGATCGCCAAAATCGTCCTCCGCGCCCCCGGTTCTCCGTATTTGATGGGATATTCCATCATTCAGGTGCCGAACACACTTGAGGATACCGTGCGCCGTGTCCAATCATTATACTTCTCTACCGAACATGAGCAGCGCTAGCTCTTTAAAGGGCAGCAGCATGTAAATATAACAGAGGCTGACCCATTGCGACGGGAAGCCCCTGTTATGTTTATCTTTAGTTTGACTATAGAGGCATGTTATTTACTTCCAGGTTCAGATTCATTTGGCGCACTTTTTTTTGTAAGAGGAGCTCCCCCTTTCAGCCGGAGCTGCTCAGATGTCTTAATATTTGCCGTTACTTTTATATTCAGCGATTCCTTTGTCAGCGGAAAGCGCCCATTTGCCGTCAATCTGTGAAATTCCTTAGGCCTCTTAATATAGAGTCCATTTAGAAGAGAATAAAAATCGGCTTTTATCTTGATCCCTTCTTCATACGTGTGGCGAATCTCTTCGGCAATCATTGCTTCTGCTTTTCTCCGTATGCCTCTCTCCGTAAGGGCCGATGTGACACCCAGAATAGCTCCATGGGTTTTTACATGCACATTGCAAACAATCCTATCCCCTTTAATCGTATAATCCACCTTTACTTTCGGGTTATAAAAGATAACGTCAAATAGCTTATCCTTGCCTAATGAGCCTGTCAAAAGCATCCGCTTGCTGTTCTCATTCATCCAACGGTATCCGTTCAGCCCCCGGCCCGAGATTCTTCCCTTCCAACGATTTTCCACCAATACGTTCACACTATCCATCATCAACGCGTCAAACTTCTGCTTTTCGCTCTCCCATCTCCCCTTGCTAATACTTAGTTCTGGAAGCAGGGCGGTCGTAGACAGCCTGTGATTTTCTCGTAATACCTCCTGCATGGACTTTGGCTCCACATAGGAGCGCTGTTCATACCGATCATTTGGTGAGCCCAGAACAGAAAATACAGGAGATTCAAACAAAATCGGAATGGTTGCCAACAGCTTATCCGGCTGCTCCCGCGTACTATACATCCATAGTGTGTAGCGGATTTCACTGTAACGAGCAAGAAAATTCACTACCTCATCTACACCGTATTTAAGTGCCTCATCCGTGAACACAAGCGTCTCCATATGCCCCCAATAAATGCGCCTGTCGCTTGTCTTATATATATCATGAATCGCCTCATCAACGGTCCGCCCCTTCCCTTTACCAATCCATATTCGAGAGCTGCTGCTTTGCTGGCCTCCGCTCTCCGCCTTAGCCAAATGGGGAAAATACAGAAGCGAGACGTATATTGTATAACTCCCTTTCTTATAATCGATGCCAAGCGTGTGAGCATAATACATATTCGTTATCTCTTTGATGCTCCAACAGCCGCACAACGTAGGGAACAGGAGAAAAACAATTATACAACTACTTATCTTCTTTTTCATTCCTGGTTATCTCCCTGCCGCGTACGATCTTCCCCCTGAAGAAAACTTGGACGACGCTTAATTAGTTTCCATGGACGACGGACAAAAGCAGACAAGAACTCACCTGGAATGAACGGGGAAACAGGAGCCAGATATGGAATTCCAAATGATTGGACTGTTCCAAGATAGAGCACCAGAAGCAATATGCTAGAAATAAAGCCAAATAAACCGAAGATGGCGGATAGAAAAAGAACGACTAAACGAACGATGGATACAACTCCTGTTAAGGATTGATTCACAAGGGTAAATCCGGACACGGACGCAATCGCCGTAAGAACTACCATCGACGGGCTTGTCAACCCGGCGCGGATGGCGGCATCCCCAATGATTAACCCCCCAACAACTGATAGCGTCTGCCCGACATTACTTGGCAGGCGCAGTCCCGCCTCTCTAAAGAGCTCAAACATGAACAGCATAATGAACGCTTCGATCGGTGCAGGAAACGGTACTCCTCTGCGTGATTCAGACAACGTCGCAAGAAGAGGCAGCGGGATTTGGTCCTGATGGAAGGACGAGAGCGCAACCCAGAATCCCGGCAGGAATAAAGCAATAATCAGCCCCATAAGCCGGATCAAAATCTCAAACGACGGAATAATGTAGAGCAAATTATTGTCTTCCGGTGACTTCAACATGACGAAAAGGTTCGTCGGACCAATCAGTACAGTCGGTGCACCATCCACAACAATCACAAAGCGGCCTCGCAAAAGTCCTGATACTGCAAAATCAGGTCGTCCCGTATAGTCAAGAACCGGAAAAAACATGTACGTCCTATTGACAACCAGCTCCTCTAGCTGTGCACTGCTGCCCAAAGCATCGACGTCAATGCTTTGAAGATTGCGCTTCACTTCTTCAAGAGCCTGCTGGTCTACCACATCAGATATATAAAGAAGGCCCACCTTTGTTTGACTTCTTCTGCCCACAATGAACTGTTCATAGCGTAGGGAAGGCGTTAATAGCCGCTTGCGAATGAGCGCCACATTTATCCCGATCTCCTCAATGAATCCGTCACTTGGTCCGCGCACCGATACTTCTGTATTGGATTCATCAGGAGTCCGCTGCGGATGTTGCGATGTATCCACTACGTAGACGGCAGCTATTCCGTTAATAAAAATCGCCAGCTTCCCATCCAATACTTCCCTTGTTATTTTGGCCCACTCCGTTTCCTCTGTCGCATCGGAAATTGCCCACGATTGCGGCAGTTGGGCTGTTACTACTTCTTTTATTGTTTTGTTAGCGAACCAATTCCTAAGCATAGGGAGAATTTCTTCATTCGTACGCCTCTTATCTGTCATACCTTCACAATACACGACAAGAAGTTCAATGCTCCCACCGCTCGTAGCAAAGAGAAGCGGCTGATTTTTTACATCATGACAGGAGGCAAATACAGCTTCGATTATTTGTTTATTTACGGCAAGATCTTTTGTGACAAAAACGGGTGTGGTGGGAGAAGCTGCCTGTTCCTGCTTCTTGGATTCTCTGTTAAATCGCCATTTTTTCATGCTTCTCTCACCTTCTCCTTCTTTTTCACAAGCGAAAGGACACCAAGTAAAAGCGATAGGAAAAGCATCATAACAAACAGCACCGGGAGCAGCCACTTATACAACAACTCAAGAAATATCATGTCGCTTATTGGGAGAAGAACCGCTGCAACCAGAAGGAGCATAACGATAGCAAGAAAATACCAGCGTTTTTTACCTGGTTGGATCTCCAGCACTTCCGCCATCAAATACAAGCTGAATGAGAGACGAATAAAAGAGCCAACCAACCACTGGTAGATAGAGAAAAAGTCTACACGCTCGAAATACTTGCCAAAGGACAGCAGCCGCCACTCTTCATACGCAGGATAACGAAGCGCCTTCGATCCAAAGACGCCGAATTCTGCGATCGCTCCGGTTGTCGGACCTAACGTAAGAACAATGAAGATAATAGCTAGCACAATAAAGGTTGAATATTTAACTTTTGATTTAAGGTGATGCTGAAAAAAGACAAGCAGCATACCTTCCACAAAACCGGAGGCCACATACATCATCCCCAATAGAGTAGGTTGATAGCCGTGTTCAAAGACCGGCAGAATGTACGCATAATCTTTTCTTGGAATGTTTCCTGCGGAGACAAAAAAGCCTAAAAAAATAACAAACGGCAAAAGAACCCCGTTAGCAACCGCCAGCGTACGTATACCGGAACAACTGCCTATGAAGCAAATCGGTGCAAGCAAAAGCAGAATCGCCCATATAGGTGTCGCTTCCAAAAAGGACGTATTCGCCCATGTAGTTGTGTCCTTTAGCGTAATAAAGCTGGTTAACAGCAGATGGATCACGACCAAAGCCGCAACAAGCCAAGCCATTGGCTTTCCAAACCGCTGCTTAATCCACACAATCGGGTGCTTCTGCTGCGTTTTTTTCATAATAAAGTAAATCAGGCCAAACCAAATAAATAAAATGACTCCTGCGGCAAGGATGGATATCCAAGCATCCCTCCCGGCCGCTCTGAATATACATGGTATGACAATAACGTGCGCTAATATCCCTGAAAAGCCCATCAATAAAAGAATAGCGTCTAGCGTATTGATCTTATAGGTGGATGGAACCATGGACACTCTCCCTTCCACTTCCCCACTTCTCTATTCATGGCGGAAGTTAGGTTTATTTTGAATAAGAACGAGCGAAATTATGTACAAAATGCCAAGGTCCGGCAGCACGCACAAAAAAACCGGACTGCCCTTATGGACAGCCCGGTTTCTTTTATCACTATTTATATCCCTCTTTGCTTAATTTCAGCAAGCACACCATCCCACAGCCTTCCACGCATCAGCAGCGAACGACGTGCCACATCCAGCGCTTCTTCTGTCTTGCGATCATCTTGCCCGCATAGGCTATCGAGCAGCTTCTGTGCCAGCGGCCCGTGCTCGTCTCCATCCAATTCAATATGACGGCGCAAATAATAGTCCAAACGACCGTTATTCGCCCCTTCCTTGTCCAATGCATCGACCAGCAGTTCAAACATGTCCGGAATCAAATCCTCACGTCCATAGAAGAAAGCGGCAGCCACTTCATGCACCGATCCGTTCATGGCCGTATACATGTTATAGGTGACAAATTCACGCACAGATACAGGAATGCACTCCTGTTTCAGCGCTTCCTGATAATCTTCCCCATCCCCCAGCGCTCTAAGGAAGGCATAAATCGGCGCGGTATCCGCTCCCACTTCATCCATTGCCTCCAAATACAACTGAAAATGACTGGCATACCCGCCTCGACCATCTTCATCCGATTCTTCGCCTAATACGATCTCATTGATAAAACGCGTATAAGCAGGTGTCTCATACGGCATCCACGGCACTTCCACGGATGTAACCTCACGCTGCAGCCGTTTTAATAGCGTCATAAAATCCCATACCGCAAATACATGATGCTTCATCATCACCCGTACCCGAGCAGGGGTTGTCATCTGTTTATACATCGGATGAGCGAGCAGCTCATCGCGTACCGCCTGTAATGTGTGTAATGCTATTGAACGCATACGATCCTCCATTTTTTTGCAATCTCTTTACTTTACTTACATACCCACGATTTCCAGTGTATATTCACCCTACTTATTATACAAGCAAAATGACATAGCACATACTTTTGTGACTATAAGCCAGAAAGAACGGACAAAATGGGGAAGAGGTGAGAATCATGCGCAAAAAGAGAACCTGTACATTCATTGTTTTGTCCGCTCTCTGGTGCTTGTTTATTATGGGTGCTTGCAGTATTCGCTCAAGCAGTCCTGTCGGCCCAAGTCATGTGAATGCCAACCCTATAAATGAGACACAGATGAATGCAAGCGTGCTTGCCGAGCAAACAGCGCGCAGCATTCTTGGCGTAGCAAGCGCATCTGCAATCGTCTACGAGAAGGATATTATCGTTGGCCTTCGTCTGAGTAATTATACACGCAGCAAAAAATCCATTGAGCAGGATGTACAAACGGCCGTATCTCGTCAATTCCCTGGCTATTCCGTATATATTACGTCCAGTCGGACACTCTATTCACGCATTCGTCTGCTGTGCAGTCAAATAGAGCAGGGGCGGCCTTACGCTACCATCGCAGGCAGCGTAGAGGAAATGATCAAGGCTTTATCTTCTCCGGCTTCGTAGAAAGCAGGTGGACGGCCAGCGCCTGCCGTATTTCCGTGCTGATGGGACACGATTTCTGAGTTTCGTAGTCAAAATATACATAGGTTGCTTTTCCTGTGGCACACACTTGTCCCTTCTGATGCGCTTCTTCATAAAGCGTGAAGCTCGCGCTGCCGATACGTTCCACCCAACCGCGCACCTCCACATCTTCCCCGAAGTACAACTGTCGCTGGAAATCAATCTGCATCGTAACAATAATCAGCGGGAACGTTCGCATATCTGCTGTCGGATTAAACAGCTTATAGATGTCAGTACGCGCAGCTTCGAACCAAACGGGAAGTGCTGTGTTGCTGATATGACCTGTTCCATTTGTCTCGGACATACGCGGTGTAATCACTGTCTTATACATAGCTCTCTCCTTTTTCTCTTTCTCTCTTGTTTCCTTTTCGCTGTTCGGCTGTCAAATCCCTTTTCTCCACAGCAAAAGAGCGTGCGCATGGCGCACGCCCTCACTAATGCTCAGGAGTCTTCCCCTCGCTCCACTTCCTCTCCAGACGGTTCAGCCAGGTCGCGAATGCTTACTCTCCCTGTCCGATTCGTATCGAGAAATTTAACACGGGCATCAATAGGTACACCTGTGTCATCCTGTATGAAGCCGATTACGATGCAGCGGCGGTCCCGATGCTTTTTTTTCAACGCATTTAATGGACGTACAATGTACTCTTTGCCCAACTCAATTCTGACGGCGTAATGCTGTTGATCGTTTATGTATGTATTAACCATGCAGGCGGTAACCTTACCGCGACGGTCTGTAAAAAAATCAATATAGCTTGACGTCACCATGCTTCCCTCGCTCTCTTCCTGTTTCTTCCTTCAATAGACCTTTTATACTCATTTTAATACATTAATTAATCCTTTAAGATCATAATAATGATTTATCCATCATTTTTCCATATCTTTTTACACTGTATAAAAGGTGTAAATTTCTAATATATAGCAAAAAGAGCCCCGACAAGGGCTCAAGTAGGAGCTTCAAGCAGGATGTGACAATCATTCAACGCTTGCAAAGCGTCCGACGATTTCACCGCTTTCGTAACTTTTTAAGGCATCACGATACGAAATTAAATTATTATCTTTAAGAAATGTAGAGAACTCAGCTTCGGAAAGGTGCGCGGTGAGCGTTTCATCTTCAAGCACAAAAGATGTCCGGCCCCCTTTTACCGCATCAAAGTACATTGTATGAGAACAAGTTGGCTGTAATTTTACTTCAATCATAAAAAAAGCCCCTCCTTCACTTTTATTTTGTCCACGGGCGAACAAAATATGTGAAGAAGGAGCGTTCTATTCCTTCCGTATAAACGTGAGTGGAAACGTTTCTTTGCGGTTCGGACTCCACTCCACTGTTACTGTAAATGCCTGATTCTCGTCCGTTAGCTTACATGCCGTGCATTCCATACGAGATACAATGCCGCTCTTATTATTCATGTTGTCTTCCTTGCCGTTTACTTCTTGGGTAAGTCCCGACATTTGATAACGAACATTGTATACAGAATCAATATCTGCTGACTTGTAAGAGAGGCGAAGAATTTGCTGTTCACGGTCTGTACCAGGCGTATGCACTGCTGTCAGAATCGCTTTCCAGTTATCTGACTGACCTACATAGATGATGTTCTCTTTTTTATCTCCACACCCGACAAGAAGTACTGCACACAGGCACATCAACAACACCAGAAAGCTGATTCGGCCCGATAGAGGGACATTGCTGTGTCTCACAGACTCATAACTTCCTGTGCGATTTTAATATTTTGTGCGCCTTCTTTTTTCTTCTCGGACGCAAAGGCCTTGGCTTCTTCAAGCGAAGCGAATTCTTGGACCTTCTTGTACAAAAAACCAAAATCCGTCATGGCATCATAAATGACCATATACATCATCACCGTGCGCAGCCGCATCCAAGTCTCTATACGAGACTCTAGCTTTGCGCTTCCCCCCTCACCATATAATCATAGCTAGCGCAAGCTGAACGCTTCTTTAGTGCTTTCCTCTGCATCCAGTGCTTTCTCATTAAAAAACTCTTCATAGATGGCACGTACCGCTTTTTCTTCATCCATCGCTTTAACCCCAAACATCATGCTTACTTCAGAAGAGCCTTGATTAATCATCTCGATATTTACACGAGCTCGCGCCAGCGCACCGGCTGCGCGTGCTGTCGTCCCTACATTATGGCGCATGCCTTCTCCTACAATCATAATCATCGACATCTCGCGTTCGAACACAAGATCATCGACGGCAAGCTCTGTGCGGATGCGCTCTGTAATACGCGCTTCCATCGCATCGTCAATTTTATCATCACGTAAAATAACAGAGATATCATCAATTCCTGATGGAATATGTTCATAAGACAATTGCTCATCTTCAAGAATATGAAGCAGACGGCGTCCAAAACCAATTTCACGGTTCATTAAGTATTTGCTGACATAAATACTGCAAAAACCTGATGCGCTGGCGATGCCGACCACCGGATTGCCATTGCCTTCCCGCTCAAATACGATCATCGTCCCTGGAGCAGATGGATTGTTCGTATTTTTTATGCAGACAGGTATGCCAGCCCGAAACGCAGGAATAAGCGCTTCATCATGGAATACAGAAAAGCCTGCATAGGATAGCTCACGCATCTCACGGTACGTAAGCTTCTGGATGGATGTCGGATTCTCTACGATATTCGGATTAGCGGCGAACACGGAATCCACATCGGTAAAATTCTCATACAAATCAGCTTTGACAGCCGCTGCAAGAATAGAGCCCGTAATGTCGGAGCCGCCACGCGAGAAGGTCACCAATTCACCAGACGGAGCATAACCGAAGAAGCCAGGGAAAATCAACAGACCCTCTCGATCACGAAGCGCCTTTAGATTCTCATAGGACTCCGGTAAGACCTGAGCATTGCCATGCTCTTCACTTACGAACAGACCGGCCTCCTTTGGGTTAACATAGCTTGCCTGCACGCCTAAGCTTACAAGATAATGCGCTACAACTTTTGCGTTATTGTCTTCTCCGCTCGCCTTCATTGCATCCATGAACATGTCTGGCTGACTGCGGTCAAGCGTAAGGCGCTCCCGTAAGTCAGCTTCAATCAAATCCACAATATCTCTTGGAAGCGATAATCCTTCCGCGATGTCGCGGTACCGATCTACGACAGCGGCAAGTTCCGCTTCCGCTTCACCTTCCGCAACGTACTTCTCTGCTAATGCAATGAGCAGATCTGTCACTTTCGTATCCGACTTGTCCCGTTTTCCCGGTGCTGAAACAATCACAATTTTTCTTTCTGGATCAGCGAGCACAATATCACATACTTTTTTAATCTGTGCGGCGCTGGCCAGAGATGTACCTCCGAATTTTGCTACCTTCATCTCTCTGTCCCCCACTTCTGTATTGCAAGGCTGTCCTTGACGTTTTTTTCTATTTTTCGAATACTCATATATTATACTTTTGCGACAAAAAAGAAAATACCTGTACACGTTTTGGGCTTATATTATAATTGCTTGCGGCTAAAAATCAACTCACCCTTAAGCGCCTGCCCTGCAAGCATATCCGCTTCCTTGTTCTCAGCGCGGCCGATCGCCTCATAGCGCGCCTTCAGCCCCAACTCGCGCAGCTTGGCTTCAATGCGATCCACCCAGCGATTCTCCCCTTCTTCAAACACGGGCCATTCGCCGTCCAACTGATTGATCACAACCTGCGAATCACCGCGGAAGACAACGGGCAGATGATGCACACCGAGCGCTTCAAGTTCACGGAGCGCAAGCCAGAAGGCCGCATACTCGGCGTCATTATTCGATTCGATCGCTTCTGCCGATTCATTCTTCCGAATTCGATACGATTTTCCTGTCTGCTCAAAATAAATCACCGCGCCAAGACCAGCTACCCGATATTCTTTATTGTAGCCTCCGTCAAAATACACAACGATATGGTGCGGCTCCGTCTCGATTTCTTTGAGCAGCTTTTCAAGTTCCTTTTTCGTCCACAACTCTCCACTCTCATCTTCAAAAGCTATCGACTCCATGCGGCCTGTTTTCTCGATGTCTTTAGCAAGCTGCAATGCCTCTGTCGCTTCTATAATCTGCGAAGTAAATGCAGTGCTCTTCTTCTGCCGCGGCGCTTTATACTCCCATAGAATGCTAACCTTCATCGCATCTTCCTCCTGTTAAAAAATCCCGCCATACATCGACGGGATTTCATGTTTACATTATTTTACGTAGCGCAGCGATTGTTTACGCGTGTTTACATATTGCTTATATATCTCAGAGATTTCTTCAAGCCGATCCCAATCGAGAATTTCGTCCGCATCCTCTTCCACCCGCACAATGTCCTTATCGCCAAGCGACATGATCGGATGTTTGAGCTGCTCGCTTTCCGCACGATATGTTTCTTCATTCTCGCGGTATCCTGCTAGATTTACATACATAGTATCCGTTCCGGGCATTTGCAGCAGATATACATCATCACTCATGACTACCATAACAGGCTGCTCGTTCTGATCCAGAAAATCTTTTGCAATAATGGCGACGCCCTCGCTTGTCTCCAATACGTCCCATTCCGCATAATGCTCTGCCAGTTCTTCATCCATCGTCTGATTGTAGCGTGCCTGCAGCATTTCTCTTAAAATCCCGCGCATCTCTTCCGCTTCTTCGTGCGTATGAAAGTATACTTCATTTCCGTTCTCGATAAACCCGCCATGCTCAAGGGCAAGATCGCGATAGCTCGTACCAAGCACCTTATCGATGCTATCATTGCGAAGAAGTCCTTCTTTTGCATTTACTGATACAAGATAGTATGTAACTTCTTTTAATGAATCAACGTACCTGTTCACTTTAACCGTGATTTCCATCCATAAACCTCCTAAAAATGCTGCCTTGTAAAGCTTGCCCAAAATCAACTTACATTGCATTTTAACATTTTCTACGCGCTTCTTTCAAATGGTTGCACCCGAATTTACACGAAAAAAATAGCAAGCGCACCTCATCTCATCCGTAACGGTTCAATAAGGCCGCTTGCTACTCCATGCAAATTCAATGCGCTACAGTCCGCTCAACTTCGGATCGTACGGCTGTTCATCCCCCTCTAGCGGGATGTTTACCTTCTCATTCGGGTCTAAATATTCTCGCTCGCCAATGATTCCTTCCGCGCGATCACGCGCTTCCAACTCCAAGGCTTTTGGCACCGATAGCCAATAGGCGAAAAGTACAGCAATCACTCCAGCTCCAAGTTTGCCAATAATAATTGGCAGAATCATCGTAGGCTGAAAATTGGCTGTGAATGAAAGATGGTCTCCCAAAAGGAACGCTGCACACACCCCGAATGAAATATTAACAACTTTATCTTTGGGAGGCATAGATTTTACAAGACGGAACATGGCTAGAATATTAGCCATTGTAGCCAAAAAACCGGCGCTGCCTACCGGACTTAGTCCCAGCTTCCCGCCAACGGCTTCGAGCGGCTTGGCCAGGTATTTACGGACAAGATACACAAACGGAAAGGCACCGGCCAGCATAATACCGATAAAGCCTGCCGTTTCAAGACCGCGTACCGGATTCTCATCGTCTGCAATGATCGGATCAAAGCCCCAGCCGCCAAAAATCATGCTGAAGAAGCCGGTAAAGTATTCAACAATGGACGCGACTAATACCAGCTTAATAAAGGCGTCAATGCCTCTACCAAACCAGATAAATCCTCGGATCATCACATTCGGGAAGAAACGCAGCCCAAGAGCGATAAGTACCACAAGTATGACAAGTGGGGATAAGTTCAACATAATTTGTCCGAAACTAAGGGCAAGCTGATAGGTCGCTTCTCCATTTGTTGCAATGACTTCACGAATTTTCGCATCGGATACAAGCATTAAGATACTGGCAATAAACACACCGATCGGTACGGTCAAAATCCCTGACATGACACCAAGTGCCATATATTTGTAGTCGCGCTTATCGAGCATGGCAAGCCCCATCGGAATGGAAAATACAATGGTTGCTCCTGCCATATAGCCTGTCATGGTCGCCATAATCCAGCCTTCTTTGGTCTGGGCAAGCTTCTCTGCAAGCTGATATCCGCCCATATCCATGGCAATGATCGAGGTTGCCGCGATGGATGGGTCAGCCCCCATTGCATGAAATAAAGGGCCGAATACGGCTTGAATGAGCTGCGATAGATACGGAATGGACGCCATAATCCCCGCAGCGGGAACAAAAATATATCCGACGGAATGCAAACCCTCCATAAATTCACGGCCCAGCCCTTTTTCACTGTCACGAATTGCCGCAATGGCACCCGCTACTGCCGCCACCATCATTACATAAATCACATAATTCCCGAATTGTGCCACATCCAACCCTCCTTTACATGGATACGAAAATGGGTATTAACTAACTATTTCGACTATTCTTCTTTCGCATATATGTGACGCCGCTTGCCTGCTCGGCAATCATGTCATGCAGCAGGTCTGCTAGATGCGCACCCGCTTCCACTGGAGGAAAGCCGCCCTTATGAATATTTGAAATTACCGTACGATCCGCCTCTACAGTATGCTGTCCCGGTCGATAGATGATATAGGCGCTTACACTCTCCGCCGTAGCAAGTCCCGGCCGCTCCCCTATGAGGGAGATAACAGCATCGCAATCGACAATCGACGCAACATGATCCTGTACCCAGACACGGGACCTTTTGACAAAAAGAGGACGACCGACACTTACGCCTTTTAACTTCAGCCCCTGCATGAGCGATCCTAGTAAATCACGGGCATTTGCCTCGATAGCAGATGAACTAAGTCCATCACAGACAAGAATTTGCACATTTTTTTGTTTATCCCCATGTTGGGCAAGCCAACGCGCCGACTCATCGGAGAGCCTGCGCCCTTTATCTAGATCCATTAGATACGTATCCATCTCTTCTGCCTGCGTTGTTAGTATAGGCAAATCAAGTTCCTCAGCAAATGTATGCGCTACATCCTTCATAACTGCATCCTGCGCCGCAGCATGATCGATGCGGAATTGCAGGTAGCTGCGCGTGCGCATTCTTGTACCGGCGCGTCCGATCCCGATGCGGGCCGGCGTACTCCGCTGCGCTCGTTCTATCGTCTGCAGCATATGCGGATGCAAAACGCCCATCTCCTTTTCCTCCGGGAACAAGATCACATCATCGATTGGCGGCACGTCCGATTCATTCTTTGCCATATTTACGTTTTCCTCGCGTGACGCCGCAAACTTGCGCGTAAGCTCGCGCAGTACTTGTTCTACGATTTGTTCTACCCTTGCCTCGTTCAATCCACTCACCTCCTCTACTCAAAAATCGATAAGTCTCCTGCCCGATCAGTTAGACGCCCATCTTCCATAATCCCCATTGTCTCCAACCATTTCTCAAACTCTTTTAACGGACGCAGACCCAGCATCTCACGCAGGCTGGCATCATCATGGTAGCTTGTATCTTGATAATTGAGCATGACGTCATCTCCGCCCGGTACGCCCATATAGAAGTTAGCGCCCGCAAGTGCTGTAAGCATGCCCGCGATCTCCTGATCATTCTGGTCGGCATGCATATGATTCGTATACGTTGGGGCGATTCCCATCGGCAGACCGTGCAGCTTGCCCATGAATATATCTTCTAGATCGGCGCGGATCATCTGACGCCCGTCATAGAGTGTCTCAGGCCCGATGAATCCAGACACATTATTGACCATAAACGGCTGCCAGCGGCGCGCATATCCATATGTTCGGGCTTCTAGCGTCTGCATATCCACACCGCTATCCGCTGCAAGTGAGACTTCAGAGCCTTGGCCGGTTTCAAAGTACATTACATTAGGACCCGCTGATGTACCTTGACGCCGCATAAGAGCTACCCCTTCATCAAGCAGCTCAGCATTGACCCCAAACGCATCGTTTGCCTGCTGTGTACCTGCAAGACTCTGGAACATAAGAGCAATCGGCGCGCCGCGCTTCAGCGCATGAATCTGTGTGGTAATATGTGCCAGCACACAATTCTGGGTGGGAATCTGCCATTTTTGTATGAAGTCGTGTGACATATGAAGAAGACGGGAGACCGATTCTACCGTATCAACATTCGGATTGATGCCGATGACCGCATCACCCGAGCCATAAGATAAGCCTTCCTTCATAGAGAAGAGAATCCCTTCCGGATCATCATTCGGATGATTCGGCTGGCAGCGAAAAGCCAGGCGTCCGCTCTCCCCAATCAGTGTGTTGCAATGTGCTGTGGGCCTAATTTTCTGTGATGCCATAACCAGATCTATGCTCGACATAAGCTTAGCTACGGCGGAAATCATCTCGCTTGTCAGCCCGCGCCCAAGACGGGTGAGTGCATGCGTACCGCTTTCATGCGACAAAATATAATCGCGCAGCTCTCCCACACTCCAACCCTTTATGTCATGATAAATAGAAAGATTCAAATCATCATAGATGATACGTGTGACTTCATCTTGCTCATACGGAAGAGCTGGATGTTCATACATATCCGCCAGCGTCAGCTCGCTGAGCACGACTTTGGCCGCCATGCGTTCAAGCGCTGATTCCGCTGCGATGCGCGCCATCCGATCGCCCGACTTCTCTTCACTGGCTTTGGCCAGCACTTCCGTAACCGATGTGAATGAATAGCGTGTGCCTTTCACAATACACGAGAGTCTCATCCACTACCTTCCCCCTCCCTTATCCTATCAATCCTGACGCTTATCCGCTTCTTCTTCCACTTCAGATGGTGCGGGCAAGGTCGGTGTATCTTCCTCATTTTTTTTGCGGCGATTTCCGGCCCCTCTCCCCACCTTCTTCTCTACTGTTTCAGATATAGAAGATACGGGTTCAGCCGATTCAGGCTTTTTTAATACAGCATGCACCTCATCATCCGGACGGGGAATAAAGTGGGCTGACACCAGCTCGCCTACCCGCCCAGCCGCTGCCTTTCCCGCTTCCAAAGCAGCCTGCACCGCGCCCACATCGCCTTCAATAAAAATCGTTACAAGCGCAGCATCCACCTTCTCCTGCGACAGCAATCGCACATCAGCCGCCTTAACCATCGCATCGGCTGCTTCAATCGAACCGATGAGTCCTCTTGTTTCAATCATACCAAGCGCTTTTGCCATGATTCATTCACCTGCTTTCCACATCAATTGAATCCACTATGCCGATGATGACCGCATCCACAGGCACATCTCGCTCGGGAATGGCGAACCGGGCAGCACTGCCCGTCGTGATCATTACCGTATCACCAATGCCTGCGCCAATGCGGTCAGCGGCAATCACCGGCGCATCAATCGGCGCGCCGGCTGTATCTTCGAGCTGAACAAAAAGAAATTTAAGACCTGTCAGTCCATCCTCCTTGCGCGTTGCCCATACGTTTCCAATGACCGTTCCCATGCGCATGACGCGCTCACCCCTCGTCCACTTGAATGCTTACGCCGTTGGTCCGTGCCGCATCCCTCGCCAGCGGTGTAACAACTGTAGACGGCGACACGTACAAAGTATGTTCTCTTGTCTTTTGTATATCGCTGTGCGTCAGCACCTTACCCGCAAAGACCGCGCTTCGCTCCCTGCGTACTTTACCGCCATCGCCTTCTGCCTCCGTCTCCTGTATCGCTTCTGCGGAGAGAGCGAGTACATCAGCCATAGAGCCAAGCGCTGCACCAAATGACACCAACTCCGCTGCATGCGTGCGCAAATGCTGCCGGTAGCGCTTGGCCGTTGCAGGAAGCACGGCCATGCCTGTATTTTGATCCAAGAGCCACTTCAGCGAGGCACAGGGAACCAATAAAGTAGGAATGCCTTGAAGCAGACCTTCAGCCAACAATTGGCTCTCTACTGTTCCGGTTAATCCGAGCGCACCACGCATAAGCAAATCCTGGTCAGCCTGCAAAAAGACCAAGCGCTTGACATCGCGCTGCAGCGAAACCTGTTCTACCTCCGCTACATTGGCATGATAGACATTCCATTCTGTCTGTAATTCTTTCTCTACGACGCTCACAGCCTGCGGCTCAAACTCACTCGGATAGACAAGCAACAGTCCAGGCTTGACTTCACTCCTCCCGCCTGCCCCGGGCTGAAGTCGGCCAAGCACCTCCGCAACGATGCGTTCAATGAGGGCTGTATCGTATGACATTATTGCTGTGGTTCAAATTTTGGCAGGATGCTCTCAAGCTCATTGTGCGGACGCGGGATGACGTGAACAGACAGCAGTTCTCCAACGCGCTGCGCCGCTGCTGCACCCGCATCCGTAGCAGCCTTGACCGCACCTACATCGCCGCGGACCAATACGGTAACCAATCCGCCGCCTACATGTACTTTTCCAACCAAGTGTACGTTTGCCGCCTTTACCATCGCGTCAGCCGCCTCTACGGAAGCAACCAGTCCTTTCGTTTCAATCATTCCGAGTGCCGTTAATTCTCTTGCCATGATTTATTCCTCCTCATTTGGATCATTATTTTATTTGCTTACTATAATTTTGCAAGCACCTGATCGACCAGTGCCGCGACAGTGTGTTTATCCACACGGCCAATCTGTCCAGTCTTAGCAAGCACCTGTGCAACCACTTCCTGAATTTGTTCCTCTTCACTCTGGATGGAGGATGCTGTTTGCTTCGTACCTCCACTACCGCTGCCTGCCTTTGGAACCGTTATGTCCTTGATTCCATAGGCGAGGCGTTTGAGATTCATCAGATGGTGTGCGCTCAGGTTATCGGAGGTAATGTTACCACCGAATGTACCGCAGCCAAGCGTCATGGAAGCGGCAAGTCCTGTCGTTGCCCCAACAGCACCAAGAGAAGATGGGGTATTGACGAGAATGCGGGAGACAGGGAGACGAAGCGCCATTGCACGAGCTATCTCTTCGTCTTCCGTGTGCAGTGACAGCGTATGCCCGCGGCCGCCGAGCGCAAGCAATCTCTCACAAAGATCACTCGCTTCCTGCCAGCCGCCTACCGTATATAAGGCAAGGATAGGAGATAGCTTCTCGATGGAGAAAGGAACTTCCTTATGCACCTCCGTTTCCTCGGCAAGCAGAAGAGTCGTCCCTGCCGGTACACGAATGCCCGCCATCTCAGCAATTACGGCTGCTTTTTTGCCTACAATCGCAGAATTAAGCTTCCCGCGCACCGGGGAGATGACATTCTCCACCTTCTTTTTCTCTTCTTCACTCAGGATATAGGCGCCGCCGTTGCGAAATCCTCTAAGCGCCTGCTCCCGCACGTTGCGATCGACAATAACCGCTTGCTCTGATGCGCAAATCGTGCCATTATCAAACGTCTTGCTGTCAATAATGCGCTGTACGGCTTTAGCTGTATTTGCTGTTTTTTCGATATAGACCGGTACATTGCCGGGACCAACTCCATAAGCCGGCTTACCCGAGCTGTATGCGGCCCGTACCAGACCGCTTCCCCCGGTCGACAGGATGAGATTGACATCCTTATGCTTCATTAGCCCTTCCGTTGCTTCCATCGTCGGCTCTTCAATCCAGCCGATGATACCTTCCGGTGCTCCTGCCGCCACAGCCGCCTTCAGGCAGACACGCGCCGCTTCAATCGTACAGCGTGCCGCTGACGGATGAGGACTGAATACGATCGCATTGCGTGCCTTGAGTGCAATCAGGCTCTTGAAAATGGCAGTGGATGTGGGATTGGTTACTGGAACAATGCCTGCAATCACACCGAATGGTGAAGCGATTTCTACCACTTTCTCTTCCGGAATCTCACGGACGATGCCAACTGTTTTGACGCTTGCAATGGATTCATATACATCCCTTGAGCCAACCTGATTCTTAATCGCCTTATGCTCGACGATACCAAGTCCGGTCTCTTCCACCGCCAACCGCGCCAGCTCATAGGCCTGCTCATAGGCTGCATCGGCCATTGCCTTGACGATGCGGTCCACCTGTTCTTGTGAATAGCCCTTAAATTCCTGCTGGGCTGCCTTCGCCCGGCGAACCGCATGCCGCATAAGCTGCAGCGATTGCAAATCCTTATCTAGCTGCACAATTGATCACTCCTTTCCGCTTTTCTACCAAACCAAGGGATTCTGGGCCACACGAATAATCGTATCGCGAAAGGCTGCGGCAGCCGCCTCGCACGCTGATTGCGAACCTGTCAACAGCCCGCCGCCGAAATTCGTTTCCGAAGGTGGTCCATAGAAGGCGGCCAATTGTACATCGGCTGCTTTGAGTGCTGCATCGAGGCCATATACCGCTTCGAGCGGCGGGGCAATAAGATAAGCCAGCGGTTCACCTTCATTAATGCCTGCAACCTTGGACAAATACGTGCCGGTCCGAGGAATCACATGAGCATATAACGCATGCGAACCATCTTCATTGAGCGCTTCAAAATGCGCGTCATGTTGGATGATATGCTGCGCGGCCTCAAGTCCGCTTTCTACTTCATCTGGAGTAGGCCCGGCAATCATTCCGATAAATTCCCCCGAAAGCGGACCTGAAGCATGGGCCGCCCCGGCATAGAACGAGCGCGCATAGACGACATCCACCTCCGCCCGCTTGGTAGCCTCATCAAGCGCTGTATAGCCGATATCATCAATCGTAACCGTCAGTATGCCTACACTGCGCTGTCCAGACACCAGTCCGAGCTTTTCTGCAAGCGCTGCGTCCACATTCGGAATCATGCGCACCGCCAGCACATCCGCTTTAATCGGCTGAAGATTCATACGTTCTCTCCCTCCTTCCCTACTGTTCTTTTTGAATGAGCGACACACCGCTCGCTTCGTATTTCAAAATCTTCTGGATCACTTCTCCCAAATACGCTCCAGCTTCGACCGGAGGAATGCCGCCTGCGTGAATGTTAGAGATTACCATCCGGTCTGCTTCTACGACGCCTTTGCGCGGACGATAGCACAGGTACGCGCTTAGCGATTCTGCGCTTACAAGCCCCGGGCGCTCCCCGATCAACAGGACCACAACATCCGGCTCTAGCACTTCGCCGATGTCATCCATAACCGCTACACGTCCCCGCTCCACAAAAAACGGGGTACCCATCTCAATTCCTAACGTAGTGAGTGATTGTGTAAGTGCCAGGTACACATCTTCTACATTGGCTTCAACCGCCTGCGAACTAAGTCCGTCCGAGATGACAATCTGTACCTTCGGTTTCTTCTTGCAGCGCTTGCGAAGCGCCTCCTTGGCTTCATCGCTTAAACGCCTCCCAAGGTCCGGGCGCAAAATGTACTCTTCCTTACTGTCCACCTGGGTCGTGACAGTGAATACGCCAAGCTCTTTTAGAACATTTTCTGCTACCGTCCCATACACCGCATCAACAGCGGCCGCATGATCATAGCGAAAGGTGAGCCATGCATTCGTTTTTGGCCGCAGTCCAGCCCGACCGATCCCGATACGTGCCGGCGTCTGCTTCATCAGCTCTCGTAGCTGCTCTGTATTCTTTGGTTTCTCAACCCCTGAAGCTTCCGTCTCTGACACCTTTGTCGGCGCGGCTTTCGGGGTCGGAGAGGTCCTGGAGGGTGGCGTATGCGGTGCTGCTTGCTGCTCGCTTTCCACATGATTCCATATCTTTACGGAGCCGAAGGTACGTTTCTTCTCCATCGTCTGCAATGAAGTGGGGGAGGCCGGTGCATCCTTGCCCTCTGCAGCTTTCAGCTTCTCCATTACCAAGCGGGTCACAGTTTCGATTAGCTGCTGATCCATATCCATCCCTCCTATTCAGCAAAAATTGTCGGATCGCCTGCGCGAGCCGTTAGCTTACCGTCTTCTGTAATGCCCATATACTCAAGCCAAGCGGCAAATTTTGGCGCCGGCTTCCTGTTCAACGTCTGGCGCAGCGTTGCAATATCGTGATAGCTCATCGATTGGTAGTTCAGCATGCAATCATCTCCCATCGGTGTTGCAATAATAAAATTGACGCCGGCTGCAGTCAGCAGTACACCGAGATCCTCAATATCGTTCTGATCAGCACGAATATGATTGGTATAGCAAATATCAACGCCCATCGGAATGCCATGCATCTTGCCCATAAAATGATCTTCCAACCCCGCACGGATGACCTGCTTGCTGTCATACAAGTACTCCGGTCCGATAAAGCCGACAACCGTATTGAGAATATATGGATCAAACCTCTTGGCAAATCCGTAATTTCTGGCTTCAAGCGTCATCTGATCAATGCCGTGGTGCGCTTCGGCGGACAGCTCCGAACCTTGCCCTGTTTCAAAATACAAGCGCTGTGGACCGCGGCTTGTTCCTTTTTCCATAATCATCTGCTTGGCTTCATCGAGCAGGGAGGCGGTAATACCGAAGGAGCGGTTTGCCGCTTCGGTTCCGGCAATGCTTTGGAATATCATTGCAGCAGGCGCTCCTCTCTCCACCGCCTTCATCTGTGTGGTGACATGGGCGAGCACACAGTTTTGTGTCGGAATGTTCCAGTTCTCGATAAATTCATGTGTCGCATGCAAAAGCCGCTTAACGCTTTCGATAGAATCATCCACCGGATTAATGCCGATCACCGCGTCACCTACGCCATAGGACAAGCCTTCCTTTAAAGATGCGAGCATTCCATCGACACTGTCTGTCGGGTGATTCGGCTGCAGCCTTGATGCCAGCGTCCCTCTCTGCCCGATTGCAATGTTGCAGCGGGAAATTACTTCGATCTTACTGGCAGCATGAATCAGATCAAGATTAGACATTAACTTGGCTGCTGCCGCAATCATCTCACTGCTTATTCCCCGGCTCAGCCGATTCAGCTCGCGCTCACCTGTACGGTCATCAAGAATGTATTCACGCAGCTTCGCAACCGTCCAACCTTTAACGTCCGCATAAATCGTATCGTTGATCTGCTCGTCAATGATACGCGACACTTCGTCTTCCTCCGGCGGAAGAAGCGGATGATTCCTTATATCTTCAAGCGTAATTGCGGCAAGCACCTGCTTAGCGGCAATGCGCTCCTGCACTGTTTCTGCCGCTAAGCCTGCAAGCCGGTCTCCGGATTTTTCTTCATTGGCTTTGGCGAATAATTCTTTGAGGTTCGCAAATTCATAAGTTTGTCCTTGCAGCATTGTTGTAAGCCTCATCCTTACCCCTTCCTTTCTTACGAATGAAACGCGAGCGTCTTGACGACCACCGGCACCACGCCGCTGTGCAGCATTCGTCCGATGTCAAGGTAATCGCCATTCTCCACCCGTACTTGATCAATACATAAAACCCTGCGCTCTGCCTGCATAGCCAGCAGAGACTGGCCAAGCACCTTGGCTATGTCGCTCTCTGTTACAACAACAAGCGGCTCGGCAGTATTTGGGCGCTGATGCAGCCCTTCAAGCAGGGAAGCTGCCACCTCCTGTATGTCACGAAAGCGAATATACGGAATATCAGACAGATACACGGCGAAATTCCGTCCTTCATGGTGTGGATCATATAATTCCACCGCCAAATCAAATCCCCGCAATACTTTCTCACGCAAATGATGCGTCTCTTTATCAAAGGAAATCCGATGAACAGGCAGATTTTTGAGCGGCAGCGCCTCTTTGGCTACTTGAATCGTCGCACCGCTGATTTCCGTCGTCTGCGTTCCTGCTCCAAGCACCGTTGCACGGACAGTCTCTTCTGGTCGCATCCATTTCCACGCTTGAAGCGATGGATGATTGCGCAGCGTCTCAGCCAACTGCACACCCATATCCTCATAGAAGAGCTGTTCCCCCCCGCTCTCCACAGGCTCAAGATGATAGATGCATTCACTTACACCGCCGGAGAACATAACGTCTTCTACTGTCGCATTCCAATTCGGCGGATGACCTACGAGCAGCACCTCGTCATCTAAAGAAACATGGCCAGTTAGAATACGGCCAAGCGTCTCTGCCATCGCCTCTGCCAACTGCCCTATGATAGGGGATGCGGCCAAATCGCCTACCGTAAGCTCCCATCCCTTCCTAGCAAGCAGTTGCTGAATCGGTGCTGAAATTTTTTGGATGCGCCCCTGCTCATACTCAATCAAGCGGCCGCCGATGTGGAGCGTGCATGTGCCTTTGAACACACCGGCCTGAAAAACAGCAATATTCGCTGTACCGCCGCCTATATCAATATTAGCGACAGTGCGTCCGCTCCGTTTTGAATGTTCATAGGCGCCCGATCCTTTTGCAGCGATCATACCTTCTAGATCAGGACCTGCCGTTGCTACGAGAAACTCACCGGCCTCATCGGAGAGACGTCGCACCATCTCCTCGGCATTGCGCTTCGTTGCGCTCTCGCCTGTGATGATAACTGCACCCGTCTCAATCTCGTGTTCATGAATGCCCGCCTGTGCATACTCCTTGCGTACTAAAGCGAAGACGGCTGCAATATCGATATCATCTCCCGTAGCAAGCGGCGTGCGATGAATCGGACTTTTGTAGATGATCTCTGTATCGACAATCTCGATGCGCGGTACATGGCTCGCTCCTGCCGTATTCATTAAAGAAAAACGACTAATGACAAGCTTCGTTGTGCTTGTGCCAATATCGATGCCTGCACTGATGATTTGCTCTGTTTCCCGATGTAGCTGGCGCATTAGGCCCCTCCTTCCTACGAGATTTTTATACAAAAAGACGCCTTATATAATAAGCCCGCTTCCGCTTATTACATAAGGCGCCTTTGCCTGTGATATGCTTTTTTACTTCCTTCATCATTTTATAGTACCGATCGTACATCAAGCGTACGATTTGTTAGAATATGCTCAGCCACTTCCCCCATCGTTTTGCGCGTATTCATGCAATACGTACGCATCGTCTGATAAGCGCGTTCTTCGCTGAGCTGATAGACGTCCATCAGCACACCTTTGGCCCGTTCTACCTGTTTGCGCACCTCTATTTTCCGCTCCATTTCTTTGATGCTGCCCATAAGCGATTGCACACGCTGGGCTTGGCCAATCGCCACTTCGACTGCGGGAATAAGGTCTCTTTCCGTAATCGGCTTGACCAAATAGCCAAAAATGTGCGCTTCTTTGGCTTCTGTAATCAATTCATCCTCCGTATAAGCGGTCAAAAGAAGCGTAGGAATCTCAAACGAGCGATTGATAATCCGGGCCGCCTTCATTCCGTTCATTTTAGGCATTTTTACATCCATAACAATCAGGTCGGGAACATGCCGGGCGGATAACTCAATCGCAGCTTCTCCGTTATTAGCTTCGGCGACAACCTCATACCCGGCTTCCTGCAGCATTTCTTTAATGTCCATACGCAGGATCGATTCATCATCAACGACCATAATCCGGCCTTTGCTCACCGTGTCATTCCCCCTGTTCTGCCGGAAACGTTACGCTTGCCCGCGTGCCGCCTTCAGCGTTCTGCATAATCTCAAATGTCCCTTCCAAATCAAAATGTGTTAAGTTCCGGACAATCTCAAGCCCCAGTTGGTCAGTGGCAGACTGTGCTTCAAATCCTTTGCCGTCGTCATCTACACGCAGCCGGATATTCTCGCCCTCCACCTTAAACTCGATCCATACTCTCCCGCTTGTCCGGTCGGTAAATCCGTGCTTTAAGCAATTCTGCACTAATTCTGTCAGAATTAAGGCAAGTGATACCGCCTGCTTCGATTGCAGCGCAATCTCTTCAATATCCATCAGTACGTCTACACGGCATTCTTCAGATGTCATATTATAGACCAACATGCGCGAAATCTTCTCAATTACCTGATGCATAGCTACTCTCTCAATCCCGTTATATGAGAGCACTTCATGCACAGTAGCGATGCTCACGATTCGGTTTAGACACTCCTGATACAGCCCCTTTGCCTCATCAGGCACCCCCCGTCTCATCTGCAAACGCAGAAGACCCGCAACTGTTTGTAAATTGTTTTTGACCCTGTGGTGAATCTCCTGGATGACCGCTGATTTGACCATTAGCTGGCGCTCCTTGTCCCTTAAATCAGTAATATCTTGCAAATATACGAGCAGGCGCCGTTTTTTCTCTTTTTGCTGAAGACAGATGCTGCGCAGAATGTATACCGCCTTTTGTGTATGAACTTCGCGCTGAATCACCCCATCATGCAGGTAATCGCCCTTCTCCATGAACGGCAAAATCGTTCCAATATCGACATGCAGATAGTTTTCGCGCGTTCTCTCACTATACGATTCAAACAAACCGATTGCCGAATTGTTCGCATACAAAAGCATGCCCTCTTCATTCAGAAGCAGTAGCGCTTCTTCAATCACATCGGGAATGGACTGCTCCTTTGCGATCAAATCCCAGAAAGTGCGGCTGAAATCCTGCGTCGTTTCTGATAGAAGAGCCAATTCTTTCTCATGCTTAACCTGCAAGGTGATATCCTGCTCAAGGATTAGCATGCCAATCGTCTGCTGGTTATCGTTTTTTATAGGCACGACATTCTGTTTAACATGCTGTCCTTCCTGGGTAAGCGCCCGATTCATCAGAGCTGGCTTTCCGGTGCGGTACGTGCGGAACACGGCCGGTTCGTATGATGCGAACACCTCCTTGCCTACAACACTTTCTTGATATAAGGAGTGTGTCGTCGCAGGCACCGCTTCAGCGACAACGATGACGGCATTCTCATTCTTCATTGGACAATCGATGAATACATTTGCCTGCGACACGTCCGCAATCATCTGCAGCGCCTCGCTTTTACGTATAATTATGCGAATCTCTTCTTCCGTAAGAGAAGTATACTGCTCGCATAACTGCTGTATATGCTGCGTATCGAGTGCACTCGTCATATGAAAGACCCCTTTTTGAACAAAAAAGGCTCCTTCAACATGCACACTTTCTCCCTGTTGATAGGCGCCTTTGCCTGTTTCCTATTCATTTACTACCATTATCATACTAGAGATTATTATTAATGTAAAGGGTTACATATCGGAAATATTTATTGATTTGGAATTCAAGCAATACTCTTTCATCTGTAAGTAATTGGCGCACTCTACCAGCGAGCGAATGTGCTCTAGTCCTTCACCTGTATAAGCAGATACCAGGAGAATCGGTCCGGTTGGCATTGCTTGGCGCAGCTGCACAGCGGCACGGGCTCCGTCAGCCCCCGGTGCATCCACCTTGGTAACAACCCCGATTGCAAGCTTCGGTATGCCCGTAGCGAATCCCGGAGGAAAGACCGGCTTTGAATTGGTTGCATCCTGAATAAATAGTATATGAGTGACTTCGAGCGCTGTAGCCATCAGATTCTTATAGAACATTGGATTTTCTGTATACTCACCTGGTGTATCCACAATCCAATCCTGATAGCTGAGCGCCTGTGTCTTTACAGCAGGCTGTTTGCGCCCAAGCAGTGCATTCGTCAGCGTTGACTTCCCTGCCCCGATGGCTCCAATCAGCATGGCGCGGTGTTGCTTTGGCATCTCTTATCTCCTTCCGCTATGATTTCGTAATTCTTGCAGGCGTATAACCCAGCTTGTGTTCAAGAAAGTCATTAATATGCTGCATCGCCGTCTCCACTTCAGAGACGCTGCCAACCAATACTAGACTTCCAGTGAATCGATCAAGAAATCCAAGACTTACATGTGCGGCCTTCGTGGCAAGATCACCTGCAATAATCACCGTCTCACTCGGGGTTAATGTTAGAATACCGATCGCACCCGCCTGAGGAATTCCCAATTTCTCAAACATATCAGGGTCCGGATTGGCAATTAAATGACTTAACGTAATCTGCTTGCCCGGTACAAATTCTTGAATGAAGCGCTTTTTCTCCTCCATCGTGCCATCTTCCTCCTCGTTATGTACGCAAAAAGCCCCTGTCTAATAGACAGAGGCTTCATTGCCGCGCATTTTTTCTTAGTATACCATAGAAACGAAGCGAGCGCATCCGCTTCTTATCGTTTTTCTCCCGCAAATGTCAGACCGGTCACTTTTGGCTGTCCCCACGGGGCAACCTTTACCGTCACTGTGGCCTGTTCCCGTTTTTCTTCTAGCTCTTTGCCGGTATTTTCTTCAACGTAGTAGCGTTCAAATCCATAGACAAGATTCAATTGCTCTTCGCTGCCCCAGCGCTGAACGCGTGCCGGAAGCACGGTTTCGCCTGCTTGAGTGTCCGGTTTATCCGGATATACACCGACCGCCGTATCATGCTCACCTTCCCGGTGCACCACTACGTATACAGTCTGCCCGCCCGCCGGTTTTTCTGTCCCTTTCCACATGGACCAGGGCAGCTCACTGATCTCATAGGAAAGCTGAACATAGTCACCATAAAACAAATCCCTAGGATCGACCGGAGCAGTTTTTAGCCGAACCTCGGTGCCGAATGAATCCACAGCATAGTATGAGGCGGCCATTCCTGTCAGAAACAGGATCTGCAGCACTAGAAGCACTCCAAATGCCAGCGATTTTCTCTGCTTCACAGCCGGCCACCTCCCTTCTCCTCATCTGCAAGCAGCCTGCGCCGCTGTCTCTGCAAAAACGCATTCAACGCGAATAAAAGCAAGCCTCCCACGAGGAAAAATAGCGATTTCGGCAGGAAGGACCATGCCACTTGAATATAGCCGATAAATGTGCTCAATAAAAACAGCAGCGTTCCCATCGTAACCTTGCCGCTCCACTCTTCCCGATAGCCTGACCACAACAGATAGCCTGAGAGCACAAACAGCGCCAGTAAATACAGCACATCCCCAATTCCCGGCCAGTAGAAGAAGGGCAGAAAGATCACCCATTCATACATGGAGACCGTCTCGCCATGCCTGCGCTTGCCCAGCAGCGAAAGCGCCGCAGAGCCAATGAACAGGACGAAAAACAGCGGCACAGACGGCACAGGTTCATTGTCCATCTCTCCGAGGAAAAAGATAAAAAATACGGCAAGGAAAAAGGACGACGTCAGCGTTCCCAACTGTCCGGCGATCCGCACATGGCGATCCGGTAGGAAATCCAAGCCTGCATACAGCACCGCGGCCACAAGCAGGAACCAGCCGAGCGCATGCTCTGCCGAAATCAAATACAGGAGGACATGAAGCAGCACGCTGGGCGTCCATACCGCCACAATCGTACGCTCCCTGCTGCGCAGCGCATATGCACCTGCGCCCACCACCAGAATAATCAACAGCAGCCAGCTGAACTGCCCAAAGGACACCGTGCTATACAACTGACCCGCATGCAAAATAAACAGGGTAAGAAAATACAGCAGATGACCCCGATACAGCAAAGCCAGGATCACCGCAGGCAGCGACCAGATAATGAACGCGCGCGCGTCGTATGCGACCAGATGAAACATTTGTCCGGTCAAAAAAATACCTGCCCCAAATGTAATAACACCAAGAGAGAGCAGCGAGACTCCGAGGGAGCGTGATCCTCTCTGCTCGGTCCGGTAGCCCGCCACATAAAATCCACCCAACGCCGCAAGAATAATGCAGAGACGCAGCAGTTGGGGAATCGCCGACCAGTTCGACGCGACAAACGTCAAAATCCCTGCGCCAACCAAAATGGCGGCAAAGATAGGCAGACGCTCCCCCGCACTCTTTTTATATGGGTACAGCGCGGCAATCTGTTCCTTTTGTTCCTCAGTGATAATGCCCTTCTCTACCCAGCGCTTCCCTTCTTCTTCGATCCATTTTCGCAACAACCACTCACCCCTTTTCTACGTCTTTGTTCAATCCGCCTTCTCTTCCAATGTAAGGCCTGCAAGCTTGGCGAACGGATTTTTAGGTCGTATTGGTTTCATTTTATGCTTGCGGCCGCATGGCTCACACAGGAATCCAGCCACATCTTCATCTTCGCCTTTTTTCCCGGTTGACTTGCCGGCATAGACGGCATAGACACATTCTGTAACCAGCATACCACAGGCCACACATCGTTCTTGCTGTTCTTTCAATTCCGCCACTCCCTGCCCGCAGTAATTTCCTTCATTTTCCCCTTTTTCCTCCTACAATGCAAGAAGAGAGAGACAAGCCCTATGGACCGCCCCTCCCTTAAAGACAACCGTCATCGTCATTATGCGTTTACTTTTGTCGCCCACTCCTCGACATCCCATACACGAGTTACCCAATCCTCATAGAATTCCGGTTCATGACAGACGAGAAGAATCGTGCCTTTATACTCTTTGAGCGCCCGCTTCAGCTCGTCTTTTGCCACAACATCCAAGTGATTGGTCGGCTCATCAAACAAAAGCCAATTGCTCTCATTCATCAACAGCTTGCACAGGCGCACCTTCGCTTGCTCTCCTCCGCTCAGCATATTGAGCGGGCGGTTAATGTGCTCATTCTTCAGCCCACAGCGTGCCAACGCGCCCCGTACATCATGCTGGTTCATGCTTGGAAACTCGTTCCATACGTCATCAAGCGCCGTAACGCCCCCCGCCTTTACTTCCTGTTCAAAATAGGACGGGTATAAAAAGTCGCCCTGATACACAGATCCCGCATACGGCTTTACTTTGCCAAGGATCGTCTTGAGCAGTGTAGATTTACCTACGCCGTTGCAGCCCACGATCGCGATTTTCTCCCCGCGCTCCACCGTAACGTTCATCTGCGGCAGCAGCGGACGGTCGTAGCCGATCACCAGATCGTTGGCCTCAAATACCGTCTTGCCGCTTGCCCGCGATTCCTTGAAGATGAAGGTCGGCTTCGGCGCATTTTCCGGACGGTCGATGCGATCCATCCGATCCAGTTGCTTTTGTCGGCTTTTGGCCCGGCCGCTGGTCGAGTAGCGCGCTTTGTTGCGCTGAATAAAATCTTCCGTCTTCTTAATGTGCTCCTGCTGGCGTTCGTACGCGCTGATATGCTGCTTCTTATTCATATCCGCCATCTCTAGAAACTTCTCATACGTAGCGCTGTAGCGGGTCAGCTTTGAGAATTCAAGATGGTAGATAACACGTACCACATCATTCATGAATTCCGTATCATGAGAGATCAGAATGAAGGCGAACGGATACTCTTTCAGATACGTCTTCAGCCAATTGATATGCTCCACGTCTAGATAGTTTGTCGGCTCATCGAGCAGCAGAACGGTCGGCTTCTCCAGCAGCAGCTTAGCAAGCAGCACCTTCGTCCGCTGGCCGCCGGAGAGAGATGCCACGTCACGATCCAGACCGATTGCACTGAGACCTAAGCCATTGGCCATTTCTTCTACTTTCACATCAATCAAATAAAAGCCGCTCGCATCAAGCTGTTCCTGGATATCTCCCATCTCTTCGAGCAGCTTCTCAAGCTCCTCCGGCGTGGCCTCCGCCATTTTTTCAGAGATGGTCATCAATTCTTTTTCCAGCTCAAAAAGCGGCAGGAATGCGTCTTTTAGCACGTCACGAATTGTTTTGCCCGGCGTTAGCACAGTATGCTGATCAAGATAGCCGTAACGAACGCGCGGCGTCCACTCCACCTTGCCGGTATCACGTACAAGCTGTCCAGTTAACAAATTCATTAACGTTGATTTACCTACGCCATTTGCGCCGACCAAACCGACATGTTCACCCGGCAGCAGGCGGAACGATACATCTTTAAATAACGTACGGTCGCCAAATGTATGGCTTAACCCTTCCACAGTTAACAGACTCATAAAAAAAACAAATCCCCCTACTCAAGATCGAAGTTAATACGAAAGAGGCGTATCTTCTTCATCATACCTGATTAGAGGGAAGAAATGAATCAATTGTATGCGGAAAACAATAGTTTTTCCATTGCATCTTCTGGAATGGGACGACTCAACAAATACCCCTGCACTTCATCGCAGGCATGAGCGCACAAGTACCGAAGCTGCTCTTCGGTCTCTACACCTTCAGCCACAACCTTCAACTGAAGCTTCTGCGCCATCTCGATAACTGTGAGAAGAATGATCTCATCGACTTCAGATACCGTCACATTCTCAAGGAAAGAGCGATCAATCTTTAACGTATCGAATGGGAATTTATTAAGATAATGCAGAGCGGAGTAGCCTGTGCCAAAATCATCAATGGCAATGCGAACGCCTAAGCTCTTCAACTGCCACATCACCTCAAGCACAATGTCTGCATCCTCAACAAAAATACTCTCGGTCAACTCTACCTCAAGGCACTCCGGCTCAAGCCCCGTCTTGCGCAATATATCCATAATCATCTCAACGCAACCCGGTTCCTTAAAATGCAGGCAAGAGAGATTCACCGAAACGGAAGCTTCCACCTGCCCCGTTTCCTTCCACTGTTTCATCTGTGTGCATGCCTTCTCCAATACCCAGCGATCGACGTCGAGAATAAGCCCCGTCTTCTCCGCAGCATCAATAAATGTTCCCGGAAACAACACTCCCTTATCAGGATGAAGCCAGCGAACAAGCGCTTCCATACCAACCAGCTTCGTACCGCAGGCCGCATAACGCGGCTGATAATGCAAAAACAGTTCATCGCGCTGTACCGCATTACGCAGCTCACTGCGCAGCACCCATTGCTCTCCGATGCGCAGAAGATCCTCTGAATAGAAGCAATGGCAGTTGCCGCCAACCTCTTTGGCACGATACATCGCCATCTCCGCCTTCTTTAGAAGCTCTTCGGGGTCATTGCCATCCTCTGGATAGAAGCTAAGTCCAATACTTGCCGTTACATGGATATCTGTCGTGCACGTTTGGATCGGTGTCGTAAGCAATGCGATAATTTCATTCGCCTTTACTCGCGCTTCCTCGCGGGTGGTATTTCTCCACAGCACAGCAAAGTTATCCTTGCTCATCCGCGCAAGCGTGGCCCGCTCATCAAAAATTCGCGACAGCTTCTCCGCTACATGGGCAAGCACTTCATCACTTGTCGTACGTCCAATGGCAGCATTCAGCATCTTGAATTTATCAATATCAAAGATCATCAACGTAAATGTCTGCCCGCTTTTCTCTCCATCCCGGACCGCCTGGGTAAAATATTCATCAAATGCAAGCTGATTCGGCAGTCCGGTTAGCGTATCATACTTCTTCATATGCTCGACCATCCGCTGCGCCTGACGGCATAATCCAAGATCGAATGAGCAGCCAATCAGCTCTTTCTCGCCCGCTTCATCCTTCGTCTGCATCAGCGTAACATAATGCATCTCGTCTCCGCAGGACCATTCATGGATCACACTCTGATCCGCCCAAGCCTTCTCATACTGCTGCTGCAAATAAGACGCCATCTGCGGTGTAAATAACTCCTGCGGTGTGCGCCCCCATACTACTTCGGTTGTCAGCCCTTGCACTTTTGCTACCTTGCCGCCAAACATCGTGTAAACAAATCTTGCTTCCGTGTCTGGTTCACGACGCACTTTATACACTACGTTATGCAGAATCTCTAATAGATTTCTATAGTCCTGCTCTGTGTATTGTGGCGAAGCTGTCATTTTGTTCTGCATGGGCTTCCCCCACCTCTATATTTCTATTTGCAAATCTCATTAACTACCATTAGTTCTATAGTCACACATTATTTTATTAAAATTTGCAAAAAATGTCTATATTAGTAGGTATGCAGTCTAAGGAAAACTTAGTATACTTACAGCGCTTCCAACAACCTCTTTGCAGCGGCAATACCCGATAGTGCAGCGCTTTCTATCCGAGCATGCTGTCCCGCATCCTGCGGATCAATGAACGAATCTCCCGCTATGATAGCCGGGGATGGAAGGCCTAGATCCGCAAATCGTCCCGGATAGGTTGTTTCCGCCAGCGAGAAGCGCCACCGTTTTAACTGGGCGCCGATAATTTGAGATGACCCACGAAACATTTGTGCTTCTTGAATCAATTGCGCCAGAATCTTCTCATCAGGCTCATCAAAATGAGTACGTGACCACCGACCGCATGCATATACAGTAAGGGCCGGTTCACAAGAGACGCCTTTCTGATAGTTGTCCACTACCAACTGAATGGCATCGCTTGGATCGTTGGCTCGCGCATACCCCGGTGCCTTTATCGCAGATGGACCGTCAAGTGTAAGCAGAGCGGCTAGACATGGAAGATAGCGTACCTGCGCGAGCTGTTGGGCCACCTCTTCTCCTACCTGGCATCCGCCCTGCTTTAACAAGTACAGTGCCTGAGGCGGCGGGGCCGTCACGATAATAGCGCGGGCGCGGATGTTTGCTTTATTACCCGGATCATATACTTCCTCTGGAAGCACTTCGTCATATGTCTGCGGTACGTATTCATTCTCTTCTGACACCCAATGCAGCAGCCACCCACCGGCCTCCGGCTCAATGCTTGTTACCCGTACGCGCACACAAATATCAAGCGGCTCTGCAAGGTGTCGCATCAGACGATTCATGCCGCCTTCCGCCCGATAGCGTACATGGGGAGAGCCGAACCACTCACTCACCCACCCTTCTGCTTTCCATGCGGCAACGTGCTCTGCGAACTCCTGCGTTCGCACCGTAAAGTACTGAGCGCCATGATCAAATGTTGCATCCGCAATCTGTCGGGTTGCCAATCGGCCGCCCCCGCTGCGCCCTTTGTCCAACACAATAACCTGATCCTCTCCGGCTTCCATCAACGTGCGGGCCGCCATCATCCCACTCATTCCACCGCCTATGATTACGATTGGCTGCTTCGGCGCTCCTGGCATACTCATCCCTCTCTTCTCATTTAGATTCACCTTGTATTTTCCTATCATTATACAAAGGGGAAGCAGGAAAAGAAAATGTGAGTTTCCCGCTTTTTTCATCCAATGTCAGTTGAGCATCAAACGTCTTGTCTCCCTTTTTGAAACCTTTGATTATATCGGTCGTCCCACTGTTCAATAGCTTTTTAGCATTCGCCTGTGAAATGGTTTTTCCGAGAATTTTTTTCGAGAAAGTAAAGCTGCATTTTGTTTTCGCATAAGTAGAACAGCCGTAAAAGGTGCCTTTGTCCACCACTTCACCTCCGCACAGCTTGCAGGCACCGACGATGGCAGGTGCTTTTCTTTTTCCCCTGCGGCTGTCCGCGCTGGCCTTCACTTCATCAATATCAATATGTTCAAATGTCCAGCTTTTGGATTGCTCCACCGCATCTTCAATGATTTTGGCAGCAAGCCTTTTTGCCTGCTCCATGAACTCCCCCGCTGACGCCTTGCCCTGTCCGATCTCGCTTAACCGCTGCTCCCAGCGTGCCGTCATCTCCGGGGAAGCAAGGATTTTATCACCGATCGCTTCGATTAAGAGCATCCCTTTGGATGTAGCGGATACTTGATTTTTCTTCACCTCAATGTAGCGCCGGTCCTTAAGCATGGTAATAATGCCGGCCCGTGTCGCCTCCGTGCCAAGTCCCTCCGCCTTTGCGAGCACCTTCTCCAGTTCCTGGTCTTCAAGATGCTTGCCGGCAGTTTTCATCAGTGTGATCAACTGTCCTTCTGTATAGCGCTTCGGCGGCTGCGTTTTTCCTTCCTTTACTGCAGCACGCTTCACCACTCCACGCTCTCCCTCCAGAAGAGAGGGCAAAAGAGGCTCATCCTCTTCTTCCGCTCCTTCACCGAACAGTACGACACGCCACCCTTCGCGAATCTGCTGCTTGCCTTTGGAGACGAAGTCCGCCCGTTCATCCACAAGCGTGTGCACGGTAGTATAATCAAAAATCGCCGATTCATAATGCGCGGCGATAAGACGGCGTACGATCAAGTCATACACTTTTCGTTCATCTTCTCCCAGCTTCTCTAACGCAGGTACTTGTTCCGTTGGAATGATCGCATAGTGATCGGTTACCTTTTTTGCGTTGACATAGCGTTTGTTCGACAGCAGGGAAGCAACCGGCAGCGGAAAATAAGACGCATAGTCTGGCTTGCGGCTCAGCTTATCCAAAATCTCTGGAAAGGTCTGTGCCTCTCCTTCGGTAACAAAGCTTGAATCCGAGCGCGGATAGGAGATGTAGCCTTTGACGTACAGCTGCTGGGCTACATCGAGCGTTTTTTTCGGTGGAAATTTATATGCCTTGTTGGCGGTCGCCTGCAGGCCGGACAAATTAAACAAATACGGCGGTTGAAACTCTTTTCGCTCTGTCTGTGCTTCTTTCACGGCCGCAGGCTTTCCCTTGCAGAAAGCCGCAATCGCTTCCGCCATCTTCGGGTCGCTAAGCCTTGATTCCCCTTCCTTCTCCCAACGTCCATCATAGATTTTGCCTTCTATATCAAAACGGGCGAATACCTCCCAGAACGGCTCTGAGGTAAAATTACGGATTTCTTGTTCTCGCTTTACCACCAGCGCGAGTGTCGGGGTCTGTACACGCCCGGCTGAGAACACGTCGTGGATGCCTCTCTCCTTCATCAGCAGCGAATATACACGGGAGGCGTTCATACCGACCACCCAATCGGCACAGGCCCGGCTGTACGCTTCATAGTATAAATCGCGGGTATCCGCCTCATCGCGCAGCTGCATGAATCCCTGGCGTACTGCTTTCTCTGTCAGGGAGGAAATCCACAGACGCTTCATCGGCTTCTTTACTCTGGTCTGCTGCACGATCACCCGAACAATCAGCTCACCTTCCCGCCCGGCATCGCCCGCATGAATGATTTCATGGACGTCCGGTCGCGCAAGCAGCTTCTTGATGATCTGGAATTGCTGTGCTTTCGCTTTCATTACTTTATATTTAAACTGATCGGGAATCATCGGAAGTGCCGCGAGATTCCATCTCTTCCATGCCGGATCATATTCTTCTGGCGCTACAAGCTCACAAATATGCCCCACTGCCCATGTGAAGAGGGCGCCGTCCGTAAATATGTCGTTAGGTTGCACTTCGATATACCCCTGATGCTTTTTAGATGTAAATGGAGCGGCCAGTTTCGTCGCCTGATCCGGTTTCTCCGCAATAATAACTTTCACGTTGTCGACTCCTTGTATCGTGTTAAATTCATCATCCTACGAATACGTTTCTTCCCTATTTTATACTTGATTTCTTCATGGAACAACGGCCTATCATGATAAAAGCCGGGTCTCTTATTAAAAGAGAATCCCGGCTGTGTCTGCTCATTGTACATTTATTTAGTAATGCGTTTTGTCCAGAAACCACCATGAAAAAATTTGGGTTCATAGGAGATGACGAACGCTTTAGGTGCCAAATCCTTAATGGCATCATACAGCTTTCTCTCATTTCTCCGCTTAGCCAGCACATGCATGACAACACGCTGTCCGTCCTTACCGTTTGCCTCCCAGCTGGTTACACCATACCCTTTCTCGCGCAGTACCCGGCTGATATCTGTCTGTGCAGAATCAAGCACGATCTGCACGGTTACATAACCAAGCGCCAACTTCTCTTCAATTTTGCTGCCTACATATACGCCGGTTCCCCAGCCGATACAATAAGAAGCCAGATTCAGCGGATTATCCAGGTTATCCAACACGAGCGAGAGGCCCATTAAATATACAAAAATCTCTACCGTACTGAGCAATGAAGCGAGCAGCTTCTGGCCTTTCATCACCATAATCATGCGAACCGTGAAAAAAGACACATATACAATGTTAATCGTGAAAATAGTAAGCAGCTGTTCCACCGTTTCGTCTCCCCCTTATACTATTACACAAACAGCACGGCTTGTCTTTTACCTCGCTAAAATATCACACCCCGTTTCGGAATGTAAAGCAAAATTACGTAATCTTCACTTGTATATAACAAAACGGCACCCCTCCCACTATTGAGAAAGGTGCCAAAAGCAGGACTATTGTTTTATTACACGTTCTGCCAGTGTAACGATATTATCTGCGGTAAATCCATATTCTTCCATAATCTTCTCACCCGGTGCAGAGGCACCGAACGTATTAATGCCAAGCACGAGGCCCATATCTCCGACATAGCGTTCCCAGCCGAGCGGATAAGCCATCTCGATCGCTACCCGCGCTTTTACATTAGGTGGCAGCACTTCGTCTTTATATGCCTGCGGCTGCTGCTCAAAGAGCTCCATGCTTGGCATGCTAACCAAGCGAACCTGACGCCCTTTTTCTTCTAGTTTTTGCTTCGCCTCCACCGCAAGACTTACCTCAGAGCCGGACGCAATCAAGATCACATCGGGCGTACCATCCGTATCAGAGAGGACATACGCACCGCGTGCAATAGCCTCCATCGCTCTCTCCCTCGTACCTTCTAATACCGGAAGCCCCTGACGGGAGAGAATCATCGCCACCGGACCCTTACTGTGGCTTACCGCAAGCTTGTATGCAGCAACGGTTTCGTTTGCATCAGCAGGACGCAGCACAGTCATATTCGGAATGACGCGCAAAGACGGTATGTGTTCAATCGGCTCATGCGTCGGACCATCTTCTCCAACCGCGATGCTATCATGCGTGAAGACATATATCACTGGTATATCCATCAGTGCAGATAAGCGCAGCGACGGCCGTAAATAATCAGCAAACACAAGAAACGTACCGCCGTATACTTTTACGCCGCCATGCAGCGCCATGCCGTTTAATGCGGCTGCCATCGCATGCTCACGCACTCCGAACCAGATATTGCGGCCTTCATACTGCCCCTTCCTAAAGTGTTTTTCCTCTTTAATGGCTGTTTTGTTGGACGAGGCCAGGTCGGCAGATCCGCCTAAAAAAAATGGAACCGCATTCGCAATGGCATTGATCGCTTTGCCTGATGCCTCGCGCGTTGCAATTTTGCCATCAGCAGGTGTAAAGGATGGAAGTGCCGCTTCCCACTCGGCGGGCAGCTCACCGCGCATCGCCTGCTCAAATTGTTCAGCAAGCTTTGGATAATCCTTTTTGTAGGCATGAAAACGCTCCTGCCAGGCCTTCTCTGCCTGCTGACCCTTTGTCTTCACTTCGATAAAGTGCTCACGTACGTCCTCTGGGAACTCAAATGATTCATGTTCCCAACCGTACGCTTCACGCACCAGCTTTACCTCATCAAGGCCGAGCGGAGCACCGTGCGCCGCCGACTTGCCGCCTTTGTTCGGACTGCCAAAACCAATGGTCGTCCGCACTTCAATAAGAGTCGGTCGTTCTATTTCTTTCTGGGCTTCGACAATGGCCTGCGAGATGGCTTCCACATCATTGCCTTCTTCCACACGCAGCACGTGCCAGCCATATGATTCAAAACGCTTTCCTACATTTTCGGAGAACGAATGGGCAAGTTCACCATCAAGACTAATATCATTGGAATCGTATAGAACAATCAGACGGCCAAGCTGCAGATGACCGGCAAGAGAGATGGCTTCTGCTGCCACACCCTCCATCAGATCTCCGTCCCCGCATAACGCATACGTATAATGATCAACAATATCATGGCCCTCGCGATTATATGTGGCTGCCAGGTGGCGTTCGGCCATCGCCATACCAACCGCCATGCCGATGCCTTGACCAAGCGGCCCTGTTGTCGCCTCCACTCCCGGTGTATGTCCGTATTCCGGATGACCCGGTGTCCGGCTGCCCCATTGACGGAAACTCTGTAAATCATCAAGCGACACATCATATCCCGTCAGGTTAAGCAGACTGTACAAGAGCATCGAACCATGTCCCGCCGACAGAACGAAACGGTCACGATTCACCCAAGCTGGATTTGCCGGATTATGGTTCATGAATTTTGTCCACAGCGCGTACGCCATCGGAGCAGCTCCCATCGGAAGTCCCGGATGTCCCGAATTCGCCTTCTCGATCGCCTCAATTGAAAGAATGCGGATGGTATTAATTGCGCGTTGTTCAAGTGTATTGTTGCTCATTCCGTTCCATATCCCCTTTCGTGAATGTGGTCTTCCTGATGTATATTCCCTCTCTTCTCCTCCATTATGCCAAAAATAAACAGAGAAATAAAACATACGGCAATCTCTTCTGCACTCCAATGCATCCTTTTCCCATTTTTTAAACAAATAAATCATGGACGGACGTTTTTCACTACAATCGCATTATAATAAAGTACATTTATACGAGAAGGGGGTTCGTATGGTTACAATCGCAGGCATACAGCAGGCAAGAAAAATCATCGCACCCATCATTCACCATACTCCGCTTGATTACTCCACCACCTTCAGCGAAATCGCCCGCTCCCATGTCCATTTGAAGCTTGAGAATCTGCAGAAGACCGGTTCATTCAAGGTGCGTGGGGCTTACAATAAAATTGCGGCTCTACAGCCGCAGGACAAGGCGCGGGGTATTGTAGCCGCATCGGCTGGAAATCACGCGCAGGGGGTGGCATTCAGCAGCACGCAGGCGGGCATGGCAAGTACAATCATCATGCCAGAGGGAGCGCCGCTCAGCAAAATTCAAGCGACACAAAAATACGGCGCACAGGTACTTCTTCACGGAGATTCCTTCGATGAGGCGCTTGCTCACGCATGGGCTATACAAAAAAAAACGAACGCCATTCTCCTGCATCCGTTCGATGATCCACATGTGATTGAGGGACAGGGAACAATCGGACTCGAAATACTCGAGCAGCTCCCGGATGTTGAAGCCATCCTCTGTCCTATTGGAGGGGGCGGATTAATTGCGGGCATTGCCACAGCAGTCAAAACGCTGGCACCACACGTAAAAGTATACGGTGTGGAAGCGGCTGCCTGTCCCAGCATGAGTACGTCGCTTGCCAGCGGACAGCCCACGCTCACAACCAGCACCGGTACAATTGCCGACGGTATTGCCGTCAAGCAGCCAGGCGCCCTTACCTATAGTCTGGTGGAACGCTATGTAGACGACATCGTTCTGATAGAGGATATTGAGATTTCACGCAGCATGCTCTATCTCTTGGAACGAAGCAAGCTTTTGGTAGAAGGGGCAGGCGCCATCGCCCTTGCACCGCTTCTCTACGGACGCCTGCCGCTTGCCGGTAAAAAGGTCGCTGTCATCCTAAGCGGCGGCAATGTCGATGTAACGTTCATGTCTCGCATCATCGAGCATGGCCTTATCGAGTCCGGCCGCTATATCCGCATCGCAACAACCGTCCACGACAGACCCGGCAGCCTAAACCACCTACTTGCGTTGCTGGCTGAAGAAAAAGCCAATGTTATATCCATCCATCATCGTCGTATCAGCCCGCGCATCGTACCCGGACAGACAGAAATCGAACTAGAACTCGAAACAAATGATCGAGCGCATATTCACGCCATTACCAATCGGTTGCTGCGTGAAGGCTATCCGGTAAATGAACGTATGTAAATTAGGCAGGCGAACTATGCTCCAGTTTCCTTCTTACAAGCGCAAGCCGAATCTGCTGATAAGAAATCGCAGCTTCATATGGCGGAACATCGCCGTTCAGCTCAAGATAGATCGGCTTTAGCTTCTCTGCTCCTATCTTCTCTACCGCAGCCATAATCGCCTCATACGGTACCGATTCGGTGAGAGAATACACATATGCACCAATATCATATCCGTCTTCAATAAGTTGCTCTAAGTAACCGATTACCGTATTGGGAGATACATCAAGCTCCTTAGCCAACGTATCCAATTCCGGTACCCCTTCCTGTATGCGTGTCAGCAAGAGAACCTGCCGCTCTTGCTTCTGACTGCGACTAGGCTTGGCACTCTCTGCGACAGCCTGTGGAATATGAAACGATGCCGTCTGCCCTTCTAGCAGTGCAAGTAACTCTGGACCATACTGCTCCCATCTTTTTTCACCGCAATGCGGCAAACTCAAAAACATTTCCTTTGTTCGGGGAATAAAGGTGGCAAGCAGCAGAAGCACCTTATCTTCAAGTACCATATACGGTGCTGTATGCTGCTCTTCAGCCTTCTTTCTCCGCCATTCTTTAAGCAGACCCAGGGCATCGGGACTATAATAGTCTTGTGATAAGGCTAACATATCTTGATTCCATTCCGTCTGAGTCCGGCTTGCTTCCCCTGGATAAAGCGGAGTATATCCACTAAAGCGGAGCAAGCGTCTCTCGCCCGTAAACTTTTCGAATCCTACTTGTATATCCGTGCCGCTATAAAGAAGGAAGTTCTCCTCTTCTCCCTCCACGCTCACGTGATAGCGCACCAGCTTATACTCTTTGTCCCTTTCATATAAGGCAAGCTTGGCAATACCCATCTCCCCTTCATATGTCTCTACTTGAATTAGCTGACGCAGCACACTCATGCTGATACTACCTCCTATCTCTGGTACAACATGGACAAGCCATTCGCTGTATAGAATAGCTCATCTGTATTACCACATATACCGAACTCCATATCGTCCATCTTTTACCCGGAAAATCTCAACAATCCGCGGACTGCGATACCCTTTTGTCCACCAATCTTCTTCCATCCGTTTCACAAGACAGCTCGCTTGAAACTTCGTATTGAACAGCGCAATCCAATAGATCCAATTCATCCGATGCATTCCTCCTTTGTCTTTAGCCTATCCGAATTGAGGAAAAACTTGCTATGAAAAAGTAAGTATGAGACGATGAAATGGTGTTCAAAAAGGGAAAGATACTATGATGCCACTATCTTAGCAAAATTATATATGAAGGAGGCCATTATCTTGCTAAATTTCACATTGAATATGCCAACCCGCATCCATTTCGGAAAAGGGGAAGTAGAAAAAACCGGGGACATTGTTGCGCAATATGCCAAAAAGGTACTGCTGGTAACCGGACGCTCCTCTACAAAGAAAACCGGCTCACTCGATAAGGTAGTTGCCTCGCTAACAAAAGCAGGAATAGACTATGTTCTATTCGATCGTATCGAACCGAATCCGCGTGCGACTACCATTGACGAAGCAGGTCGCATTGCACGCGAGGAACAATGTGAGCTTATTCTTGCGCTTGGCGGCGGGTCCGCTATGGATGCGAGCAAAGCAATTGCTGCTATAACGTTATCTGGCCGACCCATACATGAATATATTCGGGGCAGCAAAGCAAGCAAATGGAAGGAACTGCTGCCAATCAAACAAGCGCTGCCGATTATTACGATTCCTACATTGGCGGCAACCGGCTCGGAGGCTAACTCGGGCGCCATCATTACCAACTGGGAGACAAAGGAAAAGGCAGGTATTGGCGGACCCGCTCTCTTCCCGAAAGCGGCCATCCTTGATCCGGAGCTGACCTATACTGTACCAGCTTCCTATACAGCAGACGGGGCAGCGGATATGTTTACCCACCTGTATGAAGGATATATGACAGGGGATGAGCATGCGAACGTACAGGACGAGCTGACGGAAGGCCTGATGCGCAATACGCTCATCTACGCCAAAAAAGCCTTGGATGACCCGGAAAACTATGAGGCGCGCGCCAATCTTTTGTGGACGAGCACGCTTGCCCTTATCGGAATCGCCAGCGCAGGGCGCGGCGGCCCGTTCCCTGTTCATGCCATGGAGCATACCTTATCGGCTCACTATGATATCTCACACGGACGCGGTCTTGCTATCATCACACCTGCGTATTTCGAGCAGATCATCCTCAAGGACAGACCGCACCGACTGGCGCGGCTGGCCCGCAACGTCTTCCGCATCACCGAGGAGGATGATACCCTTGCAGCAAAGGCCGGGATTGAGTCACTTATACACTGGTATAAAGAAATCGGCGTTTATGATACGCTAAAAGGTGTTGGAATTAAACGTGAAGATTTACGCCTTCTGGCTGACGAAACCATTCGAGTAAACGGAAATGACACCGATTCAATCGCTAGCACGCATAATCTCTCGGCCGATGAAGTGCTGCGTATTTTCGAAGCATCCTACGAATAAAAGATAATGCAACTTCATTACCAAGCTATAGAAAAAAGGAGCGGTAAATCCACTCCTTTTTTCTATGCCTTTGTGCGCTCACGCAGCTTCTCAATCGTATCGAAAAGCCAATCCCGATCGCTCTGCATCAGCCTGCGACGGCGGTCAATCGCCAAGTCCACACTGGGCTGGTGCTTATGCTCAGGTACCTGCTTATATGATTGAATCTGCTCTTCTATATGGGCAAGCCCCACTTCAAGACTGCGCAGCGCTTCTTCTGGCGGAAGATAATCAAGAAACATCAAACCTATATCTCCTGGAAGCGCCATCCCATGCTCTAAGCGCGCTAGATCATCATGCAGCAGCCGATAAAACTGCTCCTCGCCTTCTTTGGTAATGGAATACACTTTGCGTGGCGGGCGATTTTCTTCTTGTTCCGTATAGAACTCAACATAACCGGCCTCATGCAAACGATGCAGAATTGCATAGGCCGTTGCTTTCTTCAAATCCATAACTTTTCCTAGGTTTCTTTCAATAAATTCATTAATTTGATAGCCGTGCTGACTCTGATTCTTTAATAGCCCCAGCAGCAGCAACGCTCTTTCATCCATTTCTACATCCCCTTTTTCCTAGTTATTCTCATTATAATCAAGCTTGACTATAGAAATCAATTAACCTTATAATAATAGTGTAAAAATAGTCAGGTTTGATTATTCATAGTATACGAAGGAGGACATTTATGCATTCGCTCTATTATTTCCTGCATATTGGAAGTCTTGCCATCTGGTTCGGCGGACTGCTTTCTTTAGCTCTCGTTCTGTACACCCTTAATAAGCGAGGCGGCTCACAAGAAACAGAAGGCATTGTTCGCTCCCTCATTACAATCGTTAACTGGCTGTTAAATCCAAGTGCACTCATCGTCATGGTAAGCGGTCTTATGATGATGCTCAACTTAGGCTTGATGGGACAAGAGACCGCCTTCTGGCTGCGCTTCATGCAAGATACCGGATCGCTGATCGTTCTGCTCTCCATCGGTCTGATTACATTCTACGGCAATCGCTTTAAGAAAAAAGTGCTCAATCAAGCAGGGGCTGACAATGCGAAACTGCGCAAGAAAATGCTTGCCAATTATGTACGCCTGATGGCTGGTTCTGCCGTCCTTGTATTGGGTGTTGTTCTCGTTGTTAGCTTAAAAATCGCATAGCCTGCTTCTTACGTTATAAAAAAGCGTCGCAGTCTCGCCTAAGCGGACTCGACGCTTTTCTTATAATACCATAGCTGCGATTAGACCAAAAACAAATAACGGAATATTGTAATGCAAAAATGTCGGTACACACGTATCCCATATATGATGATGCTGTCCGTCAGCATTCAACCCTGAAGTTGGCCCAAGCGTACTGTCTGAAGCAGGTGATCCCGCATCGCCAAGCGCGCCCGCTGTACCGATCAACGCAGCCGTTGCCAGCATAGAGAAGCCCAATTCAGAACAGAGCGGAACAAAAATGGCAGCAATAATCGGCACCGTTCCAAATGAAGAACCGATTCCCATCGTAATAAGCAGCCCGATCAAGAGCATAAGTGCAGCAGCGATCAATTGACTGCCCTGCAGCGCATCTCCACTTGCTGCGACCAGCTCTTTCACCGCACCTGTCTCTTGAAGCACCGAAGCATAGCCGGATGCAAGCAGCATAACAAAAGCAATGAATCCCATCATCGCTACGCCCCGCTGTACTACGTCATCACCTTCCGGCAAACGAACCACACGGAAGAGAAACATTAATAGAATACCTGAGAGTGTGCCAAGCACAAGCGATTCTGTCCATAGTTGAACGCTCAATGCCCCTGCAATCGATACAAGCGTTAACGCATGCTTATAAGTAAATGTGGTCGATTCTTCCTGATTGGTTGAAGGAGCAAGTACATTTTCTTTATCGATATATTTTCTTGGCTTACGATACGTAATGAATAAAGCAACAAGAAGGCCTAGTATCATCCCCAGACCCGGAATAAGCATCGCTTTAGGAAACATGGATAACCCCATACTCATTCCATTCTTCTCCATCTCATTGACGACAATACGATGATAGATCAGACCGAATCCTGCCGGGATCATAATATAAGGTGCCTGCAGGCCGAATGTCAGCGCAGAGGCAATCGCGCGGCGGTCAATCTTCATCTGGTTAAATAAAGAGAGCAGCGGTGGAATTAAAATAGGAATAAAAGCAATATGCACAGGGACCGCATTTTGCGATAAACTCGCCACAACAGCGATCGTCACAAGCAACACTCCCCGCTTGCCTCGCAATATGCCAATTAATTTCTTTACAAGAATCGATGTAATATTCGAACGCGCAATCATGACCGCAAACATTCCGAGCAGTACATAGCTAAGCGCGGTCTCCATCTGTCCGCTCATTCCATTAATCATTGTAGAAATCGTCTCCGTCAACGGCAATCCTGCAATCAGACCAGCCGTAATTGAAGCGGCAATCAACGCGAATATAACGTTGATCCGCAGCAGAGACAACACCACAACGACGAACACAGACACAACAACTGCATTAAACAACTCCGGTTCCCCCTTTAGTGTGGTAGACAGATGAAGTTATACCATACTAAAGGATTTCTGACAAGCAAATCCTAACTTTTTTTAATTGATGTATCATATAGATTTTTCTAAATTCTTTCTGTACACTTCTTTTTTCACAGCACAGACTTTGCCAGGTGTATAGAATATGCTACAATAAATCCAGTCTTTTACGTTATAATTCCATACGATATTGAACTGGGGGTGCCGCCTGTCGGCTGAGATTGAGTTCCCGCACTCAGAACCCTTACTCACCTGATCTGGATGATGCCAGCGTAGGAAAGTTCAAACGATGTGCACATGCGCACTTCTCGACAGCGGGAAGGGCGCTTTTTTTGCATTGATTACACATAGAAGGAGGATCAAATAATGAGAAATGAACGATTGCTTATTATGGTAGAGACAGCGATCATGGCTACAATGGCATATGCATTGAGTTTTATCCAATTTGGCGGTTTCTGGGCGCAGGGCGGTTCCATCTCACTTGTGATGATTCCGATTGTGCTGCTCTCTTTTCGCCGCGGCATAAAGGCCGGATTGATCGCCGGACTAATTGTTGGTCTGCTAAAACTGATGATTGGCGGCTCCATCTATCACCCGATTCAGGTGCTGCTTGACTACCCAATCCCGTATGCCGCAATTGGGCTGTCCGGGTTGTTCGCCGCCCGCATCGCAGGTAAAACTACCACGCTTGCACGCGCGGTAGCAGGCATTACGCTTGCCGCTGTGCTTCGCTTCACCTGCCATTTCGCTTCCGGTGTCATCTGGTTCGGGAGTTTTGCACCTGAAGGCATGCCGGTCGCCTGGTATTCTCTTTTGTATAACATTTCCTATCTTGTGCCGGAGATTTTGATTAATAGTGCGGTCATTCTGCTCCTCTTATCGACGCGTGCTTCTCTGCTTACGCCGCACTCCCTGTCACGCTAGTCAAGACATGCATCAGCCAGCACGAATAAGTATACAAAGATGAACGCATCCTTTTTGGCTGCGTTCTTTTATTATAAAACAATCCATTAGAAAGAAGGACGCAAGCATGGACAGCGCTATCCAAACCTTCATCAAAGAACTGCAGCAAAAAAAAGTACTCCCGCAAGAAAATGTTACCTTTACCTCCATGTCTGGAACGACTGCCAGCATAGTTGGCATCCTATCATGTGATAACAATGCGCTTTTTGTAATTAAAACGGAGGACAGAAAACAAATTGAAGTCACTTCCGCATTTCTTACTGCATACAAACATGTTTCTATCCTGCCGGATCTATACTATGTCGATCCAATGCAGCGATACGTTATCTATACATACATACCAGACAACCATAACTACCATCCGGGCGCAAAAACCAAGTTATTGCATACTCTTTCTACCCATCTGTTTCACTTCTATCAGCCGTGCAGGAGTTTATACGGCTGGGGCTGGGCAGATGAGCCATCTTCATCATGGTCTGACTTTCTCATCAAACGCATTACTGAAGCGAAGCCATTCGTTTCAGGTTGTGTACCTGACACAGACTTTGAGATGGTACAAAAAGCAGCACAAGATTCCTCAAGACTATGCGGGAATGCTGATCCTTATCTGCTTCATGGAGACTGCGGCATCCATAACTTTTTATTTGATAGTCAGGGAGACCTGCAAGGGATCATCGACCCCATCCCGGTACTTGGTCCACCTATATATGACCTTACATTCGCATTCTGTTCCTCACCGGATGAGCTGGTTCTTGATGCGATCATACCTGCCGCTATCCATCTGTATCCCGCAAGAGCTAACGATCCTGCATGGCTGCGGGAGGAAGTGCTGATTGCTCTCTATTGTCGTTTGGCAGCATGCAGGAAGCATCATCCGCAAGATTTGTCGCACTATCTTACCGCATGGTCGTATTGGAAAAGTCTTGTGTAAGCAGGATTTCTTTTCTCTCTTACTAAAAAACGTGCCGATCAGAATATTGATCGGCACGTCCTATCTACTTATCCAAAATTGCGTACGTTGTCGGCTTTGTCTACTTGTACAGGCGGTTTGCTTCCTCGTATTCCCATATCGGGAAGCTTGAACCCTAGCACGACACCGAGAATAGGGAAAATAATAAGCAATTCAATTACTGTGATCAATCCGATCTTATCTGCAAGAAATCCGAGCACCGTCGCACCGACACCGCCCGCGCCAATCGCAAGCCCAATCATCAGGCCCGATACAAGACCGATCTTGCCCGGTGCAAGCCGCTGCGCATATACCACCGTGACCGCAAAGCTGCTTAAGCTGATAAAGCCTAGCACGAACGTATTCACATATAACAGCCATCCGTCCAAAAACGGGATCAGAAGCGTAAACGGGATCGAACCTGCCATAGAAAACAGAAGGATCTTCCTTTCGCTGAATTTATCGGATAGTGCACCACCAAGGAATGTACCAAGCGCGCCGGCCACTAAGAAAACAAATGCGTAATACTGCGCCGTTGCAATCGACAGCCCGCGCGCTTCTGTAATGTAGAGCGGCAGAAAGCTGGCAATCCCGCTGTGAATCCACGAACGCATCATCACCACAACCACCAGCAATGTGAGCGCCCCGTATTGATTCTCCCCGTCCATGGCCTTTCCTTTGATTGCAATCTCGGGAATACGCAGCTGATACCAGCGTGCTACCATAGACAGGCTAACAATCGTCAACATCGACGGAATAATAAACCAGAGCGCACCAGCCTGCCCCAGCGGAATGAACAGCATGGCAATGGCAAGCGGCCCAAGCGCTTGTCCGGCATTGCCGCCAACCTGAAAAATCGATTGGGCCATTCCCTTGCGCACACCGGCAGCAATATGTGTAACCTTTGAAGCCTCCGGATGGAATACCGCCGAACCAATCCCAATCAAGAGAACCATCAACAGCACAGATTCATATGTCATCGCCTGCGAAATTCCTACGACGCCAAAACCGGCAATCAGCGCACCGACCGGCAGCAGGTACGGCATCGGACGTTTATCTGTGAACAGGCCGATCAACGGCTGTAAAAAAGACGCACTAACCGTAGCAACGAAGACGATTCCACCAAGCTGCATATAAGACAGATCCATCGAACGCTTGAATAGCGGCAGCATCGCAGGTACAATCGCTGTCACCATATCATTGAGCAGATGAGCGAAACAAATAATCCAAAGAATTTTATAATTTGTAACCAGACTTGTATTCACCTTCTACACCTCTGCTTTCACAGGCTCTGTTGACGCCCTTGGCTTGACTTTGCGTGACGGCGCAGTAAACAAGTAGACGCCGCAAATCACCAAAACGGCTCCGGCATACTGCACTGCCGTCATCACCTCACCAAGCAGCCAGAAGGATAGCATGGCGGTAAAGATCGGGTTAAAGTTCAGGAAGACGCCTGACTTCGTTCCTCCCACCCGTTGCACGCCAATATTCCAGAACAGCATCGCAAGCACTGTCGCCCCGACACTCGCATACACGGTCGCAATCCAAAAAGCGGGGTCCGGGTTCACAATTGTAAACGATGTGGCGGTGAAGGGAATCAGCATCATCACACCAAATATACCGGCCCATAGCGTAGACATGTACGGAGATACGTATTGCATCGCCCGCCGTCCAGCCACTGAGTAAAAACCCCAGCTCGCCACCGCACAAATCATGTATACATCACCCACATTAAGATGAAACCGCAGGATACGACCAATATCCCCATGCGAAATTACAACCACAACACCAAGCAAGGATACGAGCATGCCAATAATCTGACGCCCTGACATCCTCTCCTTCAGCAAAAAAAACGAAACGATGGCAATCGCCACCGGATTGAGTGCAGATAAAAGCCCGACATTATCGGCTGTTGTACGTTCAAGCGCAAGAAACATAAATAAATTAAATAGAACAATACCCGTAAATCCCATCCAGATCAACGATCCAAGCGCCTGACGCGCCGGCAAAAGCTTCTTATCTTTCCACCATACGATCGGTATCAAGCAAATAATAGCCGCAATCCAACGCATATCGGTCAGCACAAGCGGCGACGCATGACCCACAAGAAACTTTCCGGCAACAAAATTCCCCGCCCATAGCACACTCGTGCATAAAAGCAGCAGATAGAACTTCCACACCCCGCCCATCTCCTCTTCTCTCTTTTACTTTATTCTCCTAAGCATATCAGCTTTTTCCTTTTCACACTATCTTTTTGTTAGTAGCTATCGGCTCATCCCAAATAAAAATCCCATCTTCTCACGAAGTCCTGCCATCGTGAGAAGATGGGATATGTATTACTTTGATTTTGCGACAAGCTCCTTCATCATGGCTTGGGTCATCGGTCCGGTCACGATGTCTTGGATGATCCCATCCTTATCAATGATGATGCTGGTCGGTACAACCGTCGCTTCATACAGATTGGCGACTTTTGATTTTTTGTCCAATAATATTGGGAATTGCATCTCCATCCCTTCCACAAAGCGCTTGACATTGGGTATACTGCTTTCTGTTTCTGTCAGATTCACAGCTAAAATCTCCACCTGCTCACCCTTTGCCTTCTCATAGAACGCCACCATATCTGGAATCTCCTTCCGGCATGGCGGACACCATGTCGCCCATATATTCATAATGACGGTCTTACCTCGCAGCTCCGAGAGACGTATTGTCTTGCCGTCTAACGTATCCAACGTAAAATCCGGTGCCAGATTGCCCTTTTTTACTCCGACTTTTGCAGCGGGTTCTGCTTTTTCTGCGCTAACCTCTCCGCTGGATGCAGCCGTCGGTGGTGTCTGTTCATCTGTTTCCTTTTTGCCCATCGTACCATACAGCACGCCACCGACAAGCGCAAATAGTACAAGCAGGGCTGCAATGTTTTTCACGGACTTCCATCCTTTCCTAAACTCTGGTGATATATTCTATTCATAGTATAGCAAAAAAACGGACCACACCGCACACAAGGCACGGAGGGTCCACTGTAAATTCCTTCATTATTTTTCGTTTACCAGCTTCTCCAATTCATTTAGTGTTTCTTCAAATACTTTTATCGCATCATCGACCGGCTTTGATGTGGATACATCAACCCCTGCCGCTTTTAATACATCGATTGGCGCTGCGGAATTCCCTGCCGAGAGGAACTTCTCTTGAATCCGCTTTACAGCTGGCTGACCGTGGCCCTGCACTTGTTCAGCAAGCGAGGCGGATGCCGCGAAGCTTGTCGCATACTGATATACGTAGAAATTGTAATAAAAATGCGGAATGCGAGCCCATTCCATGGCAATTCCCTCATCATCAGCTAACGCTTTGCCATAATATTTTTTGTTGATATCAAAGTACATTTTCTTAAGCGCTTCCGCATTGAGAGATTCGCCTGCCTGCTCTTTCTCATGAATCAATCTCTCGAATTCAGCGAATTGTGTCTGACGGAACAGCGTCGTACGGAAATTCTCTAAGCGCTGATTGAGCAAATACATCTTCTCCTGCTTGGTCTTCGCCTTTGCATACAGGCTGTCAAACAACAACGCTTCATTCAGCGTAGACGCCACCTCCGCTGTGAAAATCGGATAGTTAGATGTCATATAAGGCTGGCTTTTGTTCGTATAATACGTATGCATCGCATGCCCAAGTTCATGCGCAAGCGTAAATACATCATCATTTGTTCCCTGATAGTTCAAAAGCACATACGGATGCGTATCGTACGCGCCGGATTGATAGGCACCGGAACGCTTATCATCCGTTGAATACACGTCGATCCATCCGTTCTTGAATGCAGATGATAACACGCTTCCGTATTCCCCTCCCATTGGCTTCAATCCTTCGATGACACGCTTCTTGGCATCTTCATATGAAATATACGAATGATCCGCTTTGACGATCGGTGTATAGATGTCATACATATGCAGCTCACTTACTCCAAGCATTTTCTTTTTTAATTCCATATATCGATGCAGCTGCGGCAATCCCTTATTGACACTGGCAACTAATTGCTCATACACCTGAGGCGGTACATTGTTGGGCGTTAAGCTTGCTTCTAATGCGCTCTTATACTTGCGCGCTTTTGCGTATGTATTGTTCGATTTCACCTGACCGGCGAGCGTCTGCGCAAATGTATCTTGGAATCCTTCTAGCGCTTTATAATAGGCGTCAAAAGCGGCTTTACGGACATTGCGGTCCTTACTTTCCATATAGGAAACAAAATTAGCGCGGGTCAACTGCACCTCTTTGCCTGATTCGTCTTTAATTTTTGGGAATGTAACATCCTTGCTGAGCGCAGAGTATACACTCTCCGGATTTTGTCCCAGCGGCGAGAATTGGGCCAGAAGTTCTTCCATATCTTTATGTAACGTATGGGGCTTGGTTCGCTCCACATCTTCTATGAACACTTTGTAAGGAGCGAACTCCTGTTTTGCCAGATACCCTTTTATCTTCTCCTGTGGAATGGTAAGCAGCTCCGGGGTAAACCAGGCAGTCTTCTCTCCCGTCAGCGCACTCGCCCCTTCCGCCTTGTCCAGCACTTCTTTTAATGACGAATTAGCCGAATTCACATCAAAGCCCATCGAAGCGTAGACGTATACCTTGTCACGAAGTCGCAGCAATTCGCTTAGATCATGCAGCGCTTTCAACAATGCGTCCTCTGATTGCCTCAGCTTTCCCTGATGCTTCGAAAAATTGTTCGCCAGTTGGGTCAGCTTCGCAAGATCCCCTTCCCAGGCTGCTCGATTCGCATAGATATTCTCAAGCTTCCACTTGTACTGCGCCGGAATCTCTGCGCGCGTCTTATACTCGGGTGCTCGTCCATTCTGTGTGGCTTCAGCCGCATATATGATGCTTGAACGCAGCGGAAGAAACGGTACAGATAAAGTTGATACGGTCACGGCTGCAATTGTCATTGCGGTTACTACCTTTCGCTTCATGCGTGATCCCCTTTCCGAAATGTTCCAGTTATTTATGGTATGCACGTCTCATGGTAAATCATGCAAAGAGAATAATATTAATTATATTCAGAAAATTAATAATTACAATGTTTACCTGTAAAAATGAGGATATTATACTCTTTATCCTTCTCGCATTCTACTTTACAATGAGGGTACAGAACCAAACCAGAGGAGCAAACAATGAAAAGACGCGGTTGGAAGGTTATTTTGTTTTTCATATTAGGAATGATTCTTCTCTCTCCCTTTGCTTTGATCTATATACTAAACCATGGAATTCCCTGGATGAATTATTTTATAAAACAAGAGACAGTAAAACATTTACACAACATGGGACATAATCCAGAAGCGATACTTGAACAACATACGATCGCACCCAAAATGTCAATCAATAAGGATTATTATCATACACACTATATGGTTATATTTAAGGATGAGCCAACGGTAACCTACTATTATGGTAAAAGGAAACTACATGGCAGTCTCGACCAGTTTTGTGAGAAAGATATCACAAAAGACGGAGCCACTGAATCTACTACTGCCAAAGCGAAGCATAGCGAAAATTCCTGTGTCTCTATGCTCGCAAATCGTGAATAAGAAGTGGAGCATCAGCTAGGCGTTCACAGACAATTTTTCGATACATGCCTTTGAAGAGAATCGGGGTATCTTCCTTGATCACTACCTTGTCTGCATGGGGACTGCTTATCGCTTCAAAGCTGCGTGAAATGTCTGTTCCTAATAGCCTGACTATCGGTATCATCAATCGCTTCACAAAAGAGATGCGCCCACTCTCTGGCATAAACTTATCAAAAATAATGATGTTCCCGCTCGGTTTAACGACTCGGATCATCTCCTGCATGCATCGATTTGCATCAGGGACTACCGAAAGAATCAATGATGCGATCACAAAATCAAATGTCCCATCTTCAAAGTGAAGCTGCTGTGCGTCCATCTCCAAAAAGGAGATAGACGGATGCTGCTTCACTTTTTCTTTGGCTTTGCTAAGCATACTCAAAGAAATATCTGTCGCTGTGATGCTGATGTTTGTTTTGTCTAGCAGCAGCAAATCCGCGCCTGTTCCCACCCCGACAAACAGAACCTTGCTTCCCGGAGGAAACATGATCGGCTCAAACACGCTGCGCCGCGCATGTAAAAATACTCCTTGATTAAAAATGCGGTCATAAAAAGGAGACCACGCTTTATAAATGATTCGGTTCCATACGTTGTTCATACGACACACCCTTTTTTCAAATATTCAAATGTATATTTGAATATTAGCATATACATGTACCGTGTGTACAATATATAATAAAAATAATTACTTCCTAATTATCATCCCAGAACTCATCACCTGATAGACCATAAAATTCTGCAACTACTGTTTTTTGAACGTGTAATTTTCAATCAAACAGGGCTGACCCATTCCTCATGAGAAAGCCCCGTTCTGCATAGTTTACATTTCTCTTGGATTGTGTATCTGTATCCGAGCAATTTTATTGCATTCTAAAGCAATCCATATCGCTCCCTCTGCGTCACATACAATACCATGCGGTTCCGCATTTTCTATTGGGATTGTATATTCAGTGATCACACGATCGGCTGAAAGCCGCCCGACTTTATTTCCTCCCCATTCTGTAAACCAAAGTTCCCCTTCTGCTCCGGCTGCGATCGCATGAGGACGAGCATTCGGCGTTGGAATCTCGTACTCCTCAATCTCACCGGAAGCAGCAATGCGCCCGACCTTATTTCCCGCGATCTCCACAAACCAAAGCGCACCATCCTGTCCGCCGGTAATACCGACAGGGGCCGCTCCCCTCGTAGGCAAAGGATATTGTGTCAGCTCTCCCGTTGCTGTAATTCGCCCGATCATGTTATTTTGATTTTGTGTAAACCACATCGCCCCATCTGAACCTAGCGCAATATAGGCAGGATAGGAAGCTTTCGTTGGCAGTTCATATTCTTCAATCGCCCCTTCGCTAGTCAATCTACCTATGCGATTGCCATTCATTTCTGTAAACCAGATCTCTCCGTTTGCCCCCTCGGCTATTCCATAAGGAGCAGAGTCTACTTGAGGAAGCGGATACTCCAAAATATCACCTGACTTTGTCAGTTTCCCTATTTGATTAGCGTTATTTTCCGTAAACCAAATATCACCGGTTGATGAAGCAGCTAAACACAGCACTCTAGCATTCGGTGTCGGAATATCAAATTCTCTCACTTCATCCTTCTCGGTTATACAGCCAATTTTGTTCGCCTTGTGTTGGGTAAACCATACTGTTCCATCCCGTGTTACAGCAATACCATAAGGTCCCGAATCAGACGTTGGCACGCTGTATTCTTTCATATGGAAACTCATGTTACATCCCCCTCACTTGTATTTTGTTCATGCTCACACAAAAAAGCCTCCTACGCTCATTTCCGAGGCAGGAGGCGACGTAACTATAGACGAAAGAAGGCGCTTTATTTTCTTCATGCAGCGGCCTATCTTTACCTCTATGTAATGTACATCATCATAATCCTACCTCAGAGAAACGTTCGCTATAAATAATAGAAAAGAAGACAGGCAGGTATAACAGAAGAGATAAGCCTGCTGAGCCTATTCATATTATCTATCACGATTGTTTTCGTAAGTCAGGATTATTGAATCATGTACTCTATTCACCCTTCCGTATTTTGGTAACACCATTACACAACATTCAGCCCTCAGAGTCAACACTTTTTAGCGATAATTTTGCAATTTGCGATTCCACTGCCGCCATGACACATCCTATATCTATCAATGTTACGCCACTCCAAGGCAAAAGACAATTATCTGATGTCTGCCTCTTTTCCTGCAGACGTTTCCTTTAGTGGACGAAAAATACTAGACGCCTCCGTAACAAGGATGCCAAACAGAATAAGAAAAATACCGATGATAATCGAGCTGGTAATCACCTCACCCCACAGCAGCCATGAAAATAGAAAGGCAAAAAAGGATTCCAGTGAAAGCAGCAGGCTCACGTGGGCAGGTGGTGAATACTGCTGCGCCTTGATCTGGACAATATAGGCCAGCAGCGTGCCAATCAATAGATCAAATCCGAAGGCAAACCAGCCATACGCACTCAGCAATTGCGGAAGCGGCTCAAACCAAAAGGCAAGCGGTAAGCTGATGACACCTACGACGAGAAGCTGAATCATAATAAAAATCAGATCATCAAACGACTCCTTCTGCTTGTATATACGATCCACCAATAAAATATGGATGGCAAAACATACGGCACATAAGAGAACCAGCAAATCCCCGCCGCTCATGTACAGTGTACCTCCGTCCCACGAAAGCAGCGCCAGACCACAGAATGTCAGCAAGCTTCCGATAACAGCCCCTTTGGGTACAGCAGATCTCATGATAATAAAAGAAAGCAGCGGAACGATAATGACTACCGTGCCGGTAAGTACGCCTGCCTTGCCCGGTGTTGTATGCGCAATTCCCACTGTCTGCAGCGCAAAGCCGGCCCATAGTGGAATCCCGCACTGTATGCCTCTTTTCCAGACGTTCCAGCCTGCCTTTTTTAAGGCATTATACTTAAAACATAAAAGAAGTAATGCGGCGAGAAGAAATCGTGCTCCCGTAAGGAACAACGGAGATGTTTCATTCAATAAATCCTTTGTCAAAACAAATGTATACCCCCACGCAAGAGCAATTCCTAATAACGATACATCAGCCATAATGACTTTCTTTCCGACAGACACGCTATCCCTCCTAGTATTCTGCTGCTACTCATTAGATATATGCAATATCGATGCCAAAAAAAGCCAGCACATTCCTTCGATGGCTGACGAAGAGATGCTCTGGCTCTATGGTTAGATTACCGCTGTTTGCGCAGCTCTTTAAGCGAATAAAACGTACCGCGCCAATGAATCCCTCCGCGACGCCAGGCAAGCAACGCTGCCCGAACGAGCATATAAATAAACAACAGAACCGAAACCGGAAGTGTAAGAAAATGGTGGACAGGCAGCTGCGTGAATACGCCAGTGAGCACGTACAGAGCAAACATCACTCCCAAACAATACAAGTATATCAGCCGCAGTCCCCCTTCTGTAGCGAACGGCGCAACAAACGGGGAGACATACAATAGGAACAAAGGAAGCATGCCAAAAAGAAGCAGAGGGATGGAATAGCGAAATGGGGCCAATGCATTTTTCTCAAGCCCATGTGCCATTTCTGTAAGCGTCGGATACCATTCCACCTCAGCAAAGTGACGGGCTGGGATGAAATGCTGACGAAACCCCTTTTCTTTTACCAATCGTCCTAACCGTAAATCATCATCAGGACGAAGCGCAAGCGCCTGATGCGTTCCAACTGCTTCATATACATCACGCCGCAGCATATTAAATGCTCCTACCCCCATATGTGCTTGGGAGCGTGGATTGATGGCATTTTGCGGACGAAAAAAGAGCGTAAGATTAAAAATAAAGAACGCGACAAGCCCCATCAGCCAATATCCCCTCAACTTCATACGCGGAGGTATGACCAAATGATCAGCATCATGCTTCTCGGCATAATAGACAGCCCGGGACAACGCATCCGATGCAAACCATACGTCGCCATCTGTAAACAGCAGCCACTTGCCCCGCGCCTGCTGCGCGCCAAGGTAGAGGGCATAATTTTTGCCCAGCCATCCGCTCGGCAGATCCGTAACATGGATCACAGTAAGCCGTGGAGACTTTTGACACACCTTCTCCATTATTTCACCGGTGCAATCATCAGATCGATCATCTACAGCAACGATTTCAAAGTTTACATAATTATTTTCTAGTAAAGATAAGAGTGTTTGCTCAATTTTGTCTTCTTCGTTCCTAGCAGCAAGAATTACCGAGATCAATGGGCCTTCCTCTCTTTTCTCGACAGCATCCGGCAGCCTTGGAATACGCAGCAAGCCGGGCAGGGCAAGAACAGCCAATACCGTCCATACCAGAGCAAGCATACTCCCCCATATTTCTATCATCGTTTGCATCCTCTCACCTCTTCCTCCTATCATTTTGCGCGCACAAAAAAAGCCCCGAATCCGGGGCGATCACCAAGCCACACTAACTACCACGATAGAATGGCTAAAAGGGGACATACTTTATTCCCCTTTAGTATAGCGAATTAGACAATATTTGTACAGTATTTATGTGTTTTGACTCCCATAATGCTTGCGCACTGCCTCATATGCTTCATCAAGCGCACGGGCATCTCCTGCTTCCGCCAATACGGAGAGCTTGCCTTCGAAGTATTCGTGCACCAGCCTTTCCCATTCTTTATGCATCCGGGTTATTTCCTTATCAAATAAGGGAAGATAGACTTCTTTCATTTGCTGCTCACATGCAGTAACGTACGCGCTAACTGGCTCACGAAGCCGCGCCTCTAACTCATCACGCAACTTCACGACGCCATCCTCGGTGAAGAATGTCGTACGGTCTTTGTATGGCGCTAACAAGTCTGCAAACGTTGTCGCATTCCATTCGTGCAGACCTGGTGCAAAGGATGGAGAAGCAACATCCCATGTGGTATAGGAAGAAAAAACAAGCCCTTCATCATGACGTCCAACCTCCCGCTCCACGCGCCGATGAATGCCCGCAAGCGTATGGGTAAGAAACGTCTCCATGCGCAGCGACGTCGCCCGCATCTCCTGCGCCAAATCAAATGCCACAAACCGAATCATCTCATTTGTGTACCGGCGCAACAGCGTTTCCATGCTTTGCGTCTTATCTGAAAATGCCGGAACGTTAAAGATTAATTTAAATTCATCGAAGTACCGATAAAATACCCGCTGTTTCACATAATAGGTCAGCTCTTCAATCTCCTGTGCGATCAGCCCTCGTTCAATATCGGTGTCTACAGCTTCTATCGCTGCTCGGGTCTTGTCATAAGCCCGGCGTGTCTGCTCTTCTCTGTAGATACGCTCCCTCTCTTCCGCTTTCGCCTCACTGCGCCAAGAGCCAAGCATACGAAGAGCGCGTCCTACCTCTTCATACGCTGCTCCTGCTGCCGCGGCTACCAGCTCATCAGCCACAAAGGAGCGGAAATCCTCTTCAAACAGTGATACACCTGAGAAAAATCGGCCGGCCTCAGGTGCAAGCAATGCAGCGTCAGGAGCGACGCCTGTCAGCTTCCGATACAACACTTCCTCTTCATCGGTTAATACCCCTTGCGCCTGACGTGCTGAGAGCATGCCAATCTGGCTGGATACAGGATAGAGTCGGGCATTTCGGATACCGCAGGCTAGCAGGTTGCGTTCCACATGGGCAAGCACTCCGTTAACCTCTTCCTCCGTCGCAGCCAAATCAGAGGCATTGATAATGAAAAACATCTTGTCTTTGGCAAAGTATTCTTTTACGCGGCCCAACTGAATAAGAAACTCACGGTCAGCACGCGAAAAGGCATGATTATAGTATGTCACGAACACGACCGCATCCGCATGCTTAATATGGCTGAACGCCACGTCCGTATGACGGGCATTCATGGACCCTGCACCTGGTGTATCGATAAGGATAACGCCTTGACGCGTCAGCGGACTATCATAATACAGCAGCACCCGCTCTACAAAACATGCCTGCTCTTCTATAGTTACAAACGGCGACAGCTCATCGAGTGTGACCGCTCGCTCCGTGCCTAATCCTTCATGCATCTGCGGCCAGCCACGATATACTGCCTGGAGAAAGTAGAGCTGTTCGTCCCGAAGCAACTCCAACGGGTCGCGCAGCTCCTCGTCCTCATTCTCTGCGCCCTCTCCCTCTACCGAATCCTCCTCTTGCTCCGCTTCTTTTGCCTGCTGTATGTATTGTTCATGCGCATCAAGCAGCACGCCGAGTTCTTCTATCGAACGTACCTGCTGCTCCGCAATTTCAAGCGCTTGATTCATATCGTTTAGGATTTGTGCTTCATCTTTACATACAACAAGAACAGTACCGTGCGGATGTTCAGCTGTCGGCGGCAGCACATGATTAATCGCGGCAGTGGTTGGATGCGGCGAGACGGGGAGTACACTGTCACCTAACAACGCATTCGCAAATGAGGATTTGCCGGCACTGAAAGCCCCGAATAATGCAATCGTATATTGCTGTCCATCCATGCGCCGCGCACGTTCCTGCATGTCTTCTGCCATCCGCTGAAATCCAGGAAGGGGATGCAGCGTTTGCGCGCTTGCTTTAAGGGCCTTTATTGCTTGATGTACATGGGCTCGCATATCTTTATGTGGTGTCCGTTTCGTATGCCGCTTCTCCTGCACACGTCCAATATGTACGCGCGGCAGCACCCGAGATGTCCGCGACGCCTGTTCAGACGCTTGAAAGGCACGGGCTTTCCCCTGTTCCTTCATTTCTCCGGAGGTTGGCCCTTCTTCTGTCTCTTCTGCTCCGGCAAGGACATGAAGCAGCTCCTCATAGGCACGCCATTGTCCAGCTTCAATAGAGCGAAGCGCCTGCAGCGCTGCCCGTTTCTCTTCCAGCTCCCATCGTTTATTGGCCAGTCTCTCTTTTTTCTGTTGCTGATGCTTTTGCAAATACCGTACCACTTCCGCTATCAGCTGCTTTGTCGATTCAGCATATTGCTTACGTATCGCCTCAATCACAAAAGAGCCGTAGCGGACCATATATTCCGTACTGAACAATGCACCGCGATTTATAACGCTAAGCAGCAGCTCCTCCGTAAGTGGAACCTGCATCTCATAAACCGAGCGACGCAGATGCTCCTCTTCAATCTCAAAGCGCAGCAAATGATCAAGCAGCAGCTTCTTTAAATGAATATCAATATATGTCGCCGCATTCTCACTTACCTCCTTATGAAAACGGGTCAGGCGCCGCGCACGTTCCTCCTTGGTCCGCCGGTTTGAAAACAGTCGTCCGACACGAAAGCTCAACTGCTGGGATTCGACGAACGAACGAGCCAGCTCACGCGTATGATATGGCATTAGATTTGCATTCGCAAACAACTGGTCAAATTGAGCCCAGAATTCCTGTTCGAAGCGCTCTATCTCATCGGTTAGCGCCTGTTCCCGTGCGGCTGTCTCCGCCTGCTCACGAGCAAGTCGTTCCTCATCCGAGAAGCGATCATCCCCAAGCGTCATCTTGTATCCGTCGATTTCCTCCTGTCTGGCGGCCTCGCGCCAGGCAAGATGGTCACGCACAAGCAGATGCGCCTCCGTAAGCACGGTGTCTACGATTCTAACAGGCGCCTCGGCAATCGCGCTGGCAAGACGCTCTTTCAAACGCGACAGATCGTTATGCGGATGCTTGGGTTCACGAACGGTTGTGAAAAAAAGTTCATTTGTAGCGATGCCTCGTCCTGCAAACGCTGTGGTGATCCTGTCGGCAAACGCAGCAAAATCCACTTCGAATGCCACATGCTTATCAATTTGGTTGACCAAAAGCCATGTGGGCTTCATTCTTTCCTGCAACATAGCAATAAATTCGCCATTCAACCGGGACTGTACGTGATTATAGTCGGTCATATACAATACAATATCTGCTGTATGCAGCATGGATTCAGCGGCTACACGGTGCGCATCTTCTGTAGAGTCAATGCCAGGTGTATCAAGAATCGCCACCCCTTTTGGAAGCTGGTCATTCGGATGGGAAATCTCAACACGATTCACCTGATCACCGTCCGTACAATATGCTTGAATCTCTTTATGATCATACGGATAAGGAAATACCTTGCTCCCCTGTCCTTTGAATGTCACGGCAGCATATGCAGGCCCCGTCTTTACTTTCACCACATTGGCGCTGGTTGGAATCGGATTGGTCGGCAGCAGGTCTTCGCCCATCAACTCATTGATCATCGTTGATTTGCCTGCTGAGAAATGCCCGCAAAAAGCAATGGTGAACTCCGCGCTCTCCGCCTTCTGCAGCAATTCCTCGCAGCGCTTCATCCGCACGTTATCTCCAATCCGTACAAACTGTGCCTGTAGCGAACGTAAGCGCACGGCTGCCTGCTCAGGCGAAATCTTCTGAGTTTTGACTCGTTTTCGAATGGCTGTCTGAGTAAAATGGCTCTTGGGTATAAACATAATGGATTTACCACACTTCCCACGATAACGTATTCTTGAAGATTTTGTTAAATAATGAAATTTAGCGTGCAAAAACGTATATTTTCTGCTATGCTGTGGCATGGCTAATACAAAGATCATGTCAAGATGAAAGAAGAGGTAAGAAGCGATGATGCAGTTCCTATGCATACTTTTAATGTTCAGTATCATTGTCGGTTTCTCATATGTCGCGTACAGAGATGAACAAAAAAGAAAGATGGTATACGTCACAGATGAAATGCTGAAAAAACCGCTCACCGACCAAGCAGTTAAGCATTACATCGAATTTTTGGAGACGGAACCTGAGCGCAATAACGCCTTTTACTGGCCAGCCTTGCGCCGGGCATACGGACAGATTATGGATGCTAAAACTGTCGATCCACGCCTCAAAAAAGAGTTGAAGAAAACCTTGAGAAATCAAGTGATCGTATAAATAGAAGACGTGTTGTTCATTTTTATTGTATCACACAACAAAACCCGGTATCAGCTTAGACGGCTGAACCGGGTTTTCTCTTTAATTCCTCTCCATTATTCGACTGGCAGGTGAACAGCGGACGGGGATAGATTCCTGCTGTTGCAGCAAACCATATGTATCGGGTCGTCGGTCGCGCAGGAACTGAAGCAGGTTACGGGCAAAGTCAATCTCTGCTAAGTTTACTTCCTGCAGCAGAATTCCTTGGTCAGCGTCCAGTGACTGCATAATCTCACCGAGCGGATTGCTGATGAAGCTTCCGCCGTAAAATGTCATCTCCCTCTCAATACCGACCCGGTTTACAGCGGCCACAAATACGCCGTTGGCAATGCTGTGGGCCGAGATCGCCTTCTCCCAAATATGACGGGTTGAGAATTCAGGATGGTCGGGCTCAGAGCCAATCGCGGACGGATAGAACAAAATCTCGGCTCCTTGCAGCGCCAGAATTCGCGCTACCTCAGGAAACCATTCATCCCAGCAAATGCCGATTCCAATCGTTCCATAGCGGGTTTTGTATACCGGATAGCCTGTATTGCCCGGAACAAAATAATACTTCTCATGATACTGCGGGCCGTCAGGAATATGATTTTTTCGTGTTGTTCCCAAATACGTTCCATCCGCATCAAATACTACCGCACTATTAAAATACAAGCCGCGGGCCGCCTTTTCATAGACCGGTACAATCAGCACAACCGCAAGCTCTTGTGCTAAGCGCCCCATCCGCTGCAGCGTCTCGCTACCGATTGGCTCAGCTAGTTCATAGCCCTTAACATCAACCGTCTGGGGAAAATACTGGGCATCAAATAACTCTTGCAGGCAGATGATCTGCGCTCCACGGACGGCTGCTTCCCGTACAGAAGATATGGCAGCCTCCACATTCGCCTCTCTGTCTTCTCCGCATGCAGCTTGAATCAATCCGATCGTTACCTTGGTATTCATGTCATACCCTCCGATCCACTCTCTGTATCGCTTATGATTTCACCTGCATTGTATCCCGCAGGCAGTTCCAGTAGGCCGCTTGTGCGGCAGCGCTCGCTGATACAGCATTCTTCGCCTCTTCCGTAAGCGGACGCGCAGGAATGACATGCGGATCTTCGATGTGTGTCTCAACATCCAGCAATCCTTCGATCACACCAAGTGTGGCTATGGGCAAATACGGAAGACTATAGCCGCCCTCCTGCAGAACAGCGATGCGTCCGCCGCATACTTCTTCGGCGGTCTCCCGCAGCACCTTTGCCATATAGCGGAAGCCGGGACGCATGACCATCATGCGGGACAGCGGATCAAGCCCATTCGGGTCCTGACCGGCTGAGACAAGCAGAAGCTCCGGCTTATATTCACGCAGCACCGGGAGAACAATATGCTCGAATGCGTGCCGATAGCCTTCCTCTCCGGTCGCAGAAGGAAGCGCAATATTAACATTATATCCAGTCCCAGCACCTGCACCGACCTCTTCGGCAGCGCCGGTATCCACCGGGAAATACTCCGCTTCATGCAGGGAGATGAAGAGAACGCTCTCATCTTCATAGAAAATATCCTGCGTTCCATTACCATGATGTACATCCCAATCAACAATCGCAACCCGGCTTAGTCCATACTTATCCTGCGCGTAGCGAGCGGCTATCGCCACGTTATTATACAGGCAAAAACCCATCGCCTGATCGCTAGATGCATGGTGTCCCGGCGGACGAATCAGCGCATAGGCCTGCGAAAGTCCCGGCTCTGCTCCCATCGCAATATCAACCGCCTTTAGTGCACCGCCTGCCGACAGCCGGGCAATCTCCTCTGAGACCGGGCAGCCGTATGCTTCCGGTCCGAAGACGCGAAGTCCCTTTTGTGCAACCTCACGCACATGTGCAATATGGCTTGGCGTATGGACACGCAGCAAATCTTCCTCACTCGCTGGCTTTGGCGTGAACGCTTCCATCTGTGCAAGCAAACCACTCTTCTCAAGCATGTCTTTAATATAACGAACACGATAGTGGTTCTCGAACTCCAGACCGACTTGAACGGTCTCTTTATTGGGCAGTGTATACGTTTGAGTGCCTGTATCGTGCTTTACATAATCTTCGTGAAATACAAAACCGCTTGGCTTCATGCTATGCCCTCCTTAGATGATTGATATATTTTATGAAATCTGTGTCCGTGTATGATCAGCCCCTTCTTCTATTTCTTCAAAGTGAAACTGCGGCGGCTGCTTTTTTAGGCCTTTTGTCAAGATGAGCAAGTATACAAGACCGGCAGCAACCCACAGCCCACCAAGCATCAACGAGTTACGATCCAAATTACTCCACAGCCAGATGTTAAATCCGACACCGATGAGCGGGAGCAGCAGATATAAGATAAACCCTCCCATGCTGCGCCGCCTCTCACGAATGTAATAATGAAAAATAACCGATGCATTCACAAAGGTAAAGGCAACCAGTGCGCCGAAGTTGACGAATGAAGCAGCTGTGACCAAATCCATTACGAGCGCCGAGAGAGAGAACACGCCAATTAACAGCACATTATTGAGCGGTGTTTGCAGCCGTGGATGAATGAAGCCAAATACTTTTGCAGGAAGAACCCGTTCCCGTCCCATCGCATAGAGCAAGCGTGCGGCACTCGCATGCGAAGCCAAACCAGAAGCCACACAGGATGTAATCATCCCGGCTAGAAAAATCGCTGCAAACAGCGACCCGCCAATATACTGAGCAATTTCAAATGCAGCAGAATCCACCACCTTAAATGAGGTAAAATTCGGATAAATCAGCTGCGTGATGTAGGAAACGAAAGTAAACAACAGCCCACCAATCAGCGCGATAAGAAAAATTGCTTTAGGCACAGTTTTCTTTGGCTCCACCGTCTCTTCGGATAACGTTGTGACCGCATCAAAACCTAGAAACGACAGGCAGAGTATCGAGGCTCCAGCAAGCACAAACGAATAGGACACGTCCGGATCATAAAACGGAAGGGCAGAGAACAAAGTACCTGCTCCCATGCCTTGCGTTAGTCCGCGTATCGACAGCGAGAGAAAAATAATGGTGACAAGAAACTGAAACGAGATCAAAACAAGGTTGAGCCGAGCAGCTAACCGAATGCCAAATACATTGACCACCGTAATGGCTGCAATAAAGACCAGCGTCCACACCCAGGCCGGAATAACAGGAAAAGCGGCATGTAAAAAGGCTCCAGCAAGCAAAAAGTTAATCATAGGCAAAAACAAATAATCCATTAGCACCGACCAGCCTACAAGAAAACCGAGATGTGGGCTGATCGTCTTTTGCGTATACGTATACGCAGATCCGGCTGATGGATAGACTTTCACCATGCGCCCATAACTGTAAGCGGTAAACAGCATCGCTGCAAGTGCTGTAACATAAGCGGCAGGCACCATGCCATGCGTCGCCTGCGCAGCAACCCCATACGTAGAGAACACCGTCATAGGGGCCATATAAGCAAGCCCCAGCACAACGAGCGGAAATAACGTTAGTGTGCGGGAAAATTCTGTGCTTGAAGATGTGTCTCTTTTTGTCCGGTTAGCTGTTTCGTCTGCCATTGCAATCCCCCTTCTCGTTCCTTTTCTGCAATTGCCTCTACCTGTTGTCACACTTTAATTTAAAAAGCAAGTTTTATGCCAAAATAGACTTATACTTCTATTTATTTCAAATATTTAATCTAATCAGTCGATTAAATAGGAAGTCTTACATATAATCTGCTGACTACAAACACTATCCATTATGTAGATTCGCATAATGTATGTGCATTCGCATAAAAAAGGGCAGGCGTTACTTCCACCTACCCCTTTACTCTATGACCTTCCACAGCCAACTTGACCAATGTCTGTAATGACGACCTGCTGCGGCAGGCTTGCATACGCTTCTTCTACCGCCTGCGTCAAGCTGTCTGCCTCTACAAACGTAAAGTCATGTCCACCTTCTTCTTCCTTATAAAATACCATATAACGGAACATACACCCTCCTGCGAATCTGAAGCCGCCTGTACGTCCATCCGCTATCTCGTTGCATTGTATCAAACCATACGTTTTTCTGCCATTTTATCATTTTCCTGGTTCCAAAGACGTGCGATGAAACCGTTAACTACATCTACTATTTCGAATTTAGGAAATCAACTAGTTTTTTGGATACGAAATTGGTACAATGCCTTTCATATCTGTCTACGCAGAAACAAAAATAAATGTCAAGTCTTTCCTGCCGCATACGGCACATCGGTATATTTATTTTACTCAATTATATACGCACCACGAGAAGGAGAATTTGTTATGACGCACGTATCAAAAAAAGACATTCTGTTAGTAAGTTTCATGCTCTTTTCCATGTTTTTTGGAGCGGGAAACTTAATTTTCCCACCGTTCCTCGGCCAATCCGCAGGTGATCACCTCGCGTTTTCTCTTGCCGGTTTTGTTCTCTCAGCAGCGGGGCTTCCGATCCTTGGCGTAATGGCTGTTGCTAAAGCCGGTGGTTTTCGTACGCTTACCGGGCGGGTTCACTCATCCTTCGCCTTCTTATTTCCGTTTCTTATCTACGTATCGATCGGTCCTGGATTAGCCATCCCACGCGCCGGAAGCTTGGCTTACGAGATGGGAGCCGCGCCTTTTTTGCCGGAAGCTCTTAAGACAGGTACGCTGTCAATGGCACTCTATACACTCGTCTTCTTCGGCCTGGTCTATTGGCTCAGCTTATCTCCGTCGAAGTTGATCGACCGCTTCAGCAAGCTGCTTACGCCGCTTCTGCTTACTCTTATTGCACTGATTTTTGTCAAAAGCTTTCTAACGCCGATGGATACGCTGTCGACCCCTAAAGGAAACTATGGCTCGATTCCTGCTTTTCAAGGATTCCTTGATGGCTATCTGACAATGGATGCACTCGCCGCACTGGCTTTTGGCATCGTAATTGCCAATACCTTGAAGGCAAGCGGTGTACAGGAAGGACGCGCGCTATCACGGGCGATGATGTATGCAGGACTTGGAGCCGGGCTATTGCTCTCCGTCATTTATCTGGTTCTCGGATACCTTGGAGCAGTCACTCCAAACGCCGGAGAAGCTGAGAATGGCGCTCAAATTCTAACGTTAATGATGAATCATCTGTTCGGAGCAGGCGGCACACTGCTGCTTGGCCTTACGTTTACGATTGCCTGCTTATGTGTATCCATCGGACTCATCACATCCTGCAGCCAATTCTTCGCTTCTGTATTCCCCCGGCTATCCTATCGCATGTGGGCTACAGTACTTACGGTTGTAAGCTTTGGTATCGCTAACCTCGGACTGACACAGATCCTCAGCGTATCGGTTCCTGTTCTAGGTATTTTATATCCAATAGCGATTACACTTATTCTGCTCGCGCTGACGCATCGCTATATCGCCAATGCGCCGTCTATCTATCCAGTATCTGTTGTACTTGTAGGACTTTTTAGCATACTGGATACTTGTAACACATTATTCTTTGCCGGTAAATTGTCTAGCGCCTTCACTTTTCTTCCGCTGTACAAGGAAGGTTTCGGATGGGTGCTTCCGGCGTTGGCCGGTGTGCTTATCGGATATATTACAGACCGCATTCGCGGCGTAAAGGCACAGCACAATGAGAGGCATGCCGCATAAAAGTAAATTGATAGAAAAATAAAACTTGTTGATTAATCACCTAATCTTTTATATACTTAACACATTGTTTTCAAAATAAATACACGACAATCCTCATCATCAACGGTGAGGTAGAGGTCGCGACTGTTATCAGTACGGGGCAGGAGGCACGAAGATTGCCTGTGAAATCCCCGGAAAGGAACAGCCGCCGAAGCTGGTGTACTTCTTCGAGTACATCGGTTGGGTCCGTTATCGAACAGGAACGGGACTGTCATGTTTGCTTTCCGGGCAAACGTGGTGTGCTATCTTCATGGAAGGTATGATGCGGGTTATTTAGAAATACCGCCGACAATTCCTTGGCGGTATTTTTTTATATTTCCCACTCCTTTCCTTCCCCTTTATTCATCTTTACAGAAGGAGTGTTTCTACGTGCAAGACAATGTATCGCAACAAACCGTGGCAGAGTCTACCCCGAATGCCTCGCATTCTTCTGAGCGGCAGTTGAAGCGCGGACTGAAAGCGCGCCACCTCACTATGATCTCTCTTGGCGGATCGATCGGAACCGGGTTGTTTCTTGCCAGTGGAGGTGCCATCAGTACGGCGGGACCGGGCGGAGCGCTGGTAGCCTATGTCGCCATTGGCATTATGGTATATTTTCTCATGACCAGCTTAGGCGAGCTGGCTACGTACATGCCGGTACCCGGCTCTTTTAGTACGTACGCGTCCCGTTTTGTTGATCCATCGCTTGGCTTCGCACTCGGCTGGAATTATTGGTATAACTGGTCGATTACAATTGCAGCCGAACTGGCGGCAAGTACGCTGCTGATCAAGTTCTGGTTTCCGGATAGCTCCTCATTTTTATGGAGCGCACTATTCCTGCTTCTTATGTTCGGCCTGAATTATCTGTCCGTGCAGGCCTATGGTGAATCCGAGTATTGGTTTGCTCTTATTAAAGTTGTTACGGTTATTATTTTTATCGGAATCGGTCTCTTGATGGTATTTGGGATTATGGGCGGTGAAGCGGTCGGCTTCTCGAATTTTACTGTCGATAACGCGCCGTTCAATGGCGGCTTCATGGCATTGCTGGGTATTTTTATGGCAGCCGGCTTCTCCTTTCAGGGAACGGAATTGCTCGGGGTTGCTGCCGGTGAGAGCGACAATCCAAAGGAGAATGTTCCAAAAGCGATCCGGCAGGTATTCTGGCGTATCCTCCTGTTTTATGTTCTCGCCATCTTCATGATCGGATTGCTGCTGCCGTACACGCATCCAAGCCTGGTCAGCAGCGATATCGAGACCATCGCAAAAAGTCCGTTTACAATTATTTTTGAAAAAGCAGGATTGGCTTTTGCCGCTTCTGTAATGAATGCGGTAATTCTGACTTCCGTTCTCTCTGCCGGGAACTCAGGTATGTATGCCTCCACCCGCATCCTTTATGTGCTGGCCAAGGAAGGCAAAGCGCCGAAGCTATTCAGTCATCTCAATCGTCGCGGCGTTCCGGTCTATGCATTATTGGCGACTACCGCTGTCGGTATGGTAGCATTCCTTGCTTCCTTCTTCGGAGACGGAGTTGTATATACTTGGCTGCTGAATGCCTCGGGAATGTCCGGCTTTATCGCTTGGCTTGGCATCGCCATCAGCCATTATCGCTTCCGTCGTGCATACGTTGTACAGGGGCGGGACTTGCGTGATCTGCCCTACCGTGCCAAATGGTTCCCATTCGGCCCGATTTTTGCTTTTGTACTCTGTATGATCGTCATTCTCGGACAGAATTACACAGCATTCATGGGAGATCAGATCGATTGGAACGGTGTCTTGGTCTCCTATATCGGTCTGCCGCTATTTCTTCTGCTGTGGCTTGGCTATAAAAAAGTGAAAAAGACAAAGGTTATTCCTCTTGAAGAGTGCCGTTTCGACGACGCTATCGATGAACGATAAGACAACAACGAAAGGGGCTGCCCATCACTTATGGGACAGCCCCTTCTTCTATCTATTGTATAACCCTCACTTTTTTTGTTTTTGCGCTACTTGAACAAGCGTATTTTGCTTCCTCTTCACTCATGTCCGTAGCAAGCTTCACTTCTATACTTGGATCATCAATGACCTTTTTGATCTGCTCCATAACATCATAAGGAGATAAACCCGGCACCAGACGCGTGTTGAGTGTCACTTCTATCTACACATACACCGACATGCAAACCGTTTCATACGTTTGTTTTTCTAGATAAACTAAGTATTAGAATTTACCTTCCTATAGTAAGAAAGCCGCCTCTTACTTATAGCTAGTTAGCTAATAGGAAATAGGAACGTTTTTCCTTATGAATCGGAACTTATTTTGCACATCGTACGTCTGCATACATAGAAAGAGAGGGTACTGCATGCTGCCCTAGAACAACGAGTGAAGGAGACTATTTTATGCGATACAAGAAAAAATGGCCTGCCATGCTTCTCCTGCCTGCTCTCATGCTATCAGCATGTCAGGCCATCCCAGAGTCTACACCGCCCGCTGCAACCAGTCAAAACGCGAACGAAGCTCAAACTCCACTGACAGCGTCAGCACAGTCGACACCGGCTTCAAGCGAGCAGCAACAAGCGAAAACACTACAGCCAAAACCGGAGAATAAGCCAGCTTCTTCCACTGTTTCTTCAAGGAATACAGAGCAACATACAAAACCGGCAAAGCAAGCAACCCATTCCTCTTCAGATAAAATCATCGTCACGAATGCAGCAAGCGTGATGGTTCTCGTTAATAAAAAACGGAACCTGCCGGAAAATTATGAACCCGCCGACCTCGTTGTACCGAATGTGCCTTTTTCCTTTGCCGGGAACCATCCAAAAAAACAGCTTCGCCGCTCGGCCGCCCGCGCACTTGAAGAGTTGTTCGCACAGGCTAAGCGAGAAAAAATTGACTTGAAAGCCGTCTCAGGCTATCGATCCTATGCAACCCAGAAGGCTATTTTCACTCGGAACGCCAAGCAAAAAGGCGAAGCAGCCGCCAACCGTACAAGCGCATACCCAGGTCAAAGCGAACACCAAACTGGCCTGGCCATGGATATCTCAAGCGCCAGCGTCGGCTATGCATTGGAGCAGCGTCTCGGAAAAACCAAGGAAGGGAAATGGTTAGCCAAAAATGCGCACCGATTCGGCTTTATTCTCCGCTACCCTAAAGAGAAAGAAGCAATCACGGGCTACTCCTATGAACCATGGCACATCCGCTACGTCGGTAAAGAGGCGGCAAAGGAAATTGTCCGCCGCGGCATTACACTAGAAGAATATTTCAATCAAGCCATCCCTGTTAGCGGGAAAACAAAGTAATGCTAAAAGAAGAACAACAAACGAAGGGAGTTTTATACCCATGTTGAGAAAAAACAGCATGCCAGCCGCCCTGTTAGCAGCGATGCTTTTCCTGCCAGCCTGTCAACCCGCTGCAGAACCTGCCGCTGCACCTACTACAGTTGATCAGCAAGCAAGCACGGAGCCTGTCGTCGATCCGCCGCAGAATGAAGCTGCGCCAAGCAATCCGGTGCAAAAGGAAGCACCATCTGCTGATCAAACAAGCATTGATACACAATCGCCTAAACAAGGGGCAAATGGCGCACAACAAAGCGAAAAAATAACGCTGGCAAGCGAAATCTATCAAGAAGCCAAACTGGGCAAGGTCTTCTTTTACGATTTCGGTCTTGGAACGAAAAAGGAAACCATTATCAAACAATGGGGCAAACCGGATGCCGAAAGCAGCGACACATCTCTAACCTATCAACAGCATTCTGTCACGTTCCTACTTGATCCAAACAGCCAACAGGTGACCTTTATTTCTTCCGATCATCCTAAATTCCAGATGATTTACATTACGCAAGTGAAAAAGGAACTGGGCGCACCGGTTCAGGAGAATCGCATTCCGGATGAAAACCTCATCCAAGCCATCTATCAGGCAGGCAGCTATACGCTGGCTTATGTATATGATGACAGTGACAAAATCGTCCGCTATATCGAGCTTAAACAAACCAAACAAGAAACCCTTCTGCAGCAGGTTATGAATCGTGCGGCTGCAGGCAAAGTCACCAATAGTGAATTCGCTCTCGGCGCAAAGGAGAACACCATTCTCTCACAATGGGGAAAGCCGGAAGAACAGGATACGGGTTTTCTTTTCTATAAAAAGAAAGGGGTTATGTTCAGCATTGATGAACCGGCTAAAACAGTCAGTATGATCACATCCTATGATCCGCAGTTGAAGACATACACGCTAGAACAGGTGAAAAAAGCACTTGGCAAGCCGGTCAAAGAATACGGTAGCGACGGTGATTACATGGTCTTCTACAAATCCGGCACACATTCAGTCTATTTTGGCTTCGAATACCCGAATGAGAAGAACAACAAAAACCCGAAACTACAATACGTCTATATTGTGTAGCCGATGTACCAAAAAAGGCATGCCATTTGCAAAACGGCATGCCTTTTTCCACTCTTACTTTATATCTGTTCGTCAATTAGCTTGTACAATGCCTGCGTACCGCTGTTCTCTTCACCCTTCTCGGCCAGCTCATCATACAGAGACTTCGTTAGCTTTAATCCCGGTGTCATCATGCCCATCTCTTCTGCTGCCTCCAGCGCAATGCCCATATCCTTAATGAAATGCTTAATATAAAAACCAGGTGCGAAGTCGCCCTGCAGCATACGCGGCGCAAGATTGCTAAGCGACCAGCTTCCGGCGGCGCCGGTAGCGATGCTTTTGAGCACATTCTCCGGGTTAAGGCCCGCTCGCTTGGCATATACCATCGCTTCGCACACACCAATCATCCCGGACGCAATGGCAATCTGATTGCACATCTTCGTATGCTGTCCGGAACCTGCCGGCCCCTGATGCACAATATTGGCACCCATCTTCTCAAAAATCGGGTACATAGAAGCAAACGCTGCTTCATCACCACCGACCATAATAGCAAGCCGCGCTTCGCGAGCGCCGATATCTCCGCCGGATACCGGTGCATCAAGCGCATGGATATTCTTCTCTTTGGCCGCTTCATAGATTTTACGCGCCAACAGCGGACTTGATGTCGTCATATCGATCACATGCGCATCCTCTTTGGCATGTGCTAGGATGCCCTCTGCACCCAGATACGTCTCTTCCACATCTTTTGGGTAGCCAACCATTGTAATGATTACATCCGCTTCGGCCGATAGCGCAGCTACCGTATCATTCCATACTGCCCCCTGCTTCACCAACTCTTCAGCCTTCGCTTTTGTACGATTGTACACATGCACTCGATAGCCCGCATTCAACAGGTGACCTGCCATACTTTTCCCCATAACGCCGATACCGACAAACCCAATCACTGCGTTCGTATCTATCGCCATCATTTCCACTCCCTCTCTATGTATGTGGCTAATCCATCCTTTTCATTATATAGGAAAATTCAAAATAAGAAAAAAGTTATTCGCATAAACCTAAACTAGCCCGGGATTGACGGTACATACCGTCAATCCCGGGCCAGCATACCACATCTTAATTATACGCTGTTTTTTAATGGGGCGGTTGAAGCTTGAAAAGACCTAGACGGCAGGTCGCTATCCTGTAAGTGCTCTGGATAGCCGTACGCCCCATGTTCACTTAGATCCAGTCCTAGAATCTCCTCTTCTTCCGATACACGGATACCGATCGTCGCTTTCATCGCCGCGATCAATACATAAGAGACAGCCGCCACATACACCAGACATGCCAGCACGCCAATTGCTTGCACACCTAATTGGTGGAATCCACCACCGTAGAATAGACCTGGTTGACCTACCCCCACTGTCTCTACCAGACGAGGTGAGGCAAAAAATCCATTAGCCAGCGTTCCCCAGATTCCAGCCACACCATGTACGGAACCTGCATAAATCGGATCGTCAATCCCTTTTCGCTCAATGAAGATGGAAGCTGCATACGTAAGCATTCCAGCAATCGCACCAATCACGACACCTGCCCAGGTCTCAACAAATGCGCACGAAGCTGTAATAGCCACAAGACCAGCCAGCGTCCCGTTTAGCATCGCTGTGATATCGGCCTTACCCGTATGCATCCAGGAAAGCAAGAGCGCAAACACCGCACCTGCCGCTGTAGCCAACTGTGTGATCATCGCCACATGACCGAAGAGGCCGCTGCCCACGCTCAATGTACTGCCCGCATTAAACCCGAACCAGCCGATCCAGAGGATAAAGACACCGAGGACCGTATACACTTGATTATGACCCGGGAGCAAATTCGGGCGTCCGTTTGCATTGAATTTACCCAATCTCGGCTTGAGCAACATCGTAGCAACAATCGCTGCCGTAGCTCCTGTCAGATGCACTACGGTCGAACCTGCAAAATCCTGTTTGCCGTGTTCTGCCAACCAGCCGCCACCCCAAATCCAGTGACCAATAACCGGATAGATCAGGATGGTAAACAATGTACCAAATAGTAGATATACGGATAATTTCGCACGTTCTGCAAACCCACCGAACGTAATCGCCAGCGATACACCGGCAAATGCCAATTGAAACAAGAAGAAAATTTCAACCGGTATACCGGCTACTTCCTCCATTCCACTCAAAAGAAATCCCGAGAGGCCGATTAGCGCATTGCCCTCACCAAAGGTCACACCGAAGCCGACGAGCCAGAAGATAAGGGAACAAAGTCCAAAGGCGAAGACCGTTTTACCCGCTACATGCCCCGCGTTTTTCATGCGGGTTGAGCCTGCCTCTAACAGCGCAAATCCCGGCTGCATGAGAATAACCAGTATGGCAGATAGAATAATCCACAGGTAATCAGCTGACTTGGCTACCTGCTCGACTTCCTCTGCCGCAAACACTTCTTGCGGCATAAAACATAACACGGAAAGAATGAATGCACTCCACATCCTCATCACGGACACCCCTTTGTGTATTTATCCATAACGCGTCGGCTATGTATTCTCATTATAGCGAAACCATTCGCAGCAGCAGGGATTCATGTGAGGTTATCTACCATCATTTTTTCGTTTATGATTTTACACTACAGCTATACCAATAGAATACTTTTCCGCTCAGCAGTAGACGCCATGCCACCCACATGTACGCTGACAATCTCTCCTTGCGAATCTACCGCTATCTTCGCTTGAATATCCGAGGGGCAATTCATGGTGTATCCCTGTTCGAATAATAGACGCGGCAATTGTTTAGCCTCAACCTTGCCATACTGATACAAGTAACAGCTAAGCGCCCCTGTTGCCGTGCCGGTCGCACTTTCTTCTGGAATATCATACAGTGGAGCAAAATTTCGGCACCGGGCTATCGCTTCCGTCCCGGTATCTAATGTAAACACATGGTATCCCACCGCAGCATAGGCTCTGCTTACTTCCGCAATCTGCGCAAAATCGGGCTCAATTGCCTGCAGCACAGCAAGACTTTTCACGGGAATGAAAATATCACGCAATCCTGTGGAAACAATTTGTAACGGAAGATCATGGATAAGGTCATCTTGTTGTATCCGTAATGAGGCCGCAATTCGGGCTCGGTCCACTTTTTCTGCAAAACACGGAGATGCCTGCGCGAGAAAGATCTCTCCCCCCTCCTGTGTTTCAACCTGTAATACGCCAGCCTTCGTCTCAATCGTATGCAAGCCATAACCAATCAGTTGCTGTGCTGTCAATAAAGAAAACGCAGCAATTGTAGCGTGGCCGCATAAGTCTACCTCAGCATTCGGCGTAAAAAACCGTATTCTTCGATCGGCACATACAGAAGATAGGATAAATGCGGTCTCTGAGAATCCAAGGCGAGCCGCCACCTGCTGCATTGCTTCTTCGCTCATCGCATCCGCATCAAGAACCACTCCGGCCGGATTCCCTCCCTGCTGCGCTTTTGTAAATGCGCGAAGCGTATAGGCTTCAATTATCTCCATTCTTACTCCCCCATAGCTGACGTTTTTATTTACATCATCATAATAAAAAACGGACAACGGACACTTTATGCGTGTCCATTGTCCGGGCCTTTTCAAAAAACTATACTGTAAACCCCATCCCCGCCCTCACCGACTCAAATCCTGTGCATGGTTATAATATGTTAGCAAAAATGGTACGCCTGTAACATGTACTGGGCATAATTTGTTTCGGGAGTCGAACCCGAGCGCGCCCCACGCTGCCACCATGTAATTGAGCTGTTTTGCACACACTATTTCAGTCGGCTACCTTCTTTCTTCTACTCTTTAAATCTATGAAACTACATCCGCCGTCCAGTTCTTCTGCTGGATCGCCGTATCGACTTCACGAAACTGCTTGGATAACTGGTCAATGCTTGCTTGCAGCTCCTTGATATTTACCGTCGCAACCATCTTAATTTCGGATTGGCTGTAGCGTGTATTCGTTATCGCCGCTTCTCTTGCTAGCGATTCAAGAATGCTGCGTTTTCGCATAATCGCATCCCTATGTACAAGCGCATCACTGATCGTACCGTATGGAGCGAGCATTTCTTTTGCATTTGTCTGATTAATTCTTTTAATCATCGCTTCTAGCTTCTCTGCAACCTGATCAATCTCCTGCAGCAGATCGGCCGGATTCTCGTGTGGACGGTCGCCTTCTTGAACGTAGGCGTTCCGTATTAAGCGTTCTTGTAACTGCTCCAGTCTTTTTTGAGCATCCGCCCGCTCTAAAATCGCTTCTGCCAATTTCACTTGAGTCACCCGCCTCTCTTTTCATTCAACACTACTCTTATTTCTATCAAATTCACTCTAGCAAAGCAACAGCTTCCTTTACTACTTTACACCACGTCACAGGCTCCACCCGCTACGGTTGCGCCTGCATGCGTCTATCTTCGCGGTCAGGCTCGAACTATTTTTTAAGGACATCGGCCGAGCTTATCATAGAACCAGTGTATTACCATCGACTTATATTTATCCATAAACTAGAATTTATTGCGCTGCTTTTCACCCATCCGTGGTACACTATATATCGCAGCCAAAAACTTCAAAAAGGATTGGCATTCTCATTCTATCGTGTACAACCTGTTACTTTTTTGTAACCCTTTTTTTACCTGCATTACCTACTATACATATATACACTATACTTGATGAATAGCACATCTATTCCATCAATTTTCATAGACTTCATCATAGAAAAATTGTACGGAGAGAGGGAAACGGCTTTGTTACAGCAACGAAAAAAAGAATTGCAGAAAAAAAGGCACCAGCAGACAAAACTACTTGTCATCTTCTGTCTTTCTTTTTTATGCATCATTACTATCATTGTAAATTACCTAGTTACGAGCGCAAGCGACGGATCTCTTGCCTATGCTCGCGGATCTCACCCGGCTTCAACGGCAAGTGTGAATGCTGCAGAAGCAGCCGAGAAAAAGCAGCCACAGGAAACTGATGTACCCGCTACAAAAGAAGAACCCACGAACAAAGAAAAAAATGATGCGGGAACAGTCGATCAGCCTGCAGCAAAGCCGGCAGACGAGAAGACTCCTAGCGAAAAAACGGGTACCAAACCTCCCGTTAGCCAGCCTGCGGCAGCACTGCCGTTCGGAAAGCTAATCAGCAACATTCCCGTAAACAACTCAAAAACTGTATATTTAACCTTCGATGACGGCCCAGGCCCTTATACGAAAGAAATTGCTTCGATTCTAGAAAAAAATAATGTGCGGGGCTCATTCTTCTGGGTAGGCAAAAATATGACTGACGAATCCGGGGGATGGGGGCGACAACTAGTAGAGAACGGCCACATTATCGGCTCTCATACGATGTATCATGAACGGTTAGGCAATAAAAATAAAGAGGCACAAAAGCAGGAAATGAGCGGATCTACTGATTTTATTGCTAAGAAAATCGGGCATCCGATCACCTATTTCCGTCCGCCCTACGGCTCTGTCAATGCCGCTACGAAAGAAGCCTCCCAAGAAACGAAGAAATATATTATGTATTGGCAGGTTGATAGCCTAGATTGGAAGCTAGCAAAACATCCGGAGCAAATTCTAACCAATATCAAAACCAATGTAAAACCTGGCGCAATCATTCTGATGCATGAACGCGCGCAAAGCGCTAAGGTACTGCCAGAAGTTATTCAGTGGCTAAAGACAAACGGGTATACAATCGCTCCGCTTCCAGCAACCACTCCATGATGCTATAATTAGATACATAAAGCGAGCGCCCTGGGTACCAGAGGCGCTTTTTTTACAATCTACACATCCAATAAAACAATCTCACAACGAACACAGGAGGATTGTACAATGTTTAGTTCATACAGTGAACTTGCTGCAGAGGTATATGATATCGATAAACCGATCGGACATTCTTTTGGAGATGTGGAGTTCTACAGAGAACGGCTCAAAAACTGCACAGGAAAAATTCTTGAGCCAGCCGCCGGAACAGGCCGTATGCTTATTCCCCTTCTCGAGGCCGGACTTGATGTAGAGGGATTCGACAACTCGCCTGAAATGATGGAAAAATGCTATGCCCGTTGTAGCGAAAGGGGGTTTTACCCCACGTTACATAACACAACGATGCAATCGTTCTCTCTTCCGCGCCTATACGAAGCTATTATCGTTCCTGCCGGTTCATTTCTTCTGTTGGAAAAACGCAGTGAGGCAATCGATGCGCTAACACGCTTTTACAAGCATCTTGCACCAGGCGGACGTGTTATCATGGATCTTTTTCTACCATCCACTTTTCAAATAGGCACAACGACAACCAAGACATGGACAACACCACAAAATGACATCATTACGCTTGAATCTAAGCTTATTGACGTGGATTATCTTACCCAACACTCCGTTTCTTATTTACGCTATGAAAAATGGAGAAAGGGGAAACTTTTGCAAACCGAGCTTCAACGCTTTCCACTCGCTTGGTATGGTATTGAAGAATTTACACTTCTGCTCGAAAAAATAGGCTTCTCCTCTATCATCGTGTCTGCTGATTACAACTATGGAAGCAAGCCGATTGCTGCTAATCAAACGATTACCTTTGAAGCGTACCGATAGATAAGATGATGTTACGCATGCGATGTAAGCGGAAACAAAAAATAGGGCGGCATTTCCGCTGATATGAACACATTATACAACCTCTTTTTCCTCAAATAGAATAGATAACGAAAGCCGACCTGATTCTAGGTCGGCCTTTAAAAAAAGCGAGTTCGCTATCAAAAATTACGCTTTTAATACGTCATGGTCTACGTAGCGCTCTCCGTTTATTTCCGAAATGATGTTGATCGCTACCTTAGCACCGTCTCCTGCGGTAATAATGCTGTGGACACTCACACCAGCAACGGTTCCTGCTGCCCAAATACCATCAATGTTTGTTTTACCTGCCGCATCTACATCCAATACCGTTTTAATACGCGGTTCTGTGCCGGCCTTTGTTTTGAGTCCGACGGCTTCCGCCAGGTCAACAAGAATTCCTGTGGCAAGGACTACGTGCTGTGCTTCAAATGAACCTTGCTCTGCCTCAACCTGAAAGCCTGTATCCGTTTTGACGATATTTGTTACCGTATCTTCAATGATTTCGGCGCCAAATTTACTCGCCTGTTTTTTCCCTATGTCAACCATGTCAGGCCCCGTAAGTTCCATTACTCCATAATGATTTTCAATCCATGCTCGTTTTGTCATACCTTTATCCGAATCAAGCACCAATGTTTTTTTCCCGGCCTTTGCAGAAAATAACGCAGCACTCGCTCCAGCAGGACCCGCTCCAATAATGGCAATATCGTACATGTTCAACAGCTCCTTTTCCCTTTAAAAGATTATGTAGCATTGTACAACACCATCAATATACCAACATACTAAACATAAATGTTTAAAATGTCAACATAACACTTGCTGTATTCGTATTCCTGTTGAGATAAAAGAGAAAAAGAATTACACTGATAGAAAGTATCTTGTCTCACTTCCATACATAAAAATCAAGGAGAAATGACATGCAGAAAAATCAAGAATTATATGACTTTTTACTGGCACACTCTCCTCAGCTAACAGAGGATTGGTATAATTCGGTCGAAGATAATGACCCTGAGTCCATGTATGTCTCCTCAGACACTAGAATCATTAATGAGTTAAAGGAACAAAACCAAGACTACTTTCTTCATTTCTATAAAATCTTCATTAAAGATGAAAACTATCTTTATTCCGATTTTAAACGATGGTCAGAAAATATAGCAAAAGATCCCAAACACTTAGATACCCCCCTCCATTATGTTGTTAGAGAATATATGAAGTGCCAAGAAATTGTATTGAAGTACATTAAAAGATTTATCCTTTTACAAGAAGATCGCGTGGAGATGCATCAAATATTTTCCTGGTATGATATCACGGTTAAAGCGTTCAACCTCTCCATCGGTGTTTTTATTGAAGAATATCATAAGAATACATCGACCAAATTACTCGTTCAAAAGAAAGTGATAAACGAGCTTAGTTCCCCCATTATCAAGCTGCAAAACAACACCGCATTGCTTCCTTTAGTAGGGGATATTGATACAGCACGAGCTAAATTAATTCTAGAAAACACACTTTCACAGTGCGCAAGTCAGGGTATTGCACACCTTTTTATCGACCTGTCAGGGGTAGCGATTATTGACACGATGGTAGCCGATCAGATTTTTAATATAATTAAAGCGCTCAAACTATTGGGCGTTACCTCTACATTATCTGGGATACGACCGGAAATTGCACAGACAGCCATTCAATTAGGGCTCTCTTTTGAAAACATGATCATTACCTCTTCTCTCTCCCAAGCGTTACATACGGTTAAATAGCTCAGATGGAGAGGCAGAACACAGGAATGCTCTACCTCTCCGACCATATCATTTACTTTTTTTGCGACTGTCTTTGATGTATTTCCTCCTAGATCTGAACTGTAGTTGAAACAACCCCCACCTCTAACGCCGATAGAAGACCCTCGTAGGTCGCTTCTTCTATCGTACGAGGTGCGAGGCAATCGCCAATCTGCCGGACAATGGGAGCTGCGTCCTTGACTTGTTCATACAGCTCAACATTCGGCACACGACCTAGCGATAAAATAACCGTATCCCACTCTCCCACCATCTCTACTTCATGTGAGAATAGATTTCGAATCATTATATGGTTATCACGAATCCCGCCAAAATCATAATGCGGTCGAAGTTGAACTCGTAATTGATAGAGTTTCTTTAGATATTCATTACGAAGATACTGATGTATCTCTTGACCGATATAAAGTTTAGCAGAGATAAGCGTTACAGCATGGCCTTTTTCTGCTAGAAATAGCGCAGCCTCGATTCCAGGCCAATCGCCTCCAAAATCAAACACGACTGCCCGGTGTCCTACTTCACACGGATCACTACCAAAAAGATTGTCCACCGTTATAACACGTGAATCATTGACGCCTTCCACATGGGGGAAATAAGGTCTAGAGCCTACAGCACAAATAATAGCATCCGGCTTTCTTTCTATCATATCTTCTCGGCTGATCATACGACCCAATTCCATATTCACATTACTTTGTGCCAATTTCCGAGCGTAGTTATCTAGCATGGTTTCTGCAACTTCTTGGCGCATCGGAGCCCGGCGCATGGTTCGCAGCAACCCCCCAATCGCTTCGTTTTGATCAATAAGGGTAACCTTGTGACCGTAAGCATCAGCAGATAAAGCTGCTTGCAGTCCGGCTGGTCCTGCTCCGATCACAACTACATCCTGCTTCATTCTCGACTGCTCAAGCAGTGGCAGCAATCCTTCTTCCTTACCAGCCATCGGATTTTGAACACATCCAATGGCAAGACCCTTGTGATAATGCCCAATGCAAGCCTGAAGACAGCCCAGACAAGCGTCGATAGATTGAAGATGACCTTCTCGTGCTTTGTTTGGCATTTCTGGATCTACAATTAACGCCCGTGTCATCCCTACAACATCCGCTTTTCCCGCAGCTACGATCTGCTCTGCTTCTACAGGATCAACAATCCGCGTTCCTACAAAGACAGGGACAGCGCCAGCCATCCGAATTTTAAACGCATGAGGAGAATTATATGCATGCTTCATAGGTGAAGGAGGAGCAATATGAGTAGAGCCTGCATACGTGCTGGAATCTCCAGATGTGACATTAATAAAATCAATTCTCGTTCGCTCTACCAAGTACTCAACGATCGTTATCGCATCTGTTATCGTCGTACCATCCATGGTCATTTCTTCTGCACTGATCCGAATTCCTACCGTAAAATCTTCACCTACGGCTTTCCATACGCGCTCCAATACTTCAAGAATAAAACGCATACGATTCGCAAAGGAACCACCATATTGATCGGTTCGATGATTCGTATGGCTAGACCAAAATTGCGCGGGTAGATATCCATGAGAACAGGCGATTTCCACTCCATCAAGCCCGGCCTCTTTAGCTAATCTGGCTGATAACGCAAACCCAGCGATTACTTCCTCAATCTCTTCCAGATTCATTGGCTTAGGCATCGCTCCGAAGCGCAGACTTGGTTCCGCTGAGGGCGCCCACGCTGCATGGCGATACTCACTTGATATTACTTCTCTACCCCCATGAAACAGTTGAGCAAATACCTTTGTTCCATATGAATGCATCTGTTCAGCAATTGCTGAATAAGCCGGTACTACTTTTTTGTCATACCCTGCAATCGTGTGGCTGGTCAGCATCCCTGATCGATGCACCGCTGCTGCCTCAAGAAAGATAAGCCCCACTCCTCCTCTAGCGCGGGCAACATGATACGCTGTCATCTCTGATGTAGGTATGCCGTCTATCACATGATTCGTCTGATGAGCGGTACTCAAAATTCGATTTTTCAACTCTGTATTACCAATGATAACTTTTGTAAATAAGTGTTTAAAATGAGCCATTGCTCTTTCATCCCTTCACAAATAAGATGCTTATACAACAATGCAGCTATTATGAAGGAGGTAGAGATTATTATCCCTACCTCCATATAAAATAAATACATCAATATAGTAAGACTGCAAATGATACACAGCTAACCTGTTCTATGATTGACTACGGGCCTGTGTTCGTTTCACTTTGGTTGCCAGTTCGTCAACCAACAAATCATCTGTAAGCACAACACCATATAGGCTGGCAGCCTTCTCCCTTGAAACAATATCATCTCGTACGTCTCGGGCAACAAGCTCAGGGTCACGGGTTAGGGCATCGCCCCATCCCCCGCCACCGGTACTCTCGAAGACGAACGACTCACCTGGCTGAAAGTGAATACCACCTAACATTTGCGGATGCCACGTGCCATCTTCCGCTAATCCACCAATTGTTTCTAGCACACCTGTTCTGTCTTTGCGCATTTGGCGCTGTCGTGCCGATTGCAATCCTCCGTTAACGCCTGGAGATCCTTCACGTGTTCGCGAGCACTCCATCCAGATCATCTCCCCACGCCCAAGAAATTCTACTTCTAGTCGCACTCCCACGCCACCACGGTAGCGCCCTGCGCCGGCCGAATCGGTCCGCATTTCATAGGCATTATAACGCACTGGAAATAGAAGCTCAGCAATTTCAGCAGGGAGATTCTGGCAGTTCCCAAGTGGATCCATCGTTACATGCATACCATCATGTGTTGGCGTACCACCCCATCCTCCTGCAGGCAAATCTGTAAATACATGCAGTTCATTAGTAGCAGGATCAACCGAGCTTGCTACAAACCAGTTAGCATCAGAACAGGTTGGAGCCACAATGCGATCAGGGATCGCCTGAGCGAGCGCCATCCAGAGCGCTGCCGTGACCTTAGAAGAAGCGACCGTCGTACATCCGAGCGTTGGAGCTGGCCACTGCGGGTTTAACCAAGTGTTCTCTGGAATGATCAAATCAATCTGACGATACATACCGGCATTGGCTGGTGCTTCCGGGTTGAGAAAGAACTTGAGCGAGTAGTAGACAGCCGAGGCTGTATTCGCATACGGCGAATTGATAGGACCAACGGCAACAGGATCACTCCCTGTAAAGTCGACCTCAATCCGATCTTCAGTAACAGTCAATGTGACGTGCAGTTGGATAGGCGTATCAGTAAATCCGTCGCTATCAATATAATCACTTGCCCTGTAAACACCGTTAGGAATTTGGCTAATTGCTTCTTTCGTCATCTGCTGAGTATAATCAAGAACTTCACGCATGCCCTGTCGCACAACATCAGCCCCATATTTATCAGCAAGGCGAATAAACTCATCACGCGCTGCCCGCAGCGCACCTAATTGCGCTTGAATATCGCCCTCTATGTACTGAGGGGTACGCGTGCTATTCTTAATAATATTAATCAATTCAGTATTAGGCTCGCCTCCCTTATACAGCATCGATGGAGGCAGACGCAGCCCTTCTCCGGCAATGTGCGTATCAAAACCACCGCCGACATCGGTCCAATGCGCCCGGCTTACCGCAAAGCCAAGCAGCGCATCTTCATAGAATACAGGCATCGTCATTGTAACGTCAGGAGTATGGGTACCACCTTCATAAGGATCATTAAGAATAATGACATCATCAGGGCCGAGCTCTTCAATTGGAAATCGCTTAAGTGAAGCACGTGCGCTGAAATGCATGGCCGCAATATGAACAGGACAGTTAGCCGTCTGACCAATTAAATTGATATCCGGATCAAAAATAGCATTGGAATAATCAACCATATCATAAATGATTGGTGAGAATGACGCCTTTTGTAACACCAAGCTCATTCGTTCGCATGTATACTCGAACGACCGACGCAAAACTTCAAAGGTAATGGGATCAAGCTGACGCTGAACAGTTCCTGTATTAATGGTTGTCATCGTATACCCTCCTCTGTAGTGATGATAATATTGCCGTACTGATCTACCTGTGCCAATGCATGATGCGGCAGAACGATTCCACTGTCAGGCTGTTCAATAACTGCCGGTCCATATATGAGTTGACCTTCACTTAGATGAGTTGGGTCATAGACTTCTACCATGTAATGCTGTCCCCCAAAGTAAACCTCCCGCTGCTCTTTAGCCGCATGTTCCTTGCTTAAGCCGCTCTCTCCAAGCACCTCTGCCAGATCGTTAGCCTCCGGTTTAACTATTTGTCCATATCCTGTCACACGCAAGGTGACAAAAGAAACTGGGAAAGATTCCGATGAGACGCCGTATTCACGTTCATGCTCCCCGTGGAAGGAAGCAGCAACCTCAGCGACCATAGCGGCATCAAGATCACCAATGGGCACCGGTGTAGGCACTTCATACGATTGACCGATATAGCGCATCAGGGCATTGCGCTCAAATGTCATCTGCTGTGCTGTTATCCCATCAGTCTCCAACAAATGGCGGCATTCTTTCTCTAGCTTGTCAAATGCTCGCGTTAACTCAATTGGATTAAGTCCCTCAACCGGCATATAGAAGGTTGCTTCAAGATCATGTCGCACCTCCATCGTAGTAGCGCCAAACGCGCAAGCAACACCCGCAAAAGGAGGGATCAGAATTCGATTAATGCCGGCGGCACGTGCAACATTGTATGCATGCAACCCACCTGCTCCACCAAAAGATACCAGTGTTTGATCTCGCGGGTCACGTCCACGATCAGTTGACACCATACGGATGGCACCTGCCATATTTTCACATACAATCTCAATGATACCTTCCGCACAATCGAGAACAGATAAGCCAAGCGGTTCTGCAACCGTACGAATAGCCGTTACCGCAGCCTCATAATCCAGCTGGAATTTGCCGCTTAATGTCGGATTTAGACGTCCAAGCACAAGATTTGCATCTGTTACAGTTGGTCGAGTTCCGCCACGACCATAGCAGGCAGGACCTGGGTCCGCTCCCGCACTTTGTGGGCCGACACGTAACGATCCTCCTTGATCAATCCATGCAATCGAACCACCCCCTGCACCAATACTCCGAATATCAAGCATTGGAGTAATAATTGGCATTTCCCATTCAAGCTCGTATTCGTCTGTTACCAAGCCACGGCCGTTCTCCATCAGGCAGGCCTCATAACTAGTACCACCTACGTCTGTAACAATCATATTTTGTATACCCAGCAGCGTGCTGAGAAAGCCGCCTGCGGCAACACCGCCTGCAGGTCCAGATTCAATTAGTTCTTCAGGGCGTTCTTTGGCAGTTGTGCTTCGCATCATTCCTCCATTACTCTTAACAATAAAGAGTGGTGCGGTTGACCCTGCCTCAGCCAGGCGTGCTTCCAAGCGGGTAAAATAGTCACTCACAACAGGAAATAAAGCAGCTCGTACAGCGGTTGTAACAAAACGGCCTAGTTCACGGACCTTAGGACGTGTTTCGGAAGATAAGGCGATACGCGCATCCGGAATCAACTGCAACAGGATATCACGCATCTCCTGTTCATGCCGACCGTCAACATAGGAGTTAATAAAAGAAATGGCCACATTTTGGATACCAAGGGCAGCGATATGCTCAGCTACTTGTTGTGCTTCATCATGATCAAGCGGCTTTACCGTTGTTCCATCAGCGCCTAGCTTTTCATTCACTGTGAAGCGGCGACTTCGACGAATGAGAGGACGAGATTTGACTTGGTAGGGATCATAAAGGTGGCGGCGGCGCTGGCGCCCAATTTCTAAGGTATCGCGGAATCCTGCCGTCGTCACGAGTGCCGGTTCAGGATATTTTCGCTCAATTAAGGCATTCGTCCCAATCGTTGTGCCATGAATGATCGTACCGATCTCAGCAGGCGTAATCCCCGCCTCTGCAAGCGCATTCATAAATCCAATCACAGGATCATGTGGGGTTGATAGCACCTTCGCTGTACGTATGCGAGTAGCCCCCTCTGCTCCTTCTTCCCACGCAAAAAGATCAGTAAAGGTTCCTCCAACATCAATTCCAACTCGTAGCATCTGTCTTCCTCCTTCTTCATTCGTTTCTCTTCAACCTCTACTATCCACTACAGCACTAGGCCGTATGGATACTGCTTCCTTTCGTCTCCAATTCCAAAATGATATACTTGATATACTTTCATATAAAAATCAGTATAATCAGTAAATTCAGTATAGTACGTGGAATAAGATGCAAACAATACGCTAGAAGAACAAACTTTATCACCAACTTCATACGATAGGATGAATGCTTATGACAATCACTGTACGTGAATTAGTTAATGATCCACATTTGTATACGGAAGTTATCGCAGGCACTACCGGCTTAGAACGCGAGATTACATGGGCACACGTATGTGAACTGCATGATCCTACCCCATGGCTAACCGGCGGCGAGTTAATTATGACTACTGGTCTCGCTATTCCCCGAATTGCACAGGAGCAAGAGACATATTTACAGCGCTTGGCACATGCAGGTGCAAGCGGTATTGCTATCGCAGAAGGCTTGTATGCCCCTGAGCTAACTAATTCTTTGTTAGCTGAAGCCGATCGCAACGCCTTTCCTGTTTTGTTGACAGCATATGAGGTTCCATGGATTGCCCTTTCACGAGCTGTAGCAAATGCAAATACGCATAAAGAGCATGCACGAGTGGTTCAAACATTGCGCATATACGAGATGGCTCGTCAGTCTATTCACAACACTTCTCCTATAACCATATTGAAAATGCTAGGTGAAATGATTAACTGTACATTATATGTACTCGACCCGACTAACGGACAATCATTATTTCGCGATATCAAACTACCAAATACAATGGCGGAATTACTTGAGCACATACATATAAACGCTATTTCTCATTCGTTTCCTCAACGTATAGAATGGGGAGAAACCACTGTTATGCAGCTGTCCGTCCCCGCTTCTCGGCCTGCACTTCTGCATGCTGTTATTAGGTCAACAGATATTCCCGACAACCTCGTGTTACGCCATATCGCAACCATTGTCGGATTAGTCGTTGAGAAGGATACAGCGCTGCATGAACGTCAGCGGCGATTAGGATCTGAAATCATGACAGGCCTCATAGACGGTCGGCTTAGCGCTGATGCTGCCCATCTTTTATTGGCTGAATATGAACTTGGAGAGGAACCACAATGTATTGTCGCCTGTTCAGCAGGAGCAGAGCCATTTGAGCATACGTGGCTTCATCTGCAATTGCATGCTCGGAGTATTCCTCATCTGTTAACTCGCCGGGGTTCTATCCTTCTGTTCCTCCTACCTGCCGCTACAGATACGATTTCTGGTTTGCAGGCTGAATTACCGACGCACGTACGCATAGGAGTTAGTAATGTTCTCGGACGTCCTTCTCGTATATCCGAAGCATATCAAGAGGCACTATGGGCATTACGCGCAGCAGAGACGCACGAAAAGTCCCTCGTCTACTATAATGAAGAATCACCAGTGTCTCCTTTTTTACCACGAAGCAGGAATGAATGTCGGGAACTTGTAGAACAGGTTATCGGTGACCTGCTAGCATATGATGCTAGAAATAACAGCCAATTAGCCATGACACTATATATTTACTTACATGAAAATCGCTCCTGGCAAAGCGCCTCTAAGAAACTACATATTCATAAGCAAACACTAGTCTATCGTATTAACCGAATTGAACAAATCACAGGACGTCGACTCGATGATACTGGCAACGTGGCCGAACTTTGGCTTGCCCTACAAGCAGCAATGATGCTTAATTTGCTACCAAGTCTGCCATAACCAATGTTTACACCCTCCTTTCTACTTACACGAAGATAGTAATAGGCATAATGATAAGACATAGAGGAGAGGCAGAACAGATGAACGCTCTACCTCTCCGACACTCTTCATTCATTTCTTCTCTTTTTCTTTACAAATAATAAGAATACGAGGCAAACAAAAAATATGCCCACCACTGCCAGTATAAGTGGAGATGCTGTTTTGGAATCGGCTTGCACGCCTACAGCATGATTCTCCTGAATACCAGCTGTCCCTTGTTCCTTTACTGAATGCGACACCGTAGAATTCTGTGCAAAAGTAAGCAGTTGAATATGCTGCTCCCCTTTGTCCACCTTCATCAGCCAGGATTCTGTAATTCTTTTTCCCTCCCAAGTAAACGGATCAACGGCTCCGTGCAAAACATTTGGATGAGCACTTAGTACGAACCTATTTCCATTTACCTTTAAGGAATAGATTTTCCCTGTGCTTCCCTCAGCCCCCTTCGCTTCTTGAACGCTAACCGCCTCTACGATACCGGCTGGGCCCGGCTCATATTCAGCTATATCGTATAATGTTTTGCCATTAACGTTCTGCGTACGATTCTTGGCTACGAACAAGGCAAATTCCTCTCGTGTCAATTCGCCGTCAGGCTGTTCAACTTTTAATTGCCCTTCAAAATACGCATGATTCACATCTTTATACGTTGCATTTCCCTGCAGTGAAGATACATATCCCTGTTTTACTGCCTCTTTTGCAAGATCCTCTGGCTTCACATGACGGTCATCGCCCATTAGATGCAGGAACGATCCAATCCAATACGCCAGGTCAGCACGTGTCAATTTTTCCTGTGGTTTGAATAAGGGGGTGCCATGATCAGCGGCAATAACACCAAGCCCGTGTAAGTACACAATTTCATCCTTTGCTGCAGAAAGCTGTATATCCTTATACAGATTCTGATCATTGACAATATGTGCCACTTCCTGTGTACTGAAGGAGCGGCTGCTATAAAAATGAGGGCGGCCGCAGCTGCGGTGGCCCTCATTTTTCGTCGTATCCCTTCCCTTGCATCCCGTAGATAATACTTAACTATATGCATGTCTTTGTACCTGTCCATTCTCCATGCGCCATATTATAGCTGGAAATGCTTGAATCAAAGCCTTTGAATGAGTCACGATCAACATCGACATCTTCTCCTCTTGCTGAAGCTCCCGAAGCAATTGTAAAATCCTCATCGAAGTTTCTGTGTCTAGATTTCCCGTAGGCTCATCTGCCAGAAGAATGCCCGGACGGTTAAGCAGCGCTCGGACAATCGCCACGCGCTGTAATCTCTTGCTGGCCTTTTCCAAGCACCTCGCCCTCCACTTCGATGCGTCCCGTATACTCTTCTATATCCTGATACAAAAGCTTCAGCAGTGTGCTTTTCCCTGAACCCGAACATCCTTTCAGAAAAGCGAATTCTCCCGCCTTGAGATGCAGGTTTACATCCGAGAGAACGGTATGCTCCCCGTATTGCTTATGCAGACCGTAAATGCGAATCACTAGAATTCTCCTTCTGCAAGCCAGGGCAGAAAACCATCAAGGAAACGCTCTGTTGTCGGCATAAAATAGGAACCATAATGATAGTTGGGGTCAAGAGTTGTTACAATCCATATCCCTGCCGTGCTAACTTTATCAATATAAAGCACCGCCCTGCTCAGCAAATTCCCTGATTTGCTCTTTGGTCTCCACAACCAGCCCCATATGAAGCTGGGAGGGCAGTAGCAGCACATCAAATGTATGAAGCGAGGTGTGCTTGAGATCAGGGAGATAAATGAGTGTATCGAAGTAACGATGATATTTGGGCTCATGCAGCGTTCGGTAATGCTGTGAGGTTCCTCCATATAAAGCAGCAATTTTCCTCATACCTTCAAGCTCCTCTCCTCGATTTCTCTATGCTCTTGTCTAATCCATGCCAGCAGCTGACGGCCGATACGCCCCGTCGTTGTGGAGGAATCGCGATAGCCAAACAAATCGTTTCCGGAATGAACAAGGATCGTGCCCCTCGTAGTTGTGCGGTCAATATATGTAATAGGCTCTCCTCCCGGCAGCGTAAGCAATACATCAGCACCTTCTGGAACCGGGTGGTGTCCTCTCGCAAAAAAGCCTGCAACTCCCTTGTTGAATGTCATATCGTTCGGTGTTACCCCTTCGAATATATGATATTAATAATCATTATTATTTATAATAAGACAGACGTCTCCCTCCTTTTCCTGCACTGATGTCTGATTCCATATTTTCAATGCCTTCTAAATTTAAAACTTGTTTGCATAGTAAATACGTGAATATATTAGTATTATTGATAATAAAAATCAATATCAATTAATTCCATGATTTTTGATATTTGCCCGTATCATCGCTCTTTAATGCCTTCTATTATATTTTTAAATAGGCTGATTATAGTATGTAATAACGCATGTCTACTATTGATATAACAAAAAAAGACCCTCAACAGAGCGTCTTTCATACAGAGCGAAGATAGTGTGCCGCATTTGTGCAAAACGCGGCTTCCGCCTCGGTAAGTTGTGCATTTTTACGTACCGCAAAGCCATTTTTTCGCGTCATCTGCAGCGATGAAACGGCCTGTATAGCCAGCTTCCCCGCTTTGATTTCATCGGCTACCGATCCATATGGAAGAAATGCGATACCATGATAGGATGCCACCGCTTTTTTAATCATTTCAAAATTACTCATTTGCAAAAAACGAACATTGATTTGGCGCTGCTGCAATTGGGTGATAATATATTGCTGCAAATACAGGCTTTGCGGCAGAAGAATGGTCTCATGCTGTAAATCGCGGCAATACAGAAGCTTTCTTTTTGTCCATGGATGATCAGCGGGAAGCACAAGCGGAAATTCATCCTCAAATAGAACAGACGTGTCGAAATGAGGCTTAATATAGCTATCCTCAGGATAAAGGAGCATGAGTGCAAAATCAGTCTTTTCTTCAAGCAGACAGCGTTTTAACTCATCATAGCAATACGTATTCATCTCCAAAAATTGCTCCGGAAAAAGATGATGAAATTGCGTAAAAATATCCGAGAAGTAATAGCTTGCAATGTAGTTGCTAACATAGACAGACAATATGTGATGCTCTTGACGGGCTGCGTGTTTTATTTTATCCGATGCTTCCGCGAAAAGATGGGTAATCTGTTTAGCGTATGTAAGCAAAATCTCACCCTGCTTCGTTAATTCAACCGTTTTCCCCGAACGGTAAAAAAGCGTGGCTGTAAGCATCTCCTCAAGCTGCTGGATGTGATTGCTGATAGTTGGCTGCGAACAGTATAGATGCTTGGCAGCTTCCGTAAAGGAACGGCAATTCGCCAATACGATAAATGTTTCTAATTTGTCTAGTGTTTTCAAATTTTTGCACCTCAGCATTATGTACAAAAACACAACTTGTTTCATTGAGAAAGATTATCAATTTCGAATAGGAATGTCAACGCTTCTTCACTTTATTTATCAATCAAACTGTCGATCTATTTTGTCAATTTATATAGATTCGAGCGAATAAAAGAGGTATAATGAAGATAACCCGTCTCTGTCTAGAAGCGTAAGGGTGGTGATTTCCTATGAAAAACCGCGAAAAAAAGCAGAAGAAAAAACGTGAATTTTTAAAAGATTATTTGAAAAACAAACTAAAACATTTGGCTCCTAAACCTGGTGAAAAACCTGTATCTAACTATAAAATGGACGCATAAAAGAATCCCGGGCTTTACAAAGCCCGGGATTCTTTCTTTTCATAACATTTCACACACTTTTCTGTCTATTATTTAGAGACAACTCCATCTTGCTTGTCTGACTGTCGTCTGCATCTTCCTCAAGTTCCTGATTGGAACGATCTTTTAGCATCGTGACAGCCACTAAAGAGATAAGGCACGCAATGATGATGTAGATGCTGATCGGGACGGTGCTGTTGTATTTATGCAATAGGTAGACCGAGATTAACGGGGCGAGCCCCCCACCAATAATCGAAGCTAATTGATAGCCCAGCGAGGCTCCACTGTATCTGAGATGGACGGGGAAGTTCTCCGCAATTAAAGCCGCTTGAGGGCCGTACGCCATCGTGGGTCCCACAATGGAGAAGCCGATGGCAAGCACCACCCACACGGGGATGGTTGTATTAATCAGAGCAAAAAACGGAAAGGCACATAACATCGTTACGATACAGCCTGCAACGTATATCTTTTTGCGGTTTATTTTATCTGATAAGTGAGCGAAAAACGGAATCGTAAACAATTCAACGAACGGAGCCACTAATAGAGCGTTGGTAAGAAATTGCTTATCTAATTTCAACTGCTCTGTACCATAGGAAATTACGAAGGTTGTAAAAATATAAAACGGAACCTGCTCTACGAGACGCGCACAGGCTGATAAGGCAATTTCTTTAGGATGCTTTTTTATCACTTCCAGCACGGGCTTCTTTGCTGTACGCTGCTCCTGTTTCATTTTTGAGAATTGCGGCGAATCCATAATACCAAGCCGAATATACAGTCCAACACCTACTAATAGAATACTAATTAGGAAAGGCACTCGCCAGCCCCATGAAAAGAAGTGATCGCCAAATAGGTAGATGCATAACGATACGACAAGCGTCGACGATAAAAGACCAATCGGAACTCCCAATTGTGTCATACTCCCCATAAGACCGCGTCTTTTCTTAGAGCTCCATTCCGTTGATAGGACAACCGAGCCGCCCCACTCGCCGCCGACGCCAATTCCCTGACAAAACCGCAGCAGCACCAAAAGAATAGGAGCTGCAATCCCCATATTTTGATACGTGGGCAGCAAACCTATCAGGGTACTGCTGATTCCCATGAGCAGAAGGGTCGTTACTAATGTTGTCTTTCGGCCAATCCGATCACCAAAATGTCCAAAAATCATCGCGCCGATCGGACGGGCCAGAAAACCAATAAAAAACACGGTAAACGATTGCAAAATAGCGATATACGGATCAGACTGAGGGAAAAATAACTTTGGAAATACCAGGGCGGCCATCGTTCCATAAAGAAAGAAGTCATACCATTCAATCGACGTCCCAACAATGCTGGCAATGGCTGCTTTTCGAACCTGCTGTTTGCGAACGGCGTCAGTGGAATCGGTCGTATTCATTTGATCCGCCAAATGTTTGTCCTCCTTGTTCGAATGATCATAGAATGTATTTACTGCCTTAGGGCAGAAGCGTATGACTGTACACGGCTCTTATCGTATACAACCTCTCCATCGATAATGGTCATCTCCACATTCGTATCTCTAACCTCTTCTGCTGAAAATGACATAAATTCAGGCGGCAGCACCACTATGTCGCCAAGCTTGCCAAGCTCTAATGTTCCTTGTTCCCCTTCACTAAACGAAGCGTAAGCAGCATTGACTGTATACATCTTTATCGCTTCATACAGTGAAATCTGCTGCTCCGGCGTGATGCTTACCCCTTCGGATGTCTGGCGCGTCATCGCTGTATACATGCCAAACATCGGTGAGCTTGGCACGATCGGACAATCTGAACTCCCTGCGACGCTAATTCCCTCTTCGATAAATGTCTTCAATGGATAGACAGCTTGAAATACATGAGGCTTGAGAACGTTTCGATATACATCCCCCGCAATATGGAGAATACCTGGCTGCGGTACAGGAATAACGCCAAGTTCTTTTATTCTTTGAATGATCGAAGGCGTGGATATAGAGCAGTGCTCAATCCGATGTCGATGATCGGAACGGGGATGCTTTGCAAGCGCCTTTTCATATGCGGTAAGCACCTTATCAATAGCCGCATCACCGATCGCATGGATGGAGACTTGATACCCTTCCTCATGCGCACGCACCACCTTCTCTTCAAGCTCTTCTGTCGTAAGGACCATCATGCCGTATGTGCCGGCCGGGTCTAGATATTCTTCTGATACCGCTGCCGTTCTGCCGTTTAGCGTGCCATCCGCAAATAATTTAACCGGGCCAAGCTTCAATCGTGAATGACCAAATCCCATTCTAAGTCCAACCTCTTTAAACAGCGGAAAAAACGGATCAAGAATCATGCCATATACCCGCACACGAAGCGACCCATCCAATGCCATCTCCTGCAAGACGCGAAACTCGGCAAGCGAGTCGGTAAAAAAACCCATACCGGCTTCATGCACGGCTGTAATGCCTTCACTTACATACTGACGATCCGCTAACGTAATGGCCTTCCTCATCGCTTCTATGGAATAAGGCGGCATTACTCTCTTAACAAGGTCAACCGCCTTTTCCCGCAGCACGCCCGTTACATTTCCATTCCCATCCTTCATAATTTCCCCGCCGAACGGAGCGATCGTATTGCGGTCAATGCCCGCTAAAGCAAGCGCGGCATCATTTACTACAGCCGCATGACCACAATACCTGGTAATAAACACAGGATTTTGAATCCCTGTGAAATCTTCTGTTACAGGCCATCTTTTTTCCGCGAATTTTACTTCATTGAAACCGATACCGATAATCCAATCAGTCGGCGCAAGCTCGGCTGCTCGCTCTTTGATGGCCTCTATCATATCTGCAATCGATGTCTTATCACAGTCAACATGTGATAAATAGAAGCCAAAATAAAGCATGTGCTGATGCGCGTCAATAAAACCGGGCAGCACCGTTTTTTTATTTAAATCAACGACCTGCGTATCCCTGCCGATTACTTCTTGTATTTCTTCGCTCGTTCCAAGATGAATAATTCGCGCGTTTTTTATAGCGATTGCTTCATATTGTCTGTTTTGCGAATCCATAGAGATGACTTTCCCATTTAATAAGGCTACATCAGCGTACATAGTTCCCTCCCTATCCTTATTAGAACTGCTTAGATTAAAAGGGAGCCGCCCAGATACACAATATCATACGACTCCCTCCCTTTCTTAATTAGACCAACGGCTTCTTCTCTACAGCAAGCAGCGCTTCATGAATGAGCTCTACCATTTTGTTTACCTGCTGTTTATTGATAATTAATGGCGGGGCAAACACAAGCGTATCCGCTCCTTCATACGTAACTCCCCGGCAAATCAGGCCGCGTGTCATTAACTCGGACACCAACATTGGCGTAACCGGTTCCGCAAACCTTTCATTCGTTGTTCTGTCCTTCACGATCTCAATTGCACCCATCAGACCCAAGCCCCGTACTTCTCCAATTATATCGTGCTCCTGCTTCAGCCACTGAAAGCCCTGCAGCATCTCTTCGCCCATAACCCGTGCATTCTCTATAAGGTTCTCCCGTTCAATAATCTCTATATTTTTCAATGCGACGGCACATGCGGTCGGATGGCCGCTATAGGTGTAGCCATGCAGGAACATACCTGTAGAAAGCTGGCATAATTCCTGATGCATCTTCTCTGATAGGATGACGCCGCCGAGCGGAACGTATCCACTTGTAATTCCCTTTGCAACACTCATCATGTCGGGAATCACGCCGTAATGCTCCATACCGAAGTATTTTCCTGTCCGACCAAATCCGGTAATGACCTCATCTGCGATAAATAAAATGTTATACTCATCACAAATGTTTCTTACTTCTTTAAAATAATCTTCCGGAGCTAGAATCACTCCTCCGGTTCCTTGTACAGGTTCTGAAATAAATGCAGCAATCGTCTCCGGACCTTCCTCTTCAATCAGCTTGCGCAGCGCCTCAGTGGAAAAGTGGTCGACATAGAGAAAGTCGGGAGCCGGTGATGTGCTAAAGTCTCGGAATGGACGAAGGCCGGTCGCGCTCGTCGCTCCCATCGCGACCCCATGATAGGATCTTGTACGGGAAATCACCTTCTTTTTTTCCGGTTGTCCCTTCAGCTTCCAGTAATGGCGTACCAATTTGAATGCGGTATCATTTGATTCCGACCCACCGGACGTAAAAAAGATCGTATTTAGGCTGCCTGGCGTAATCTCTGCAATTTTAGCGGCAAGGCGAATCGCTGGTTCATGGCTGAACGTTGCAAAGCTGGAACTGAAGCCTAATGTCGTCATTTGTTCCATCGCTGCTTTCCCCAGCTCTTCCCGCCCATGTCCAATGTTTACGTTCCATAGGCTCGAGAAGCCATCAATGACCGTATGACCATTTATATCTTTTAAATAAATCCCTTCCCCTTCCGTAAAAATAAAAGCGGGACCTCGTTCCTGCTGCTGCTGGATCGAAGATGTGGGATGTAGAAAATGTTTCTTGTCCAACTCAACAAGTTCGTCGTATTTCTTTTTTGATGCCGCGGCAGCGGCTGTTTGCATCATATCCATCACGCTATTCCTCCCTCGACATATTTGAATGATGTGCATGCATCTGTTCACTCTATTACTCCATTCAAATTCCATGCCAACCGTATTTCTCATAGAAAAACCAACCACGCACCCGGCCATACCGCAAAGTAATGCATGAATGCATGATTGGTAATGCTTTTGCCCATTGGTAATCCGAGAGGAATGTCATGCACACAGAAAAGCATATCTGCTGTATGAAAGGGTATGTGTGTTATAATAATTCTGAAAAATAGCGCTGATAGAACATCAAGCTCCATAGAAAAGAGGGGGGTTGTTATGAACGATCCTATACTAAATCAATTCGAGACTCTCATTCGTCTTCCCTTACAGCTTGAACAGATTCTGGATTCTTCTTTGGATGAGATTTTTATAACGGATGGTTCCGGAAAAACATTGTTCGTTAATTCAACCGGTGAAGCGCTGTACGGTCTTGAACGCAGCCAGCTCATCGGGAAGCACGTAAATGAACTTGAACGAAACGGTCTCTTCTCCCCCGCTCTCTATCCCATTGTAAAAGAGCGGAAAGAGAAGGTATCCATGATTCAGCGCACCAAAACGGGAAAGACTGTCCATGTGATTGCAAACCCGGTGTTTGATGCGGACGGCGAGATGACGAGCATTATTTTTAACTCGCGGGACATCACGGAGATCAGGCACCTCAAAGAAAAAATAGAGCGCAGTGCAGCAATCGTCCAGACATACAAATCTGAATTGGAAGAGCTGCAGAGCTTTCATGAACAGCCTGCAGACATTATCGCGGTTTCGCCCAATATGCGAAAAATCATGAAGATGATTACTAAAATCGCCGCTGTCGATTCAACCATTCTGATTACCGGAGAATCCGGCGTAGGCAAAGGAGTATTCGCCAAAAATATTCATCACAAAAGCCTGCGCAAAGACGGCCCGTTTGTGCACATTAACTGCGGGGCCATTCCTGAGGCGCTGATTGAATCAGAGCTGTTCGGGTACGATAGCGGAGCCTTTACCGGCGCCAAAAAAGAAGGAAAAAAAGGAGTCATCGAGCAGGCGAACGGCGGCACGCTTTTCCTCGATGAAATCGCGGAAATGCCGCTCCATCTGCAGGTCAAGCTGCTTAAGGTGCTTCAGGATCGAAAAATTGATCCTCTGGGAAGCACAAAATCGATCGATATTGATGTGCGCATTATTGCTGCGACGAACAAAAACATAAAAGAACTGGTTGAAAACAAACAATTTCGCGAGGATTTATTTTACCGCCTGCATGTTGTCCCCATCCACATCCCGCCTCTGCGAACTCGGCCTGAGGATGTGTCCTACATGATTGACTATTTTCTCAAAAAATATAATGAAAAATACGGTCTGTCGATCAGCGTCTCCCTAGAAGCAGAAAATGCGCTGATTCACTATGGTTGGCCCGGCAATGTCCGGGAGTTGGAGAATGCAATCGAGCGAATGGTTGTGACCTGCGAAGAAAACAGCATCACACTTGACGATCTGCCGGAAGACATTTTATATAAAGAAACAGACAGCGGCTGCGTTGTGAAAGTAATGGAAATCTGTTCGCTTAAACAGGCACAGGAAGAGATGGAAAAGCAGTTGATTCGCATGGCGTATGACATCAATACAAGCTCATATAAAGTTGCTGATATGCTGGGGATTAACCAATCTACGGCAAGCCGCAAAATACAGAAATATATTAAAGGAGATATTCTATGAATGTTTTTCTTAGCAAACCATCCAAAAGAAAGAAACGGTCAGAAAAAGTCCTCGCCCAGCATGGTGTTCGGATCAATCCCCATCTGCCGGTGATCGAGGATGACTTTCCCATGCGATCCGTCGAGGAGGTTGCTAAGCGGGCGCTGTGTGTATGCCTTACCGCTGTGAAAGGAGAAGGGTTAGAACAGGAAACCGTTTTGGATTTAGTAGAAAAGTACAATCTGGCAGATTCGTTCACCCCGGGTGAAAAAGCGTTTATATACGAGGAAAACCCAAGTAAGCATGACCGCATTCAATTCACATGGAAGTATGAGTGTTACTGGGTTTTGCTCTGGTCGCTCGGCTATGTCGATACTCTAGCCTACCCTGATACGATTTGTGATGTTCCCTTTGCGGTGCAGCAAATGGCGGATCGTACAACGGAAAGCTTCATACAGCAGGCTGTTTTGCGAACAAAAGAGGAGCTGTTGGACGAAGGGGATCTGATTTTCCGGCTGCATTGGGCGGTGCGCCAGGCCCACCTCGATGGAACTGCTGCATCCGGAAATCTCGATGGAGGCGTGGTCATGGAGCGGCATTATGCCTTGAATTGGCTGATACGATTCATGGATCAGGAATGGGACGATGTAGAAACGCATACGTAATTGAGCACCATTCAAAAAAGGAGATCATACATACATATGGACGTTATCATTGATACACGTACCGGTACGCATACCGCAGCACTGCATATTGAAAATCAAGAACATGCGGATGCCTATGCGCAGGCCATTGACATGCTCATCAATGAGTACATTCCGTATGTAACAAATCACGCGGAAGAATACGGAACATTCCCGCTCGATATTTCTTTTCATGGTACATGCATTGCAGAGCGGGAATTTTGGCGAACAGCAATTTTTGTCTATGGATTAACCGAACCGGCTGCGCACTATGCAGATGCGCTCATTCAGCTTTCTAGAAATGGGCATCCTGTATGGCTGGATGAAGAAAATCCGGCCGCCCGCAACCCGGCCTTCCATCTGGCAGCGTATGAAAGCACCTATCTCCCCCTGTATACCCGCTATATCACATGGCATGACATGGAGCACGAAGTGTTTGAAGCAAAAGATATGTATGACATCATCACACAATACGGCTGGTGCGATGAAACGCTGGACATCGCAGCGGTGCGCGCTGGCATTGCATGCGGCCAGCACGGCCTGGAGCAATTCGCAGCCTTCACTACCGATATGCATCTGCGTGACTATTTGCTTGAACACAATCTCGTGCGCCATTTCATACTTGAACGCTTCTTAGTGAAGTATTTACACCACTACGGTGAGATCATGAAGGCTGATCCGGGTGTGCATTGGCCGTTGGCCTACGCGCTCGATTCACTTGCCGATCTTACAGAGGCCCTGGTTGAAGGCGGTGTAGAGAGCGATCTGTATCAGGAAGGTGCCGCTATCATAGAGCAATATTATGAGACACATCATTTTGTGAAATAAGCAGCCGACGAAAAAGAAAAAACGCGACAGATGGGGGAAAATCCCGTCCGGCCGCGTTTTTTCCTTATCCATGCACACTCTCTGTATGCTTCGCCGATTGTCTGGCAAGCCAATATATCGCTGCGATTATACATCCGATGCCGATGAGATGGGCATACGAGACTTCCTCACCTAAGAGAAAAACAGAAAGCATGGCACTGCTAATGGGTACAACGCCTGTAAGCACGCCTGCTGTGCTTGCAGAAACCTTTGTGATTCCCTGATACATAAGGATAAACGCAATAGCAGTGACCACGATTCCAAAATACAAGATATATCCCCACTCCGCCGGGGTTACTTCCGTAAACGCAAACCGGCTACCTTCATAAAGAGAAAAGGGCAAAAATAAAACCGCCCCAAAGAAACTTACAATCGTTGAAATGGCAAGCGGAGTCACTCGCTGCGAAACAAACTTCCCACATATGATAAACAGTGCCTCACTTATCACCGCACCAAAAATAAGCAAATTCCCGAGCAGCGAAGAAGCTCCTCGTTCCATAGATGAATCCGCCCCACAAACATGCATAATTACAGTCCCTACAACCGCGAATCCAGCGCCGATGAGTACATTCTTGTCTACTTTTTCTTTCAATAGTAGGATGGAAAGCACACCGGTTACCACAGGAAGCGTACCTGCAATCATCCCTCCCTCTAACGCTGTTGTAAGCGTAAGTCCATATAACATAAAAATGCTGAATAAAAACACACCACATACCGCTTGCAAAAACAACAGCCACATCTCCCGCTTCGTCACAGAAGGAAAGCCTTCAAGCTTGATCAATAACGGCACCATTAACATAGCTGCAATAAGAAATCTGAGCTCCGCCGCTAAAAATACGGGGAAACTTTGTACAACCAGCTTTCCTGCTACAACAGAGCTTCCTACAATCGACATCGCCACCACAATTTTCACATGGGCAAGGTGCTGTTCATTCAATAGAATGTACTTCCTTCTGCAGCGGATGGTTGGGTCATATCAACAAGAGCACGATATATATTTTCGGGATATTCAGCGATTCGATGGCACAAGTATAAATACCAGTCTGTTCCATATGTTATGTACACTCTGCAATCATGCCCTTCATTTTTTACATCACGCAGCAGATCCGGACGGACTCCGTAGAGCATTTCCACTTCTACATGAGGATGGCTAACGTATTGACGACGCTTCATTTCTTTCATAAGCTCCTCATCATGAGTGGCTATTGATATGGGATGATTCGCTTTTATGGCTTGTTCTACGAGCATAAGATAGCGGGTATTCAACTCTTCAGATCTTGGCAGCGCCGTATCGGTCGGCTCCTGAAAAGCCCCTTTAACAATACGAATCTTCCCCGGCAGGCACAACAGCTCCTTCATATCGTTCACCGAACGGTGGAGATGGGCCTGGATCGTGATTCCCACATGGGAATATTTCTCCACGATTTTTTTATAGACCCAAAGAATGTCATCTGTTTTCGCTGATTCCTCCATGCTGATCATAAGCGTCATGCCGTATTTTTTTGCTCGTTCTGCCAGCTCTACTGCATGAGCATACGCCGCTTCACGATGTATGAGCAGGCCGATATGTGATAAGTCAAATGAAACGACCTGTTTCATAGACAGCGAGCCGAGCTCTTCTATCAGAAGCAAAAGCTCATCTTTTGCCTTGTGGCACTCCTCTTTCTCCGCCACATTCTCCCCAATGTATTCCAGCGAAACACCATATCCTTTTGCATTCAGCTCCTGTGCCGCTGCGATTCCCTCCTCTCTGCTTTCACCACTGATAAATCGTTTGGCTGCTCTCAACAATAGCGGATAGAGTTCAGATGATTGCTGTACATAGGACTTCATCGACTCCTTTCGCGCAATGGATCTAAGGGCGTGAGCGGCTTGAACTTCTGCTGTCATCACGTTATTCATCTCCTTTTTTTTATCTGCATACGTAAAAGGTAGCATGATAAAATGGTCGATATGAGTACCACTTCATATAAACTTTGATAGTACCACTTTTATCAGGAGGATATACGGTATGCTGTGGATACCCCTTGATCGTTCGCTGGATCTGCCGCTGCTTCGACAGGTCTATGAACAAATACGGGAAAAAATTTTAAGCGGAGAGCTTCATGCAGGAGAGAAACTCCCCTCAACGCGGGAGCTTGCGGCTGAATTAAAGGTATCAAGGAATGTCATTTTAGAAGCGTATGATCAATTGCTCGCCGAAGGGTTTACAGAGACACGAAGAGGTGCGGGTACATTTGTTGCCTGCGGTGCCTATTTAGAGCCACCCAAAAAACTCCCAAGCCCCCCATCCCTGCATTGGCACGAACCTGACAAGAAAAATGGCAATCGTATCAGCTTTCGTTCAGGTATACCGGCACTGGGGCTATTCCCCCGTAAAACATGGGCCAAGCTGTCACATGCGATCTGGCAGGATGCTCCTGCTTCCGCATTTGGCTACGATATGCCCGAGGGGCGGCCCGAATTACGGCACGTACTCTCGCATCACTTACGCAAAACAAGGGGCGTAGACTGCCAGCCGGAACAGCTTGTGATCACTTCCGGCGCCACCCAGGCCTTAACGCTCGTCGCTACGCTGCTTTTGTCATCAGGTGACAGCGTACTGATTGAAGACCCGATTACGAATGACATCCAAACCATCTTCACAGCCGCCGGTGCTGTACTCCATCCCATTCCAGTTGATCAGCATGGGATGAAGACATCCTTGCTGCCCGTACAAGCCCAGCCAAAGTTTGTGTTTGTCACTCCTTCTCATCAGTTTCCGATCGGAGGCGCCTTACCCATCCAACGGCGTATTCAATTGATTACCTATGCACGCGAGAACAATTGCTATCTTATTGAAGATGATTATGATAGTGAGTTTCGCTATGAAGGGTCGCCCGTAAGCTCACTTCAAGGACTAGACCCGGAGCGTGTCATCTATGTTGGCTCGTTTAGCAAAATTTTGTCACCGGCTCTGCGAATGGGTTATCTCATTTTACCTGCCCATCTCATTGAAAAAGGACGCAGGCTGAAGTGGTTCTTGGATCTGCATACCCCGTCGCTAAATCAGCTTATTCTTGCCCGCTTTATCGCTGAGGGACATTTGGAGAGGCACATTGCAAGGATGAAGAAAATCTATCAAAGCCGAAGGAATTGTCTCATTAACTGCTTACAAAAAACCTTTTCAGGCAGCGTCAGCATTGTTGGTCATGCAACGGGGCTGCACCTGGTGATTGAGCATAAGAACATCCGCTTCACAAAAGAGATTCTTGAAGTGATCGACCAATTTGATGTCGCGGTCTATCCGGTTGAAGATCACACCATCGTAAAAGACACACATCCCAACCGACTCATTTTGGGCTACGGACATCTCACACACGAGGAAATACAAGAAGGGATAGCCAGACTGTATAAAGCCCTATTTTTCTATGAATCCAAAACCAAAATATAGTAGGAGTTCAAGCATATTGCTTTATCATTTGTAGACATTGAGACCTTACACATGCAGCAATCATACGTTCCATATATGGGTTTTTATTCCTGAAAATGAATAAATATATAGCTAGAAAGGTTTTTTTTGTATATTTTATTTTATAGGGGTACGTAAACTATACAAAAATAAAGGTCGTGACAATGTGAGAAAAAAGCAACTACTAGGAACCACCCTTCTTTCTGCAGCCCTACTGCTATCGGCATGTGGAAAAGAAGAGCCGGCGGCCGGTGTAAAAGAAGCGAATGAGCCGCAGGCGGCGACGGAGGAAAAAGTCCAGAACAGTCCGGAAAAAACAGCGGAACCACCCGCAAGTGCAACCTCTACCTCAACAGGTGCTGATGAAGAACTAAATCCTCATATCGCTAAAGAATCAGGCGGCACTGTTACTATCGTATATACAAACAAACAACCGAACTATGTACACAACATGGACGGGTTTACTGTATCTGTTGATGAATATCAAATCGTTAAAGTCACCAATATGAAAAAAGAAGCAACGATTCCGTTTGATGACCAAACCGATGGCTATGTGGTCACAGCCAAAGTTACGCTTGACAACAGCACAGGCAAAGCCATGTACTATACGAATCCATATCGAATCCAGGTCACTAATGAATTTGATTACATATCGTCTGACATAAACAAAACCTTTGTACCAAAGGAGGAGCAGCTGCGCTCTAAAATAGAGACCGAAGCATCTAAATTTGCTTCAGGTGAGAAAATTACAGGGCTCGTAACCTTTACCTTAACCAATCAGGAGTTCGATTCTCTCAAAACAGTTAAACCTAAATTCATTATTGAAGGCGGCGCAGCGGACAATCCGAAGTTCAAAGGCAGCTTTAAAGGAAATGCAATCTTTGATTTTACATACAGTGAGGAACAAAAGCAGCAAACGGCCAATCAGCCTGCCTTCTATCCGGATCGGCTAACAACAGATAATCTAGCAGATAAGAAAATGATTTTTGAGAAAGCAGGAATTAACGAAACAAAACAAGTGGGTGATGTCAGCGTAACTCTTGACGGTGTACAATATACGGAGATACTCCCTACATCCGCGAATAAAGAACGCTTCCGCAACTTCGGAGATAGCGGCATTGTGGCTGTCACGGTCAAATTCAAGCTTGATAATAAATCAAGCGCTCCGATCAGCGTATCTAGCCTTAGCTCCAAATTACATGTCGATAAGAACCGAGGAACCGCGATTTCAGACGGCATGGCCGAGCCGCGTACGCCGCAGGAGATTAAGGCCGGAGCACAGGGCGAGAAGTATCATGTATTCTTATTTAGAAAAGACGAATTTGGGCTGTTTAAGACATTCGAACTTGAATTCGGTCCATTCCACGGCAAAGATGGGAAGGCCTTATTTGCAAATAATACAGCAACGTTTACCCTGCCAAGATAAAGAGAAAGCGGCATCTTCGCTATAGCGAAGATGCCGCTTTTGTATCGTTATTTATTTCGCCATCTCAAATCGGTTTTCAAGCCGGCCTACTCCTTCAATCTCTACAACCACCTCATCTCCATCCTTCAGCCATACTTGCTCCCCTTCCTTCTGACCGAATACGACCCCCTCCGGCGTGCCTGTTAGAATAAGGTCTCCGGGATATAACGTCATATACTTGGAGATATAGCTAATGATCTCGTCGCAATAAAAAATCATATCTGACGTATTCGAGTTCTGACGGATCTCTCCGTTCACCAACGTCGTAATCGCCAGACGATTCGGGTCAGCGATATTGTCTTTGCTTACCAAGTAAGGACCTACAGGGCAAAATCCGTCGCACGTCTTGCCAAGCAGCCACTGAGAGCTTACAAACTGCAGATCACGGGCGGATACATCGTTTGCGGTACAATATCCATATACATAGGATAAGGCGTCTTCTTTTGCTACGTTGCTGACTGTCTGTCCAATGACAATGGCAAGCTCCGCTTCATAATCCATTTGTTTTGCCTCAGCAGGAATCGTAATCGTCTGCTTGTGACCGGCTAACGTATTGGCAAATTTACTAAATAACAGCGGCTCACCCGGCGGGTTCATGCCCGACTCCTCCGCATGCCGCTTGTAATTGAGTCCCACGCAGACAATTTTCTGGGGATGCGTAATACATGGCCCGAACTGCAGCGTCTCTTCCTGCAGCGTACACGCAGCAAGCGCTTCTTTACCGATAGACTGCAGAAGGGACTGCAGCCCCTCCATCGCCTGCGCACCTCCTGTAACAAGCGCATGCGCACTATCAGGAATGCGCGCATCCTGTTCACCGCTTTGCTTCATGGCGGCTGCTACATCCACAATGCCCTGCTCTGTCTTGACACCTAAGCGCCACTGCTTCCCCTGTAAAAACTGTACCGTAATCATCTGTTCTCTCTCCTTTGTCTTTTCATCATGTTATGCCCTGTATATATAAAGAACGCCGTCGTCACTTTTTACGAATGTAATATACCCTTCTGCCTCAAGCGTGCGCAAATGCGCCATAACAGGCACAATCCACTGATACCCCAGTTCGGCAGGCGCAAGATGGTCATTGGCCAGCTCAGCCAGCTCAAGCACCGCATGTCCCTGTGTACTTCTGCTGATTTGATGCAGAAGAAAAGCATGCAGGGTGGAAACAAATTCTTTTGTCTCCTTCACAAACCGCTGCACATCCGCCCCCTCCATCACTGGAAAATGGGTGGGCAGCAAATAATGCGGTGCCAATCTTTCAATGGCTGCAATCACCCCCTGGTAGTGTGGAAGGCTATCATACGTGGGCGGTGCGTTCAGTCTCCCATTCGCATACTGGCCGCTGCCTACTATCGCATCCCCGAGAAGCAGCACCCGATCCCGCTTCCGATACAGGGCAATATGACCAGGGGAATGGCCCGGCGTATGAATCACCTGATACGTCTCGTCACCGGACGATACGGTATCGCCTGCCTTCACTTTCCTTTGCACGCGCACACAGGAAGAAATGGCGGTGCGAATCTCATTCTTCAGCGACTCGCTGTAAAAAAAACCGACACTCGACTCAAAGCGGCCGTACATCTCCTGAATATGCAGCTCCCGATCTTCAATCCAAGCGGCATCGGCTGCATGAGCCGCCGTACAGCAAGCAGGAAACGCTGCGGTAATAACCCCATTGCCCCCATAGTGATCCGCATGCGCGTGCGTATTCACGATCCAGGCTGGTCCCGACTCATAGGTACGCTGTATATGTGGCAAAATCACATCGGCTGCTACAGCCGCAGTACCGGTATCGACTAAAATCGGCTTGGCTCCCTCCAGCCAATAGGCATGAAAGAGCATGCCGTCCAGTGATGCGGAAATCTGTTGAATACCAGAGACGACCTGCATCGCTCTACACCAGACCGAGCAGCTCCGGTGTATTCCGATGGATAATGTCTTCGATCGCCTTCTCCGGAATACGCGGCAGGTTCGTCCCCTCTACAATGTGATTGATGTTCCGCAGGCTGTTGATGGTCTGTTCCGTCGTAAAGAACGGATAATCCGAACCAAGCAATACTTTGTGCAGCACACCGTATTCAAACGCTAAGGCCATTGCGTTATAGAACTGCCACGGCCGGCCGCCAAGCGCTGATAAATCCATGTACATATTATGGTTTTTTCGCACGACAGAGATGCATTCTCCCGTCCACGGATGCCCCATATGAGCAATAATCATCGTCAGGTCGGGGAATTGGCGGGCAATCGGGTCAAGCTGCGCCGGCCGCGAAGCGTCTAAATATCCTTCTGGCACAAATGACGTACCCTGATGCCATAAAATCGGGATTCCCAACTCATTCGCTTTTGCATACAGCGCAAAATGCTGCTTCTCTTCTGGATAAAAATTTTGGTAAATAGGACCGAGCTTGAGTCCTTTTAGTTTCAATTCTTTTACCGCACTCTCAAGCAGAACGGGCGCATTCTCCCGATTCGGATCTACACTGGCAAATCCGAAGAGTCGGGTAGGATGCTTGGCAACATACGCGGCCACATATTCATTCGGAACCTCAATGCCAGTAGCCGGAGCGTCAAATGCCAAAACAATCGCGCCATCATACGGTCCGACACACGCCCAGTTTTGTTCCGGCTCTGCGATCATCTCATAGTCTTCCCCCCATGCTTTTCGGGAAGCAGCCAATGCGCCACCCCCTACCTGCCCCGGTCCGAATACGTGGGTATGGCAATCAAAAATCATCTCTGTTCCTCCCTTTCTCTCTCCGCTGCTCCCCGTCTCTTATCCCGAATCGAGGTTGGGACTAAAAAGTCGAAATCACAACCTTCATCTGCCTGCAGAACATGCTCACAAAACAGCCAGCCGTATCCCCGTGTATACGGAGAGACAGGCGGCTGCCACACCTGCTTACGCGCTTGCAGTTCTGCTGAAGAGATATATACTTCAAGCCTGCGTTCATCAATATCAAGCTCAATCTCATCCCCATCACGCACGAACGCCAGCGGTCCGCCCACCGCCGCTTCCGGTGCAACATGCACGATCAGCGCACCATAGGAAGTGCCGCTAATACGTGCATCGGAAATGCGCACCATATCGCGGACGCCCTTTTTCAGCAGCTTTTGCGGAATGGGAATCTGCCCAACCTCCGGCATGCCAGGCGCACCTTTGGGGCCTGCATTCTTCAGTACAAGCACACTATTCTCATCCACATCCAATGCCTCATCATCGATCCGTGCGTTCATATCCGCAACCGATTCAAAGACTACTGCCTTCCCCTTGTGTTTGCGCAGGGCAGGCGAGACAGCCGTCTGCTTAATAAGGGCTCCATGCGGTGCTAAGTTTCCACGCAATACAGCAATACCTCCTTCTGCTGCAAGCGGCTGCTGAAGCGGGGAGATGACGTCTCTATCATGCACCTGGACATCGCGCAGATTTTCGCGGACGGTAGCTCCGGTAACCGTGATGCAATCTCCATGCAGCAGCGGCTCTAATTCTTTCATTAATGCAGGCACCCCTCCGGCATAGAAATACTCCTCCATCTGATACTTTCCGGAAGGACGCACATTAACAAGGTACGGCGTCGATGCGCTCAGTTCATCAAACGTTTCAAGCGGGATATGGAGACCAAGCCGTGCCGCCATGGCAACAAGGTGGATAATGGCATTGGTGGAACCGCCGCTGGCCATCACAACGCGGATCGCATTCTCAAATGCAGGCAGCGTCATAATGTCTTTCGGACGAAGATTCCCTTTTGCAAGGGCTACAATCTGTTTTCCCGTCATTTCCGCCATGTGCCGCCTGCGGGAATCCGGAGCTGGGATAGCTGCGCAGCCCGGCAGCGCCATGCCAAGCGCTTCGGCTACGGAAGCCATGGTACTCGCCGTTCCCATAACCATGCAGTGTCCGTCGCTGCGGCAGATTGATGCCTCTACTTCATCCAGTTCGTCATCTGTCATATTCCCTGCTTTGTGTTCTAGGGTAAAGCGGTAGCAATCCGTGCACGCGCCCAGCGTCTCGCCGCGCAGATGACCATTCAGCATCGGCCCTCCCGTCAATACAATGGCCGGGATATTAACGCTTCCCGCTGCCATCAACTGGGCAGGCACAGTTTTGTCGCAGCCGCCGAGTAGCACGACACCATCAAGCGGATGAGCCCGGAGCATCTCCTCCGTATCCATGGCCATCAGATTGCGCAAAAGCATCGTCGTCGGCTTCACATACGGCTCACCGATGGAGATAGTCGGGAATTCCATCGGTAATCCGCCGGCCTGCCACACCCCGCGCTTCACATACTCTACCAGTTCCCGAAAATGGGAATGGCACTTGTTTAATTCACTGAACGTATTGCAGATGCCAATGACCGGCTTTTGCAGATCCTCTGCCGTGTAGCCCATCGACTTCGTAAAGGATCGGTGAATGAATCCCCACAATCCGCTATCCGTAAAAAATTCGCTTCCGCGGCCCTGTCCTTCTTCTCTGCTCATTATGCTACGCCTCCATATTTACAATCACTTTGACGGCTTCTATTTCCTTGTTGATCATCTGCTGAAACGCCGTCTCCACGCTGGCAAACGGAACCTGCGTACGAAGATACGGTGCTACCGTGGCGGATCGGTCCGCTACGTGTTGGATGCTCTGCTCCCATACGCCGGCGTGACCTACACTGCCGATGATCTCAATCTCCTGCTGCATAATCTTATACACATCAAGCGGCACAAGCTCCTCACATACACCAAACAGCACCATGCGGCCGCCCTTTTTCACAAGGGTCAGCGCCTGCTGAATCGATAGCTCTGTACCCGCCGCCTCAAATACGACTTCTGCCCCGCGGCCCTCCGTCAGCAGCAGAGCGGCTTGTACCGCATCTTCACTCTTTCCGTTAATGACGAAATCGGCTCCCGTTTCCTTCGCAATGGCCAGCTTGTAGTCATGCCTCCCAACCACAATGACCTTAGGTACGCCGGATTTTTTTGCCATCTGCGCAAACAACAATCCTTCAAAACCGTCCCCGATCACGATCACGCTTTGCGCTCCCGCTACCCGTCCACGCTCCACCGCCCGGACAATGTTGCCGAGCGGCTCAAGCACCGCTGCTTCCTGGAAGCTGATCGTATCCGGCAGCGGATAGATGTGTGCCGCATCGGCCACAACAAACTCCGCAATCCCTCCGTCATAAGAAAAGCCTGCTTCTAAAAATGAATCGCACAGATCATAGTTGCTGCCCAGACAGTATTCACACTGCCCGCATATCGAGATCGGCTCCACAGCCACCCGATCACCAACCGTCCAGCCGCTTACTTCGCTGCCTATCTGCTCAATCACGCCCGCAAACTCATGCCCTAACGTAAGCGGAGGAGCGGTACCCGGAAAGCCCTTTGTGACAATGTGCAGATCCGTCCCGCAGATGGCTGCGCTTTTAACCCGAATCAGCACCTCATGATTTTTGATCGTCGGAACCGGCAGGTCGTTTACTTTTACCGTGCCTCTCTCCATCCATTGCAGCGCTTTCATTTTTTTCTCCTCTCCTTCATCACCCTTTAATCGCACCGGAAGACAGTCCCTTGACAAAATATTTCTGAAAGCGTAGGAACAAGAGTACAACCGGCAGTAGCACAAGAATAATCCCGCCAAACAATAAGCTCATATCACCCTGCCCTTTGGCACCGAAGAATTTATACAGCCCAAGGCTTACGGTTGGATAATCATTCGGATTCAGGATAACTAACGGAAGCAGAAGATCATTCCACACATAAATGAACTGCATAATAATTAAGGTGGCGGTGACCGGCTTCAGCAGCGGGAAAATGATCTGAAAAAAGGTTCGAATCGGCGAACAGCCGTCCAGAAAAGCCGACTCTTCCAACTCGATCGGAATACCCCGAATAAATCCTGTATACATAAAGATGCAGAACGGCGCCAACACAGCGATATACACAAGCGAAATCCCAAACAGGTTATTATACAAATCAAAGTATTTTAACAGAAAGATAAGCGGGATAAACGCAGATTGAACAGGCATCAAAATACAGGATAAAAACACCCAATACGCTGCCTTAAAGAAAAACGAGCGTCCCCGCGCAATGGCATACGCCGCAATCGATGAAGCAAAGACGATATAGACAACGGTCATCCCTCCGATTGCAAAGGTAACTAAGTACGACCGGAGAATATCCGCCTGCTCAAACGCGCGCCAGATGTTATCCCAGCCTTCTAAGGATAGGGGCGGGGTCAGCGGATGTCGAATGATCTCCGCGCTGGTTTTAAACGCGTTGATAACAATTAAATACAGCGGAATACAGAACAGTACCGACAAGAAAATCACAACCAGCTCAAATCCAACGTGCTTGATTTTCCTCATCCGTGTCCGCTTTCTTTGTAGCACCGACTCCTGCATCATCCCGGTTGTCTGCAGCTGCTTTTCCATCCTATGTGCTCCTTTCGTATTTAGTTGAAAGCCCGACAAAGAAATAGGTAAGGATCAGCACTACAACCGTCATTACGACAGACGCTGCCATGCCAAAGGTGAGATTTGCCGACTCGAACGCATACTTATAGATGCGGATGGCCAGCGTTTCACTCGCATTGGCAGGCCCGCCCCCCGTCAGGGCATACGGCAGATCAAACAGGCGGATGCCGTTGGCCAGTCCGATTAACACGTTCACGGTGATCCCCGGCGCGATCATCGGTACGGTAACGGTGAAGAAACGGCGAACCGCAGAAGCCCCATCCACCATCGCCGCTTCCTTCAGCTCATCCGGCACACCCTGCAGCGCAGCCAAATAAACAATCATAATCGGTCCAATCATCTGCCAGACCGAGATGCCGATAATGGAAAACACCACATATTGCGGGGAATCCAGCCACGGAATCTTTATCGAGAACAAGGAGTTAATCAGGCCGTTTCCACTCAGCATGAACTGCCAGACGAAAGCGGCGACCACGACAGGGACAACATTCGGAATGTAAAACAGCGCCCGAAGAATATTCTTCGTCTTCAGCGCCTGATTCAGCACCAGCGCTAAGCCCAGCCCGAAAACATTGGCAAGCAGCGCCGCAGACGTACCAATAAACAGCGTGCGCCACAGCGCATCAAGATACGTCTCATCCTGAAACACTTGAGTATAATTCTCCAATCCGATAAACCGGTATTCCCCTATGCCCTGCCAATCCGTAAAGCTGTAATACAGCGTCTGGAGCATCGGCAGCAGTAGAAAAGTGAAAATCACGATCGAGACCGGGAATAAAAACATGAGATTCGATAATGTTCGTTGGTTTTGCATGCAGCATCCTCTCTTTATTTCTTTTTGGTCGTATATTCTTTCACGAATTGTTCTACCGCTTTTTCCACATCACTGCCAAACGTGGTAGATTGCGCTGTCTCACCGAGCTTAATGTATACGGTATCCGGCATCGGACCGATGTTGGCAAAAGGAACGGTACGATTTGTCTCCAACCACTTTGGAACCTGCGCATATACTTCATCCAACTCTCCTACACCAGGCTGCGCAGAAAAATTCTGCTTGGCCGCTACGATTTGTCCGTACGCTTCCTTGCTGAATAGCCAGTTAAGAAATGTCTTCGCCGCCTCCAGATTTTGCGATTTGGCGTTAATGGCAAGCCCGTCTTCAGCAGTAAAAATAACCGGGTTCTCCTGCTCCTTCGCATACGGCAGATTCATAAATGCGGTTTTCAAATCAGGTGCCATGTTGCGAATCTGAACACCATCCCATGTCCCGCCCATGATCATAGCCGCTTCTCCATTCACGAAAGCCTGCTGGGCCACCTGGTATTCGTTCGTGAAGCTGCCAGACAGCACGTATTTATTTAACTCTGCAAATCGTTTATAGCCCTCAAGTAAAATCGCATGGTTCTCAGGCTTGCTCCAGTCAACGGAATTGGACTCATACGCTTTGCGGAATTCTGGGTTTTTTAAGGCGTGATGTCCGAATGTCCAATGAAATACGTTACCGATCGAGGTTTGCCACTTGGACGCATATACAAGGAGCGCCTTGTCCTTCTGCTTTAGCTTCTCACCGGCTTCCATCAGCTCTTCCCACGTTTGTGGAGGTTGTGCAAATCCGACTTCCGCCAGCAACTCCTTATTGTAATGAAAGCCCAATACCCCGATTCCTAAAGAAAACGCTGCGCTTTTACCGTCTACCTGCACCGCCTTTTGGATGGCTGGGGAGAAGTTCTGCATTGATTCCATCTCTTTTAAGTCATACAGATAGCCGCCTTTATTGGCTAGTGCAGCCGACGTATGCCCCGTATTAATTTGATAGATATCCGGCATTTCATCGGTTGCCACCATCACACGCAGCCGCTCAAATAAATTACCATCCGGTACTGTTTCGAACTGCACATCAATCGCAGGGTGCTCATCCTCGAACTTTTTGGTGATCTCTTCCGCCTTTGATTTAGAGACCAGCAAAGAATCCGCTAAAAACACACGTACCTTTTGGGTTTGCTGCGAGCCCGCACCCTTTCCTGCTTCTTCCGTCTCCGTCTTCCCGCAGCCCACGGTGCTTCCAACAAGCAGGAGGACCGCAAGCCACGTACCGACCGCCTTCTTTCTTACTTTCATCTGCACACCAACCTCCTTTTCATAATGTTAAGAAAAATACGACGAATAAAATATCATACATCTTTTGCTTTATTCATATATTCTTTGCCTTAATTCAATGGTGGTACCATGTTCAGGCTCACTATTAATCACGATCACATTGTTTGCATCCTCTAGCAAAAAGCGCTGCGCTGTAACATACATACCAAACCCCAGGGGTTTAACAAGATCGATCGTATCTCGCGTCAGCCTCCAGGCCACCCGCTTGGAAAACCCTTTTCCATTATCTTCAATGCGGAAGACAAGGCAGTCAGCCTCTACCCATCCTTTGATGAAGAGCAGCCCGTCCTCTAGCTTGTTTTCAAATCCGTGAATAAATGCATTCTCCACAAAAGGCTGCAGCATAAGTTTGCGGGTTGTGAAGCGCAGCACCTCCTCATCTATGAGAAGGTGACATGTCACCCGTTCTTCATATAATTGTTTTTGTAAATACAAATAGTCTGTAAGCCACTGCACTTCCTCCCGCCAGTTGACCCGCTCATCAAACCGCTCCACGGTATACCTCATGATCGTGGATAAAGAGATGATCATATCGCATACGGTATCCGTATCTTCATCAGCCGCCTTGTATTGAATTACATCGAGCGTATTGTACATAAAATGCGGGTTAATGATTTTTTCCATACTGGTAAGCTCATATTTCAACTTTTCTTGATATACCTTCTCCTTCTCTTGAAACAATCTCTCAATTTCAGTGGTCATTTCATTGAATGTGGCAATGAGCACTTTGAATTCATCCCGGCCATCCATCTGAATTCGCACCTTGAAATTTCCCTGCTTCGCTTTATTCATCATCTCCGCCAACTGGGACAGAGGAGATAGGCGGCGAGAGAGGAACAACACAAAGCAGCCGAGCAGGATTAACGTAGCAATAATGACGATCATATTGTTCTGTATTAATGAGGCCTGATAATAATCAATCAGAATATTTTTCATCACTTTCCCTTTAAGCTGCCATCCATACGGACGAATCTCCTCTGCCATCTCCACATAGTCCGCTGATCTGTCACCTGCCTGTTCTACATTACGACTGTAGAGCAGGTGACCATCGGAGCCAACAATCTCTACACCGATGTAAGGGCTTGTAGTAATGTCCTGCACAAGGGAGTCAAATAACGTAAGATCGACATCAATCATACTGATGCCGATCGACTCTAGCGTATATGGATTGCGAAGCACCTGGGCAAATGAAAGATAGCGACGCGAATCATCGCTCACAAAAAAAGACGCATGTGCAGGGAGCACCGTATTGGCGGCTCCTCTGGCGACAACCTCTTGAAACCACGCTTCCTGCTTATAACTTTTTTTCTGCGCCCCCTTTAAAATAAGAGAAGACATATCGGTACGCTGATACAGCAGTTGACCATCCATCGATAGAAAGCTGTATACATTTTTGCCTGGGGACTGATCAAAAAGCTGGTTCTTCACCCGATCCAAGGCATCTAGAACATACGGATTCCCCCGCAATTGCTCGATCGTTTCTACTTTTCCGATCTCCGCAAACAAAAAGGCCTCATTGCCTGTCATTTTATATAGCGTGTCGTTTTCTTCTTCGATCGCATGGAGCGTACGTTCAATTTTTTGTTTGATATAATATAGGTTCACTTCATGCTGTTTTACAACAAGCGCTACCGATGTATCCATCCAGGAATGAAACAGGAGAAACTGAAACACCAGAATCGGTATGCTCAGAAAAGCAACAAAGGCAAAGACGAATTTGGTCAGCAGCGATTGGCGAAAGGAAAGATGCGGCCATTTACCTTTCATGCTTCACTCCAACTGCGTGAAGGTGATGTTTATACTCACTCGGGGATTGCTTCGTATGTTTTCTAAACAACCTTCCAAAATACGTTACATTATCAAACCCTGCCATTTGAGAAATCTCACTAATCCGAAGCCCGGGTTCCTTCATTAGCTCCAGCGCTACATTGATGCGCACATGATTTAAAAACTTGATAAAACCTACACCCACATCGTGCGAAAAAAGACGGCTTAAATAGCTTTCATTTACATGCAGGCGCTTCGATACCCCGGCTAATGTTAGCGGAAGCATATATTCAGCACGGATGATCTCAAGTGCTTGTCTAACAATGCTGTGTACGGCTTCTCTCTCTGTTATCACGCCTTCGATATAGCATGTGATGAACGCTCGTATCCGCTGTGCGGTATCTTCTTCCTCCTGCACTGCCGCATGGGTCATCTCTTCTTTCATACCAGCAAATTGGTCGGACACACGCAGCATCGTTTTTTCAAGGGTTTCTCTAGATACAGGCTTTAGCAAATAATCAAACGCCCCGTAGCGAAGTGCCTGCTGGGCATATTCAAACTCGGAATACGCCGTGAGAATAATGAATGAAGTACAGGCCGCTTCATTGTCAGCGCGCAATTTTTTAATGAGGTCGATCCCGTTAATAAATGGCATCCGAATGTCAACAAAAGCAATATCCGGCTTCGTTAATCGGATGATTTGCTCCCCTTCCGCACCGTTGCCGGCGATTCCGACAACCTTATACCGCTCGTCGAGCTGTTCAACACGCTTAGCCAATCCTAACCGCAATGATTTTTGATCATCAACAATAACAATTCGCATGCAGACAACCCCTTTCATCCAATACCTCTCTACATGAAGAGAAATCACCATTCTCTTATAAAGAATGATGATTTCGTAAAATTCACACTATTTACCAGTTGAAGAGGATACGGGCTTTACTTCTTTTAATACATCTTCAATAATCTGCAGGGTATTGTCAATGTCATTTTCTGTATGGCTGTAGCTGATATGATTGCGCTTAATATTCATCGGCATCTTAAATACGCCTCGCTCTAGCAGCTTTTTACGATACGTGACATACAATTCTGCATCGTTTTCCATTAAGTCAGTGTAATTTTTCGGCTCAAAGTTCATAAAATATGTGGTCCATACCGAGCCAAATCCTGCGACATAAGCCTGAATGCCAAGGCGTGTATGAATGTCCCGAATTCCGCTACGCATCCGATCGCCCAATGCAAAAATATGTTCATGCACCGGCTCATTCTCCATCAGCTCAATCGTGGCGATGGTAGCGGCTGTTCCTACGGCATGTCCATTGTACGTACCGGCAAACCATACATCACCGCCCGGATTCGTATTAAACCGCTCCATGTATTCTTTCTTTCCGGCGATTGCCGCAATCGGGAAGCCGTTCGCCATCGCTTTTCCCATTGTCGTCAAATCCGGCGTCACCCCGCATACCTTTTGATAGCCACCGATATTGTGCCGAAAACCGGTAATGACTTCATCAAAGATTAAGAGAGCGCCGTATGCGCTGCACAGCTCGCGCAGTCCTTCCAAGAAACCTGGCTGCGGCATAACACAGCCGATGTTATGAGGGATCGGCTCTACAATTAAGGCCGCGATTTCACCGGCATGCTGCTGGAATGTACGCTCCACATCCTCAAGATCGTTATAGGTGCAGATCAGCGTATGATCGATCGCTTCTTCCATCATGCCTGCCGAGCCCGGGTCACGCTTGCCGATTTTATCCGGCGTACTCAGCATGTTTCTTGCCACATAATCATGCCAGCCATGATAGCATCCCTGAAACTTAATCAGCTTCGTTCGTTCCGTCACCGCACGCGAGAGACGAATGGCATGATACGTTGCCTCAGAGCCGGAATTGCAGAACAACACCTGATCAGCCGATGGCACGTGCGTGGTGATTTTACGCGCACATTCGATTTCCAAATCCGTCGTCCCCACTCCAAACAAATCCGTCCGATCAAGCGCCTCCTTAACACGATCATTCACAAACGGATGATTGTGTCCGAGTATATACGGTCCAAAAGCGGCCTGATAATCAATATACTTATTTCCGTCTGCATCGTAAATGTAGGCGCCTTTTGCCTCTGTAAAAATCAAGTGGGGATCAATGTTGCGGATCGATGTATGCACCCCTCCTGGTGTATATTGTGTTGCTTCCTCATATAATGCCGCGCTTTTTGAATACATACGATCAGCCTCCGTTTTTTACGATATGATTTGTCGTGCCTTCCATTGTCTCCATGCTGCGAATCGACTGCTCTATCCTTTCATAATTCCAGCTCAGCCACATCGCCGCTATACTTCCGCCATAAAAAGGAAAGAGAGAGGGATAACGCAGCAGAATGCTTCCTATGAGAAGCAGCCCGCATGCCGTACCCAGCGCATGCAGCGGACGGATGAGAAACAGCAGCGCCGCATTTTTAAAATACGCTCCCATTCCCATCTCCACATGGGCAAGCATCGGAAAAAGATATTGCAGGGCTAACACAATGCATAGAACGATGCCTGCTTCCATGCCATACACATATAGATGACCCGCCCACTCCCCGGCAAGAGCCGGAAGCACGTAGCCATGTATCAGAAACAGCCCGCCACCCAGCGCTCCCAGTATACCTCCGACTTTTTGAGCGGATCGGTACTCACGGCGGAACACCTGCCAAAACGTTGCCCATACAGGAAAATCCTTTGTTTCAAACCTATATTTTCGTATACAAAAAAACATAGCCGCCGTTGCCGGCATAAAGCCAAAAAGAATACAGCCGAGCAGTGAGAAGAGAAGCCAAAGCACATTGACATAAGCTAGAAACGCAATCCATTCACAAGCCCTGTACACTCCTCCACCAACAATACTCCCTTTCATACATGCATCTCTTTCATCGCATCCACCGCCGCAAGCGCAATGGCTTCTTTCGTCTCCTTATCAAAAAAGTGAAGGTGCTCTCTATCAAAATACAACGGAACACTCTGTCCGCTTTGGTAATACGTGCTGCCTCCCCACTTCGCCACAAGAGATAACGCATGCATCGTAATATAGACGAAGGCTTCTGCCCCCGTATTCTCTATCATATCGATATCACCCATCACGGCGCTCTCAGAGTCTGAAATAGCGGGAAGGATATGTTCAGGTCGTATCCCTAAAATCACTGCCTTTCCTACGTATCCTGCCTCTTTCAGCGATGATGCGGTACTACCTTCTAGCAGCAGCGAAAACGAATCAGCAGCAAAATATACGTTCCCGCCTCTTTCTTCAATCACCCCTTCTAGAAAGTTCATGGCAGGTGAGCCGATAAAACCGGCAACAAACGTATTGGCTGGTGTATGGTAAATCTCCTGCGGTGTGGCCACCTGCTGGATGACACCGTTATACATGACGACAATTCGATCCGCCATAGTCATCGCTTCGGTCTGGTCATGCGTAACGTACACAATCGTTGTCTGCAACTCTCTATGCAGCTTGCTGATCTCTGTCCGCATCTGCACACGAAGCTTCGCATCAAGGTTGGATAACGGTTCATCCATCAAGAAGACCTGAGGATTGCGCACCATCGCACGTCCAAGTGCCACCCGCTGCCGTTGACCACCAGAGAGCGCTTTTGGCTTTCGATCCAGCAAATGCTCGATATCAAGCGTACGGGCCGCCTCTCTTACCCTTGCTTCAACCTCCTGCTTCGGCAGCTTTCGCAGCTTTAAGCCAAAAGCCATGTTTTCATATACGCTCATATGGGGGTATAGCGCATAATTTTGAAATACCATCGCAATATCTCGATCCTTCGGAGGCACATCATTAACAAGTCGATCTCCAATGTAGAACTCACCTTCCGAGATCTCTTCAAGCCCGGCAATCATCCGCAGCGTTGTTGACTTTCCACAACCGGACGGACCGACAAGGACAAGAAACTCTTTGTCCGCTACTTCCAAATGAAAGTCCTTGACGGTATACTCTTGGGTCCCGTACCTCTTTTTCACATGGTTAAATTGAAGACTCGCCATTCAGCCACCACCTCACTTCGTTTTATAGCCTGTATCTATAATCAAAATATAATAAATAATAAAAATTATTAAAATAATACATTTTTACTTTTACTCGTACATTTTTGCTGCAAAAATAAAAGCACCCGCATTGCCCAAAAGGCATACAGGTGCTGAGAATATAAGGATAAGGTGTTCTTATTTTATTGAAGTAAAATGAACGGAGCCTTGCATATTATTTTTTAGCGTACTGAAATAATATAAGAATTCCATGAATAAGGCAATCAAAATTCCCATTAACAAACCATTAGAAAGCAGTGGGCGAATCAGCGCAGGAATCGTGGCGAAAGCTTCTGCCGGGATATTCATAATTGTCATCCCGAGCAAAGCCGGCAGCGCAATACGATAAATATTCTTGGAAGAAAACGCAAGGTGTTCAATATTAGTAAGTGCTGAACGAAACAACTGCAAATAAGCAACAAACAAAATAGTATTGCCAACACTCTGCGGGATCGTTGAAAAAAACGTGCTGAACGATGGAATCATACCCAAAACAATAAATAACAGTGAACCTACAAAAAAGGGCGCCCTTTCTCTAATGCCTGTGGATTGTAAAAAGCCGAGCGAAGACGCATACGGTGCATACGGAACCAAACCCAGCACTCCTGCTGCTGATGTAAAAGCTCCCGACCATGCCAGGGATGCACGATACTGATTTGATCTCGTCTCCTTTTCATAAATATCCTCGGCTCCTTTTAATGTTGCGATCGTATTCGTTGTGTTCAATAACCCCGTAATGATTACGGTCAACACAATTCCCCACTGCAGCGTTGGTTCCCCCCACGGAAACCATGTGAGAAAGGGAACGGTCTTAATGGAAGTCGCTGCCTCCTGCGGGAAAAGAAAAACGGCTCCAACCCAGCCGACAATCATACCAATAAGCAAGGATAGATTGCTGATCACGCCCTTTGCTTTCACATTGAGCAGAATGGTAAGCGCTGCGATAGCAAATGAAAAGCACGCCACGCCAACGTCGATATGATCGCCGCTATTTAAACCGATCATCCCCTTTAGAAAAATGAAGATTAACTGGTTGGCAAGCAGAAGCAAAAAAACAAACATAACAACGGGTGTGAACCATTTTTTTAGTACATCACCGAGCCCAAGCAGGCCCAACACGGTGACAAGCACACCGGAGATTATCGCTCCAACAGCAATGCTTCCCCCTAATGCTGCCATATCAATATGTAGTGTACTGGCTGTCGTAGCCAGACTTAAAATCACGCCCCACCACAGGCCCGACTGTCCTTCCATGAGCGCGTAGCGGTGGCCAAACATCCCCTGCAGAATACAGGCAATCCCGGTAACGATAAAAGACCGCTGAATCGCGGAAATTATTTCAACCTGCTCCAGTTGAAGCGCGCTACCAACGGAAAGAGGAATGACAACTGTATTGGCAAACATAAAGAACAACCATTGAAATCCTGCTAATAAAGTGACAGAATTCCGCAACCGATTCATTTAACCAACCCTCCCATAGGATTATCTACCTATTCTAACATAAGTTCTATAATGAAAATGGTTTTTATACTAACGTATGTCTGAAACTCACTGATTTTGTAAGCATTCCCCTGGATAGGAGCCGCTGTAGGCTGGGTATATGACAAGGTTCAAATGCATGCACGTCATCGATACGTAATAGAAATATCATATCAATAACATAGAATATTCCTACAATTACGCTGTACAATCAGACTGTAAAATCATTAACCAAGGTGAGGTGTCTAGGATGAAAAAAGCAATCTGGTTATCGCTCCTTTTACTATGTATAGGAGCAATAGGTTTTACAGCACAGGCTCAGCCATCAGGGAAAGAGACGGTTAAAAAAATGAAGGTTGATGAGTTTTTTGCGGATCGTGACGGGACATTTGTATTGCGTGATATGAAAAACGGACAAACATTTGTCTACAATCAAAAGAGAGCACAGGAAAGAAGAACACCGGAATCTACCTACAAGGTGCCACATGCATTAATCGGACTGCAAGTAAAAGCGGTTCAGGATGAATATGATGTGAAGTGGTGGGATGGGGTCGTACGGAAAATCGATGCGTGGAACCGCGATCACACGCTTGGATCGGGCATGCGCAATTCCGTTGTATGGTATTATCAAGCGATGGCTAGAGATATCGGGGAGAAACGTATGAAAGAATGGGTGCAAAAGCTCTCCTATGGCAATCAGGATATAAGCGGCGGCATTGATCAATTCTGGTTGAACAGCTCTCTTGCCATCTCTGCATTGGAACAAACAGATTTCATGGAGAAACTGTATAAAGAAGAACTGCCCTTTGATAAAGCGGTAATGAAGACAGGAAAGCGAATGATGATCCAGCAGGAGGAAGATGATTATACGCTTTACGGAAAAACAGGTACAAGGTCCGATAACGGCTTGGGGTGGTTTGTTGGCTTTGTGGACGGAGGGGATCGTTCTTATGCTTTTGCCACCAATGTAGATGGCACAGGTACACAGGCTAAGAATATTACATTCGATATTTTAAAGAAGTATCACATAATCAAGTAGTAACACGCAAACTATGGCACGAACGCACCTTTTATTGTGTGTGTTCGTGCTTTTTTCATCATCGTTCATCTACCTCCAGTTCATCACCTTCTACAAAGGGATAATGCAAAGCATAGAACGGAAACCTTTGCGTGCCATTCATCTTTTTGTCATCAACGACTACGTTCCCGTTTCTTCTGATTAAGATTGGAGTATCTCCATTGGACTCCAGTACACAATCACCTTCCACACTGCTGAGCATATGGCCGATAAAGGTCATGAAACGCTCCGCCCAGTTCGCCTCCCTGTGAAATACTTCAAACCATAAGCGATATGTAAGATTCATTTGATAATCTTCGCTTATGAATGCGAGACCTTGCCCTCCCTCTTTCATGCTCATCGTTGCCCAATCGAATACGACTACGAATTCTTCGCTTGTATTTCTACCTATGCTTCCATTATCAAGACGGTTTGCTTTTATAAAATCTTCGATGTTTTTCTTAAGCTCCTCAAATAAGCAATCAGCGCCTATATAAAAAATATAAAACATCACATCACACCCTTCCCATTTGTACGGGCTTGGTATCGCTAAAATCCGCAAAGTGTACTGCATGTTCGCCTATACCTTTTACTCACTTAAAGAATAGACATGAAAGTAAGGGGGGATTAGTATCATGGCAACAATGCGTCAAATCGCACATCATATATTAGCACATAAAAAGAAGGCAAATTCATTTACGTTTGCCTATTTTGGGGATTCATGGTTTGACTGGGGCGAAACGAAACAAGAAGCCATTATTCGCTATCAAATTTTCTTAGGAGGGTTGGAAACGGCCGCCAGAGAAAACCCGCTATTTATTTTGCTTGGTGGCGATAGTGTGTTTTCTGGTACAAATGAACAGCTAACTTATTTTAAAGAAACGGTCGTCTCATTTATGAATCAAACGAAAATACCTGTATTCGCAGTCCCTGGAAATCATGAGCGAAACGGCCCGCGCGGCCCACTTAATCCATACAAGAGACTTATCTCTAATCAATTAAATTATAAGATTGACGTGCCTCACTTGCGAGTGATTGCCTTGAATAATATTGGACCGGAAACTCAGATCACCAACGCGGCTTATAAGTACTATGGTTTTGAACAGTCTGGCCTCGCACTGACAAAATTAAAAGAATTTCTAAGAACGACTCCTAAGAACAGTAACATTGTAGTGATGATGCATGTACCGCCGCAATCCCCCGGAGATTGGAGCCGAGGAGATGGAACCAAATTTTGTCTGACAGTCGGGGACGAATTTTTAGTAAAGGGGCATCCAAAAAATCAAGAGTTTTTACATTTGATGCAGCAATACAAGAAGAAAGTTCAGCATGTTTTATGCGGACACGTGCATGACTATGGCTTTAAAGACATTGGCGGAATTCCTTATCTTATTAACGGTACCGGCGGGGCGGTGATTGATTTTAACAACATTAGCGTGTTTCAAGTGCAGAATGGGAACGTATCGACACCCGTTAAAAAACCAATCATTCGCAGCAAAAAGATACCGAGAATCACCTTTGGACTTTAATTGATTCGTTGTTGTAGGTCACCTCATCATTCGAAGAGTGCATACTGTAAAAAGGATGTGAACAACATGGCTATTACAAAAGGCTCATCTGTGGGAATCTTATATGTCCAGCGTGTAAATGGAAAATGGCAGACAGGCGTTCACAATGGATCAGCAGCCACTACCATTACGTCTACTACCTCTCCCGCTATGATATGGCATGTCGGAAAAAAAGGCTCGATTGCACGAAACAGATTGTATTTTTACAAGACGGTTGCGGAGTACGAGCGAGCTCGATTGGGGAAAGGTCCTCCAGGAGTGCCAGCTTCACGATTATATGCACGGGTGCTAACTGAATCCTATCCCGGAGTTCCGATAGGCTTTCTACGAAGCGATGGCTCTCCAAACAATGGGGGATTCATTCGGTTTACAACTAAATCCGGCAAAGTATACAATAATGTATCTGTTCTCATTACTGATTTAAAAAGCAAGAAACTAAGCCGGACGCAATTTCAAGGCGGTAAACTGGAGTACAGACACTACAATATTCGCAAGCGTTCCGAACCAGGTCGATATGACTTTTTTCTCGAAACACCTAATCCAGTTACCAATCTGATTGGTATTCGAAGATTGGATAAGGCAAATGAGTTCTTCAAGTTCTAAAAATTATGCTATAGGAAAACAGCTTTTCTTAATGGTACATGCCGCGCTGTATTTTTGTACGGGTTAGTGTCGAATGATAGATTCATTCGGCACTGGGTAGCCTCCGCCTGTACCTGCTTTGCCATTGTTTTACTCCTTTAATTTTGGACATACAAAAAGGCTCATTCCTCCTCACCGTTTAAGTTGGAATAAGCCTTTGAAAGTTTACCATGTGTATTGTTAAGTTTTTTAGTATATGGTTTATGGGTTGTATTGTACGATCTTGTTGTTTGGTTTTAAATGCCTAACTGTTGTTCACCCTCCGTTTTTATTTCTTTCCATTCCACTTCATTAGATTGAATGTTTAGTATAATCACATCGTCTAAACCATTAAGTACTATTTTTATACGCTCACCTTCTCCATCAAATGTGAGCAAATCAATCTCTAGTATTTCATTACTGTTCAGATTGAACAATTCAGGTTCGGTTTTGTAGAATATTACATCTGAAAATATTAATATTCCAAGCTGCATTTCTGGTTCAGTTTCAACATAGTAAGATTGCTTCCACTGACACAATTCTAACGTTATCTTTAATTGCTTATTAACTTCATCATACTCTAATTCCTCAACAAGACTATCAAAAAGGTTATGAGCTTTAATAAATTCTGATGGTTTCATATTTCTCCTCCTAAGCTACGGTTCAATATGAGATGCTTTCGAGCCTTTTAGCACTAGATTACCTTTAATATCAAGGTGATAATCCTTTTTACCTGTACTGTTTGGATTGTGCACGTGATAATGATCTTTACCTTCAAAACCATTTGTTCCTAGTTTGCCAGGATCAAATCTAACCTTCATTCCAGTTTCAGGATCAATAAACTCTCTTGAGCTAGTATTTTTCGCCATTCCTTCTGGTGTTACATCTTTCCATCCGTTGTTGATTAATTCTTTAGAATCCTTTGGCAAGTTGTTTGTAGAGAATTTAACTTTATCCATCCCCTGAGTAAGCTTTGGAGTCTCTTTAGAATTCGGAGTTACTTTTAGTACTTTTCCCACTCCTTTATCTAATAAGGCTGATGTAACATAACTTCCTACTAATTGCCCTCTTGTCTCCCAGCCACCATCTTTCATTTGATAGTAGAGACCCTCAAGGTCACGACTCAGATTGTTCAAGCTCTCCTTAGGATTACTTACTACTTTCCACACACCTGCTACAACACCTTGTGCTGTTCCCACAGGATCTTTAACCAAAGCTTCCAAGCTATCTTTAGTGGAGAGTGCAGCGCCCAATGCTCCAGCACCGGTACCTTTAAAAAAGCTTTTTGCAGATAAAAGCGTACCATTCATCTCTTTTTTCAACTGCTTCACAATCTCATGTTTAGTAAGATTGTTCTTTAGCTTCCTTGCAACCGAAACCTTGATAAAAGGAAAAGCCAAGCATGCTGTTACATCAACATGCTTGGCCTTTTATTTTACGTGTACTTTACACGTTACCTGACTATAAATTTTGTTGTCGCAGACAGCGGTTCGTTTACCACAAAAATTTTAGAGCGAATATTTTGGATGCCAAATGACTGCAGACGAGCGGTATGTTCAGTGAGATAGGACTTGGCATGCGCCTCATCCGTAAACAAATAAATTCCTCCCGCCTCTTTTGTTCCCTCATTTTCCGTCCAGATCTTCCAGATCAGACCCGGCGTTTGCGCCAAATGCTGAGCAAGCTCTGCGTATGCTTCGCTCATTTCTTTGCCGAATGGTCCATCGGTTGGAAAATCAATTTGCAAAAGAATAGGTGACATAGCATTGTACCCTCCTATGTATGTGTGTATAAGGATAGTATGCCACATTACAAGAAAAATATGGATTCACACAAAAAAATTATCTTGTATGCCAAAGACTGCTGGCATTCATTTAGACTTTGAACGTATTGATTCGTTCCTCAAGCTCTTCCGTTACTTGTGTTAAGGCATGAATAGAACGTGACACTTCTTCCATCGCCTGAAGCTGTGCAGATGATAAGTTTGATACCAGCTTCGATGTAGATGATGTCTCATGTGCCATGCGAGCCATCTCACTCACCGATGCGGTTACTTCTTGGGAGCTGGCTGACATCTCTTCAGAGATCGCCGAGGCTTCCTGTGCCTGAGTGGCCATTTCCTGCATGGAATGAACGATGCGCTGAAATGAGCTTCCCACCTCATGGATAAAGGCAATGCCTGTCTTCACTTCCTCTATCCCTTCATTCATAGAATCCATCGATAATTTTGTATCCTCTTGCACCTGATGGATTAGCTGCGCAATGTTTTGCGCTGATTGTGCAGACTGCTCGGCTAGCTTCCGCACTTCATCGGCTACCACCGCAAATCCCCGACCATGCTCGCCTGCCCGTGCCGCTTCGATGGCAGCATTTAGCGCCAGCAAATTGGTTTGTGATGATATGTCTGTAATTACGTCTAGTATTTGGCTGATTTCTTCCGAGCGGTTGCCTAATTGTTCTAGCGTTTGAGCCGTTTTTGTCACGGATGCTTGAATTTGTTGTACCTGTTTAATTGCATTGTCTAGGAGCTGCTGTCCGTTCTGTGATTCTTTTACGGTATCAACAGAGTGTTCAGCCACGACGGAGGCGGACTCGGCTACCCGCTGAATGCCGATTGCCATCTCTTCCATAGCCCGGGAACTCTCATCTGTGCTTTGAAGCTGTATATCCATGCCCGATACTACGTCTTGTGTCTTGTCCGCTACTTGTCTAGATGATACCCTCGTTTCCTTTGCATGGGTGTGCAATTGTTCTGAGGATGCGGCCAATTGCTTGCTGGTCGCTATCATTAGCTGAATCATGGATTTGTTATTTTCAACCATATGGCGGAAAGACTGAGCCAGTTGGCTGATCTCATCGTCTCCCTTGATGTTCACGTTTGTAATCTCTTCATTTGCCTTCAGCAAATTACCATCGGAAAAATAATTAGAAGCCTTCGTAACAGACCGAAGCGGACGCAGCTTGCGTGTAAGGTAAATACCTATTACAAATAAGATCACGGCAGTAATAAGGATGCTGCTTATGATAAAAAGCGGCAGTGTCGATTTCACCACTTGTTTCTCTACACTTTTTACTACTTTTGCTTCAATGTCAACGCCAAGTATCCCAATGACTTTTCCGTTGGAATTTTTGATAGGGGCAAACGCAGATAGATATTGGCCATACTTCGGATCATTCACAATATCTGTGCTGTTTGTTTCGCCTTCGAGCACACGAGCCACATCCTCATAGGTCGTAGCGCCTGCCGCTTCGCCAATTTTTCCGGCTGTCTCAAGGTTTCTGGGCTGCCCGTCTATCATTACTTTTACCTTTTCTCCCTCAGCTATTTGAACCGTATATACATACAGGGCTCCTGTTTTTTCCCGATAATCACTTAAGGACTCACGCAGTAGCCAATATTCTCTGCCTTCTGTCGGATTTTCGATAAAACGCTCATACAGTGCTGAATCCATCTGGGTAGAGATATGTGTTGCTGTAGCCATACTATAATTGGATATGGTAGATTCTACAGAGTCACCTACGCTTTTATAGAATAGGCCCATATAGGCCAACGTTAAGACGACCACTAAGCCTCCTACATACATGAGCAGCCTTACAGTTAATTTGTTCTTCATAACTTCCTCCCCCATCACACGATAAACCCATTGTCATAGTTAATATAATTCATAAACACAAGCATAAGTAGTATTATAATCCATTCTATTACAAATTTACAGGACTTATAGTCTAAAAAATAAAAAAAGAGACGGCCAAAACATCTTGGCAGCCTCTCTTTTCCTTCCCTATGTAGATGCAAATGTCAGCTTCCCCTCGATCAAATAGTGCTCAAATTCCTTTGGCGAGAGCGGCTTAGCAAAAAAATAGCCCTGTGCTTCATCACAGCACAAATACCGCAGTAAATTCAGATGTTCCTCTGTTTCTACCCCTTCGGCAATCACCTTAAGATGCAGATTTTGCGCCATAGTAATAATTGTTGAAACAATAGCCCGGTCCTCCGTATTGGCAGGTAAATCAAGAATAAAGCTACGGTCAATCTTCAATCGGTCAATCGGAAAGTCCTTTAAATGGCTTAATGAACTATAACCGGTTCCGAAATCATCCATACTGATTTGTACGCCTATGCTTTTCAATTTGCAGAGGGTGGTAATAGTACGCTCTACATTCATTGTCATGCTTTCTGTAATTTCTATATCAACGAATTCAGGGGGCATGTCCGTTTTTTCAAGTATGATCTGGATCGAGTCGCTGAGATGCCGCTGCCGGAACTGATAGCCTGATAGATTAACCCCAAGGCGCAGCAGGGGAAATCCTGCCTTCTCCCAGGTTTTGACCTGTCTGCATCCTGTTTCTAGCACCCATTCTCCAATGGACTCAATCAGTCCAGTTTCTTCAGCCAGCGGAATAAATTCATCAGGCGGTATCATGCCCTTCTCCGGATGAATCCAGCGGATCAGCGCCTCTGCGCCTACAAGCCTGCCTGTCTGTATATCAATTTGCGGCTGATAATAGAGCACCAGTTCATCCTTCTCTATCGCCTTACGAAGCGCACTCTCCATAAATACGCGAGGAAATATATAGTTCTGCATATCCATCGAATACAGGCGATAGGTATCTTTTCCTTCTTTTTTTGCATCATAGAGCGCAATATTCGCATACCGCCCCAGTGTCTCGGCATCTTCCGCACCGCCCGCATACATCGCAATACCGATGCTAGCCGTAACATGTATGTCATGCTCCTTAAGTGTATAGCTTTTATTGAACACCTCGAGAATGCGTGCCGCTTCTGCTTCCACTTCCGATTTTGTTACTCCCTTTAGCAACAGTGAGAATTCATCTCCGCCATCCCGGCTTACGATATCCTCTTCTCTTACCACGCGCTGCAGCTTCTCGGCAATGGTTTGAATAACGAGATCACCGAATGAGTGACCGAGCGCATCATTAATGTACTTAAAGTTATCCAAATCAAGAAAGAGAAGAGCAAAGGAGGCTTCTGTCTGCTTCGTATGCTCGATCGCTTCACTGAGATGCTTATGGAACAACGCCCGGTTCGGCAGTTGAGTCAGCGAATCATAATAGGCCATATGCTCAATCATACGCTGCTGCTGTTTTCGTTCCGTAATATCATTAAAGGCAATGACCGTACCGGTTCGCTCGCTTCCTTCAAGCATTGAAGTAAAGACGCACGAGACATGAAAAGCGATACCGTTTTTTCTGATAAACATCTCGTCATCACTCTTATACTGATGAAGCCCGGATGAAGAGAAATCAATCGTACTTCTGCCATACAGAATAACATCACAGAAGACGCTTCCTTCTAGTTCTTTCTTTTTCCAGCCAAGCAGTCTCTCCGCTTCCGGATTCATAAATGTAATACGACCCCACTTATCTGTTACTAATACCCCTTCTCCTAACGTAGATGTAATGGTGCGCAGGTATTTTTCACTTTGGTACAGTTCCTCTTTCGCTTCGGTATAACGAATATAGGGCTCCTCAATCGTGGCGAAATAAATGCCCTTAAGAATAAAATAAACACCGATAAACCGGTAAACATGCCCGAGCAGGTTATTAAAATCATACACACTCTTATATGTAGTAAATTCCAAGGAGCCAAGCAAAAAAAACAGGCAGGCAAGCATCAATGTAAGCTTCGCAGGTTGTCGATCAAGCCGATACTGATGAAGAAGGATACCAATCGTTAGCACATTAAAAAAACAAAAGATGTATTCCAAGCCGATTTTTAAAGGAGTAAGGCCCTTTCCTTCAATAACCAACATCGGGAGCTGTGATGCGTTGAACATGATAACGGACGAAACAAGCAGAGAAAAAAGAACGGCAGACGCCACGATCGTATACCTTCTTACCGCAGGAACAATCGAGTCCTTAAACAAAAAAATCAACAGCAGACTGCACGACTCTGTAAAACGCTGGGCCATCCAGAACCAGGTTGCTTTTGGGACAGAGCTTTCTGTAATAAAGAACGGCATACCTTTGTACGAAAGCATATGCAGGGTTCCAAATACGCCCAATACTCCAAAAATAGCACCTACAAGCATGCGGTGCCAGGACATGGTATGCGGAAAAATCATCCATCCCTGAAGCGCGATAGAAAAGGCTACACAAATCCCAAACACTTCAAGAAGAATGTGTATGGACAAATAATTGGGCGGATCTAAAATACCATATAAAGCCTCGCTGTTTATTCGAACGAGAAAAAAAGTTAAAAACGCAGCTATAATAATGAAAATCGTATGTATTTCTCCTCGCTGTAGTCTAACGCCCTCTCTTTGTTTATTCATCCTTTCTCCCACTCTTCCTGTGACTGTATTTTCTATTATATGGGTTTATTTTACTATAAAAATATGGAACAGCAAGGAAAAATAACCTATATGGTGCTAGAATCTACACCGCCGACTCTTCTTTCCTATCAATCTGTGCTAGATTTATATCTTCAAGCCGATTGTACGTATGTCTATGAGCCAAGTAACTCTCTAGCTTTGCTATGTCTCCTCCCTTTTCTGCATACTGCTTCAACCATTTCGCTACCTGTTCACCGGATTGACTATCGAATGTCTCAATCGACATAGAGAAGGGAACGCTCACGATATCCGGTGTCTCATCTTTGCGGAAAAGCTGTCCAGGTATCTGATTCCAGAAATCCTCCCACTGATCCATCAGGCCAATGGTTTGAAAGAGTAACTTCTGCAGACCACATAACCAGGCTGTACAGGCCGTATTCCTCTTTTGACATCCGATCCCATCCTCTATATGCTCGCATACATAGCAGCACGAACTTCCACTTTGAATGCACACTTCACAAATATAGTGAGCGCCTATGGTTTGAAAAACCAGCATACCATGCTGAATAATCTCTTCTCTCGTCATTTGAATCTCGAATTCTTCTCTTTTCATGTCTTGGCTTCACCGCTCATTTTTAATATGTATTTCTCATCATTTGCAACAAGCACATCATACTATTGAACTACTTTGTTTTCAACAAGCTTTTTTATACACAACATTTGCTTTATTGAGCCACATATCTGCAAAAAAAAAGAAAAACTACCCACTTTTTTGGGTAGTTATTATAGATAAAGGGTGAAAGGAGAGTACTGATGAGAATTAATGACTACGGATTATCACCTGTACAGCAAATGGCCATGATGCGCTTGCAAATGACACAGCCTACTCCATCCCTACCTGATTATTCATTCGATCTACCACTTACCACTACGATTTCGCCAGATGGTCAGGCTCAAAGACAGGATGGCACAACGCTGAATGAACCGGCTGAGATCACACGGCAGCCGTCATTAGAAATGACGCAGCGTATGCTTGATTTCACGCTTCCCGCATATCAGCCTGCGGCTACCACTCCATTCATGGAGACGTCATCAGGCACAAGCATCCCTACAATCCAACAGGATAACACGGCATCTTTTGAATCAAGCCGACAAGATGCGGATGTAGCAAGGCAGATAGCGGATATATATACGGAGCAATTGCGTCAACAAGCTTATCGCTCGGCCTATCAAGCGCCTTATACTCAGCCACAGCAGCTTATTAATGATTTAATATAATGAAACAATACCGACCATGTTAGCGATTTAACTCCGGTTCCCGTTTGCGGGCTGGCGAAATTTTTATCGATATATACACACCAATCGCCATACATATCGCAGAAAGAAAGAACGTACTTTTAAAGCCTCCATAATCAATAATCCAGCCTGCTAACGTCGGGCCGATAAACTGTCCGGCCGCAAAATAAAACGTAACATAGCTAAAGGCAATCGGCGTGTCCCGCGAAGACACCTGCTCTGTACTTAATGCTTGAACGAGGGTAAATATTCCCGTAGCCACGATCCCCTGAAGCAGTTGATTGAACGTAAAGCCGATAGCATTTGGAAACAGAACCGGAATAAGGGTAGATAGGAAGTTGAGGCTCATTGCGAAGATCAGCGCATTTCTTCTTCCGAATCGATCAGAGACCCCACCCCATACCGGGGAGCTAAGAATGGATAGCAAACCATTAAAAGCAATCAATTGTCCTGCGAATTGCTGCGGCAGCCCCTCCTCTAGCATAAAACTCATCATAAAAACAGACTGCACGATAAAGGTAAGGCCAACAATACCGTATAGCAAACCTACCGTAATGACCTTTCGATCTGTATAGATCTTTTTTGATGAGGAAGGCTTATGAATCACCGCTGCCTCTTTTCGTGGCGAATTTTTCATAAAAAATATCGTCGCAAAGAAGACCAATGCGCTCATCACGCAAAAAATCCGCCATGTTAATCGCCAGGATGTTTCAGGATATAACGCAGTAAGGAAGGGAACCAGTATCCCTACGAACAATAAGCCGATTCCGGCATTGCTATTCACACACCCAATCACAAAACCTCTTCGGTGCGGAAACCACTCGATCAGAATAGCGATTAAGGGAGTAAACGTAAAGGCAGTCCCCACACCCAGCAAAAACATAAAAATAGAGCTATACCAATACGAAGATGCGATGGATAAATTAAGAAAACCTATAGTAATAATGCAGAGGCCAAAAAGGATGGTATTTTTTTCTCCCCACTTGGTAGATACAACTCCTGCAAACATGACGGTAAGCAAATAGCCAAGTGAGGTCATTGTTCCAAGTAAGCCTGCCGATCTGTAGGAAATGGAAAGGCCATCCTTCATAAAAGGAAGGACGACACCATAAGAAAGCCTTGCAAAAGAAATGGCGACGAGCGCGATGAGCACGCCCGTCATGATATACAGCCAGCTCGCCTTTTCTTCTCTCTCCATAATTACGTTATTCTCGTACGTTGCACCAATCCAGAATAAAAGCAGCGTAGGTTTTTGTTACATTCTTTACGCTTGGCAAATCGACCCACTCATCTGCACCATGCATGTTTCCACCGCTTGGCCCGTAACAGGTCGCAGGTATACCGTAATACAGATTATAAAAGCGAATATCCGTCGTAGCCGTCACGGAGTGGTATTCTAATTCCGATCCCATCGTGACCTTATGTGCTTGCTGCAAGCACGTAAACAGCTCTAGATCTCGCTTGAGCGAGACACCTTCTGCATGAAATCCATAGAATGTAATTTCCGGTTCTACTTCTCTTAACCATTCGTCTTTGCTTGTGGCGGCCAAAATAAAAGCCTTTGCTTCCTCTTTTATTTTTTGCGGGTCTTCTCCAGGATAGAGGCCGATCCTAGCTTCAATCACACATTCGGCAGGAACGTTCGAGGGCCAGTCTCCGGCTCGGATGGTACCAATATTCACATTAAGCGGATGGCTATGGTGTTCAAATTCTTTATGTTTTGGTCTGCTATTGATTTCTTTTTGATAAGCCATAAGCGCATCAATGACCGTATACGCTTTTACAATAGCATTCACCGCACGATCAGCTCTTTCAACATGCGCACCTGAACCCTTCACCTTGATCCTCATCCATATGACTCCAACCTGTGCAATAAGGGCATGCGGACCAAATGGCTCTGGAATTAACACACCATCTGCTAGATATCCTTCATCTAGAGCAGCTAAGGCTCCATTCCCTGTACATTCTTCCTCAATGACCGTTTCGATCAGAACGTCAGCGCCCAGCTCAATCCCAGCCCGCTTAATTGCCTTTACTGCAAAAATCATGGCTGCCACACCTGATTTCATATCTTGAATGCCGCGTCCATACATCTTATTGTCGACGATTGTTGCACCCCAAGGATCATAATTCCAAAGCGTGACTGGCTCAGGACTTACCACATCGATATGTCCTTGTAGAAGCAGGCTGTTCCCGATTTTCTCACCTTTTGTTTTTTGCCTCCCTACTACGACTGGACGTCCTTCATACGACCATTCAGCAGGAGAATAGCCGGGGAGCCTTGAGATTTTTTTGGCGTCCGGGATAAGTGTGTTCACTTCAAGCTCCAGCTCAGTTTCTAGATATTGTGCTATGTAGCGCTGAATAGCAGCCTCATTCCCAAGTACACTGGGATATCTGCCAAGCTGTTGCAGAAAGGCGATTTCATCTTCCCATAATTCATCAATCTGATCGATAACGGATTCCAGAAGTCCTCCTTTTGATTTTGCAGTCATTGCATACTCCCCTTTCCTCTTCGTTTATTTATGCATTAGCCAATGAGCGAACAACATAAAGCAGAACATTCGCACCCTTTTCGATATCCTCAGGCAGCGTATATTCATCCTGGCAATGACTTTTTCCCCCTATACTCGGAACAAAGATCATACCCGTTGGGACAATCTCTCGCATGTACTTCGAATCGTGACCAGCTCCACTAACCATTCTCTGCGTTGTATAGCCATGCGCATTGGCCGCCTCTTCTATTAACTCAATAATATCAGAAGAAAATTGTGTCGCATTCGACTCCCATATTTTTTTTATTTCCACTTCAAAACCTTCAAGAGCAGTAATCGTACTTATTTTCTCTCTCACCACTTCTACGGCATGATCGCGGATCAAGTCTTCAAAGTGGCGGACATCCACTGAAAATACAACTTCACCAGGAATCGAATTCACCGTTCCCGGAGTCACGGAGAATCGCCCCATTGTGAGAAGAATGTCAGGGTTCATTTCATGTATCGATTCATTAAGCATTTTAATAATCTTTGCGGCCGCTCCCAACGCATCTTTTCTCATTCCCATCGGAGTCGTGCCGGCATGTGATGTCTTCCCTCTTATTGTTACTTCTAGCCATGTCATTCCCTGAATGCCTTCCACTGCGCCAATGGCTATTTTATTCTGTTCGAGCACAGGACCTTGCTCAATATGTAATTCTATAAAGCGATGCACATGGTATGCGCGGTTTTGCTTCTCTCCCCTATAACCAATGCGCTCTAATTCTTCACCAAAAACGCGGCCTTCTTTGTCCGTAAGGTGTAACACATACTCCTTGCTAAACACATTGGCAAGTACCCCTGAACCAACCATGGGCGGCTCAAAGCGCGCGCCCTCTTCATTTGTGAAATTAACAATTTCAATCGGTCGCTCTGTTACGATTTGATGCTCATTTAATGTACGAATCACCTCTAACGATGCTAACACGCCAAGAATACCGTCATAATTGCCCCCTTCGGTTTGCGTATCCAGATGAGAGCCGATCAAAATAGCTGCCGCTTCTTTGTTTCTGCCCTCTCTGCGACCATACATATTGCCCATATCATCAATCCGGACCTCAAGCCCTTCTTCCTCCATCCAGCTTTTAAAAAGATCACGCATTTGTTTATCGGCATCGCTAAGCGCCAATCGGCACAATCCACCTGCCGACAGCGTTCCGATCTTGCTGCTTTCGTTGATGGTATGCATGATGCGCTCAAGATTTATATATGATGCATTGTCTCCCATAGCGTCCCGCTCTCCTCTCCTATGCTGTTCCTTTACTGACTGAGCACGCCATACAGTTCTTTTCGTCTCGCAGCAAACAATGAATTCGTATGGGCAACCGGCTTTCCTTCTGCCGGTGGATAATACACCGATTTTTCACGGGATTGGGTAAGATCAAGTTCCGCATAAATGATCATTTCATCCGTATCGTTTGCCTGTGAGATAATCGCACCGTCTACATCATAGATCGTGCTTCTCCCCAAGAAAACAAAGCCGCGCTCCTCGCCAACCCGATCAGAAGAAATAATATGCACATGGTTTTCATTCGCTCTGGCCGGAAGTAAGTAATCGAGCTGCGAAGAAGCGGTCAGCGGTAAATTCGTGATATGAATTAAGATATCTGCTCCTTGGAGTGCCAGCGCCCGTGCTTGCTCTGGGAAGCGAATATCATAGCAAATCAGAACGCCCAGCTTCCCTACTGCTGTGTCAACAGGAATGAACGGATCACATCCCGGTTCCACAAAGTTATCTACCCCAAGCTGGGGCAGGTGTGCTTTCGTATAGATCTTTATCAATCCTTCTGGCCCGATTATCGCTAGGGAATTATATAGTTTTTCATTTCGCTTTTCTATAAATCCTGTAACGATATAGGCGTCTGCATCTCTTGCCTCCTTCGTAAGCTTTTCCACCCATTCTCCATTCGCATGAAGTGCTGCCTGCTCCGCATCTTCTCGACTCTCAAAACAGTATCCCGTAAGCGCGCATTCAGGAAACACAATGACTTTTGCACCCTGCCCTGCAGCCTCCCGAATAAACGTGATACTTTGTGCAAGATTATAGGCAGCATCAGCAATCCTTGGATTCGTCTGCACTGCCGCTACTTTAATCATCATTTGATTTGTTGTCATTTCGCTCCTCCTAACCAAGATATGCTTCAATGATGGTTTCATCTTCCAATAAATCTCTCGACTGTCCGGCAATCTTAATGCTTCCTGTTTCCAAAACATAGGCTCTCTCAGATGATTCAAGGGCAAGCGTAGCATTCTGCTCTACAAGAAGAATGGTGATTCCCTTCTTGCTAATCTCATCTATCACGTCAAATACGGTATCTACCATAACCGGCGCAAGTCCTAACGAAGGTTCATCGAGGATTATAAGTTTTGGCTTGGAGAGAAGAGCCCGACTCAATGCCAGCATTTGCTGCTCTCCACCCGATAGAGTTCCGGCCATTTGCTCTTTTCTTTCCCGCAAAATAGGGAATAATTCAAAAATTTCATCCATATCTTTTGTAATGCCGTCCTTATCCTTGCGTTGGTATGAGCCTATTCTTAGATTCTCAAAAACAGTCATGTTTGTAAAAATCTTTCTTCCTTCTGGAACGTGGGCAATGCCGATGCTTACAATCTTATCTGGAGATAATGAAGTGATCTCCTTATCCTCGAAAAATATGCTGCCCTCCTGTGCAGAGACCAATCCCGAAATCGTTTTTAACAGTGTCGATTTCCCTGCCCCGTTTGCGCCGATTAATGTTACTACTTCTCCTTTTTTCACTTCAAGAGAAATGCCTTTCAGCGCTTGAATACTTCCGTACGAAACTTTCAGGTTATTTACTTTGAGCATGCTCATGCCTCCTACCTAAGTACGCCTGGATAACCTGTGGATTGGAAATAACTTTATCGTAGGCCCCCTGGTCAATTAGCTTCCCGAAATTCAAAACTGCGATTTCATCACATACCCCTTTAACAAGCTTCATGTCATGCTCGATCAGACAAATGGTCGTTCCTTCATCCCGCAGTTGCTTAACCAGCTTCATCAATTCCATTGTTTCTACCGGATTCAGCCCGGCTGCAGGCTCATCGAGAAAGATAAAATCCGCCCCTGTACTAATAGCCCGTACGATTTCGATTTTCCGCTGTAATCCTTGTGGCAAGTCTGTTGCCAGCTCGTTTCGGATCGGATATAGATCATACTTCTCCAGCAATTCATTGATCTTATTAGCCTTCTCTGTCTCCTCCATCGTAAATTTCTTCATTTTAAAAAGCGCTTGCATGAAGTTATAGGAGAGAGAGGAATGTGTCGCCAGTAAGACGTTTTCAAACACCGTATGATCCTTTAATAGCCGTATATTTTGAAACGTCCGCGAAATCCCCAGCGGCGCTATTTGATGCGTTTTTAGATCCGTAATATTCTTTCCTTTAAAAAACACGCTGCCATTTGTTGGCTTGTATATCCCTGTAAGGAGATTAAACGTTGTTGTTTTTCCGGCACCGTTTGGGCCAATCAAGCCAAAAATCGTTTTTTCATGAATCACTAGATTAACATGATCAACTGCCACTATACCGCCAAATCGGATGGTTAGCCTATCAGTTTGAAGAATAGGTTGATTCATGAAGTTCCTTCCTTTCTCTTTTGCCTACTTTTTTTATACGTTCTAGCATACCGCTAAGCCCTTTCGGCGCAAAAATAACAACAATAACAATAAGCACCCCATAAATAAGCATTTGATATTCCGCAAACGCCCGTAAGTATTCGGAGAGCACTGTAATGAATAAGCCACCGAGTATCGCACCAGCGATGCTTCCCATTCCGCCGATCAAAAGCATAAGCAGAATGTTGATGGACATGCTTAACTTAAAGGTCTCTGGACTTAAGAAAAGAACATAATGCGCATAGGCTGAACCAGCCATACCGGCGATGGCCGCACTCCACACAAAGGCAGTGGTTTTATAGTAGGCGACATTGATGCCCATTGAGCTTGCTGTAATTTCATCCGTACGGATCGCCAGCAATGCCCGGCCCATTTTTGATTTTTTTATGCGGCTTGATAGGTAAATAACCGCTAACACAAGGATGAGTGTTAAATAGTAGTAGTCGATTTTTAAACTAAAGTCAACAAATCCAATATGATCAGGCTTCGGGATTCCGCTTAGCCCCATCGGTCCTCTCGTCACATCCACCCAGTTATTCAGAATGAGGTGAATGATTTCGCCAAAGCCAAGTGTTGCAATGGCAAAATAGTGGCCGCGCAGGCGCAGTACAGGATAACCGATAATCAAGCCAAATACCGCAGAGATAATGGCGGCTAAAATAAAGGAGAACATGGTAGGCACACCGTTAAGGGCAAGCAAAGCGGAGGTATAGGCACCAATCCCGAAAAAGGCCGCATGCCCTAAAGATACCTGGCCTGTAAATCCGGCGATTAAATTAAGGCTCAGCACCAGAACAATGTTGATGCCACTGATCACCATAATATGGAGCAAATAGTTATCTGAAAAAACAAACGGAAAGCCGATTGCTGCAGCTATACATATGAGGAGTCCTATTCTTTTCTTCATCTATACCTTCTCCTGAATGTTTTTTCCAAAAAGTCCTGCCGGCTTGAATAAAAGGATTAAGATCATAATGACAAAAGCAACAACGTCTTTATATTCTGATGACCAATATCCTGCGGCATAGGTTTCGATCAAGCCAAGAATAAGCCCGCCGGCAATGGCACCGCTTACGTTGCCGATTCCGCCTAGAAGAACAACCACAAATGCTTTCATCGTCGCCATTACACCCATCGTTGGGTATACGCTAAATACCGGGGCTAATAGAATGCCTGCCGCTGCGGCTAGTCCTGCTCCAATCGCAAATGTTGTCAAGATAATCGTGTTTGCTTTGATTCCCATCAGCCTTGCCGTGTCCATGTCAAAGGCACAGGCCCTCATGGCAATGCCCACCTTCGTTCGCTGAATGACATAGTATAGAATCGCGATAAGAATGGCCGCTGTAAATATAATAAACAAACGCTGTCCGTTTAAAATGATGCCCCCAACATTGATCTGCATCTCAAGGAAAGGCGAACTCAGATTGCGCGGGTCCGGACCCCAGATTAATTCCACGGCATTCTGCAAAATAATCGAGACGCCCAGTGAACTGACGAGAAGATTAACCCGGTCCGACTTCTGCAGGGGCTTAAATGCAGTGCGCTCGATAGCAATTCCAATCAACGCAACTACTACCACTGCCATCGGAAGCGCAGCAAGATACGGAAGCTGTAATCCGACAGCAAGCGCTACCGCTGTGAACGCCCCTACCATTAATAGCTCTCCATGAGCAAAATTCATCATATCCAGCATGCCAAAAATAAGTGTTAAACCAAGAGCGGTAAGCACATAACTGCTCCCCATAACAAGGCCATTGAGCGTTTGTTGAATAAACTCAATCATGCGTATAATCGCCTCTTTTCCTATGTATGTAAAAGGGGAAGCCGATTCCCTTCGCAGTCCTCGACTTCCTAACAGCTCATTTTTTAGTTGCTGTCCTTATTTGCACCAATCGGTACGCGCTTTCCGTCCTGGATTTTTACGAACAGCATCGGCTTCTTCGCCTGTCCATTTTCATCAAATGTAGTGGGACCGCATACTCCAGGCAGATCTTTGATTTCCTTCATCGCTTGTTGAATTTTCTCCCGATCTCCACCGCCTGCTTTTTTGATGGCTTCGGCTAGAATATACATCGCTTCATACCCATTGCCCGCATACATATCAGGGTTCATGCCATATTTCTTGTTATAGTTTTCAACGAATTCTTTAGAGTCTGGGAAATAATCATAGGCACCAGGTTCAAAGTAGCTAACATGCACCATACCTTCTGCTGCACCTTCAGCTAATTTTGGGAAATTATCATTCGTGAAGCCGCCTAAACCAAGCCACTGCGTCTTCACACCCAAGTCACGGCCTTGTTTCAGAATTTGCGCCCCTTCAGTAATCAGCCCCCCGATAAAAATACCGTCTGGCTTAAGGTTCTTAAGCTTTGTAAGCTGCGCATAAAAGTCCTTATCGCCCTGGTTATAATACTCTACGCTTATAATTTTCCCTCCGGCTTCTTCTACCGTCTTCTTATATCCTTCTGCACCGGAGCGGCCATAATCTGTATTTTCCGCTATGATTGCGATATTTTTCAATTTAAGTTCTTCTACAGAATACTTTGCTATTGCCGGCCCTTGTGCGCTATTTGGCATCAGATTGCGGAACATATAGGCATGTCCTGGTTCTGTAATGGCATCAGCGGTCGAGCCCGGCGTTAGCTGCACTACCTTCTCTCGTTCTGTTACAGCCCGTACGGCAAGTGTAGCCGAAGAATTGAAGTTGCCTAGAATGGCGGATACTTTGTCTTGCGTAATTAACTTTTGCGCTGCATTTACACCCTCAGTCGGGATGCCTTTATCATCTTCAACCAAAAGCTCTACTTTCTTTCCATTAATTCCGCCTTTTGCGTTAATCTCTTCTGCTGCCATATCAATTGCCTGTTTAAAACTTTTTCCTTGATAAGCTGAGCCGCCTGTGATCGGAAAGATCGCACCGACTTTTACAGTGTCACCCTCCGCACCTCCGCTTGTTGAACCCGATGTGGTGGCTCCTCGTTCTCCGCATGCCGTCGCAAAAGTCATCAGACCACCCAATACGATTGCACGTAACGTATGTACTACTTTTCTTCTGTTCATGTAGACCCCTCCTCTTTTGTACACTTTTCTTACGTAGCAATTCCCACGCCAACTTTTAAGCGCCTAGCAGGCGATAAATCACTAAAACCAACTTGAGAAGTTAGATTTTTTTATATATTTGGACTATAATGAATTAATAATAATTCATGTGATTCAATATTAAATCGCTTCTTTACCGCATGATGCCACATAAAATGAATACGCGATTCATAAGTAACTCAAAAATTCGATAATGATACGTAGCTACCGGAGGAATAACAGATGAAGAACAAAAACTTTTCTATTGATCCCAATTATTTTTTCAAAATTTTCAATTCTATCAGTGATGGAATTTATATTTCGGATAAAGAGGGTAAAACCTTGTGGATGAATAGTGCCAGCGCCAAAATGTGCAGGAAAACAAAGGAGGAAATGATTGGCAAGAGCGTTGCGCAGTTAGAACGGGAGGGGACATTCTCACCTTCTGCAACCAAATTAACATTGGAATCCCAACAAGCCGTTAGTACCGTACAGGAAATGGCGAATGGAAGAAAATATATGGTGACAGGCCACTTGATTTTGAATGCACATAACGATATTGAATATGTTGTTGCCCATTCTCGGGACATCACCGAAGTCGTACGTACCGCTTCTAAGATCGAGGATATGGAAGCGCTCCTGCGGCGGTACAGTCAAGAGATTCGAAGAATGAACAGTAAATATGTCATCCCAAATGATCGGGACTTTTATTTTATTGGACAAAGCGAAGCCTATCGCTCACTATCCGAGTTAATAGAAAAAGTTGCCGGAGTTGAAACCACGGTTCTTATTACAGGGGAAACCGGTGTGGGAAAAAACATCGCCGCACAGCAAATTCATACATTAAGCGAAAGGCATACCATGCCCTTTGTCCACATTAACTGTGCCTCCATTCCTGAATCACTGATAGAATCAGAGCTCTTCGGTTATCAAAAGGGCGCTTTTACTGGAGCAAACACAAGCGGAAAAATCGGACTTGTAAAAATGGCGGAGCAGGGTACGTTGTTTCTCGATGAAATCGGGGAACTGCCGCTTCATCTGCAATCCAAGCTCCTTCAGCTTTTACAGGATAAGACATACACGCCGCTCGGCGCCGCTCGACCGCTTAAAGCCAATGTACGAATCATCGCTGCTACGAATAGAGAATTGGAGACGATGGTAGCGAGCGGGAAGTTCCGGGCCGACCTCTACTACCGACTTAATATTTTGCCGATTACCATTCCACCATTGCGTGAAAGAAGGGAGGATATTTTCCCTCTTTTACATTTTTATTTAAAAAAGTTCAATGAGCAGCATAATCAAAAGCGAAAGCTGTCTACTGAAGTAGGCAAAATCCTGCAAACCTATGAATGGCCGGGCAATATTCGAGAACTAGAAAATCTACTCGAACAATTGGTCGTCATGGCAAAGCAAGAGGAAATCTCCCTATCTGACTTACCCGAGAGATTCCTGCAATTACAGCAAAAACAAAATGATATCGCTGCATATATAACAGGACGCTCCCTGCCTGATATTCTTGAAAACATTGAAAAAAAAGTAATCGAGCACACGTATAAAAAATATAAAACAACACGCAAAGCAGCAAAGGAGTTAGGTATCACCCAGTCATTATTAGTACGGAGAATGGCTAAATATAAAATTAATAGTACAAATGAAACGACGTAACATCTTCTAAACGACAAAAAGAGGTTGCCTTTCTAAAAAAGGCAACCTCATGCTATGATTTATTTTACTGTTACATTTGATTTTGAGGGAATGAAGGGTGAATATCTCCTCAGTAAACGTATCCTATCGCCTCTTATCGGTTGCTAATTTGTTTCATTCGCTCAAGAAAATTATTCATTAATAGAGAAAGAGAAATCAGGATGGGCGGATCATCCAAGCGGGGAGGATAGAGCATTACCCGCTGATACGGTACAAAAGAATACGGTTCGACAACAAGCGGCTCCTTGGATCGAGTGCGCAGCGTTGTTTGAGGAAGAAGAACATCCATCGCGTTCATTCCCCAAGAAAGCGATGTAGCCATCAAATAATAGACGCCTGGCTTAACCCCTGTAAAGCAAAAATCCCCTAAAGAAAAAAGTAATGTTCCATATAAAGGGACTCCCTCTGGAATCGGCTTGGCAAACAAACCGATCAAAATAACACCATCAAAAGGACTGGCGGCTTCGACGGTCCCTTCTATTCTGCCATATCGATTTGTTATAGCTTGCGGCGTAGCAGCATGCCAACGGTTAAGCATCTGCAATGACTGCAAGTGATGTTCCGCTTGCAATGTAGAATTTCGAAATTGGGTCGGTGACATTCCCACCCGCTCGGTAAATCGTGTGGTGAATGTTCCTAGACTTTGTTGACCGATCTCCAATCCAATATCACGAACACTAAGGTTGGTACGCAGCAGCAGATCCTTAGCTTTCTGTAATCGCAGGGATGAAACATAATACAGGGGGGAGAGACCCGTTCTTTCTTTAAAAACGCGTGTGAAATGGTACGGGCTATAGGCTGCATAACTGGCCAATCGAGAAAGCGGCAAAGGCTCATCAAGATGGTGGTGAATATAGGCAATCACTTCATCTATCTCGGCAGACCGTTCCGTTATCATTTCTGCACTTCCTTCCGTATTTTTTGATTATGTAAGAATTGATTCACACCGCCCGATCAGAACCCTTGTTCGCATTTATATTATCATACAGAAAACATGGATGCAATCATAATGTTAGAAAATTCAAATACATGCACACTAAAATATAAAAAAAGAAAGGCTGAACACATAAAATTTGCCTTTCTTCTTTATTTACCATATTTATCTAATCAGCAGCCAACCATTCTATCCCAGCCTGTCTGATTTCTCCCTCCCACTCCACAGGAACTGGGAGGTTGCTAATCAAAACATCGGCATCTTCAAGCCCTGCTAGCTTGTAGAAGTTGCTTGCACCAATTTTTGAGCCATCAAACATGACGATTGTCTGTGTAGCTTGTTCCATAAATTTTCGGGATAGCATAGCTCGCTCAACGTCATAACTCGTAATTCCTCTTTCAAGAGAAATTCCATCAATCGCAATGAAGGCTTTATCCACATTGAAGTTTTCCATCATTTTTTCTGCTAAGGAACCAGACGTGCGAGAATAGCGCGAATTTACCTTACCGCCAATAAAAAATATTTCTCCGGAAAACAGTCCTTGATTTTCATACTGCAGCAAAAGCGATAAAACAGGAAAAGACGCAGTAATCACCGTAATGTTCTCTTTTTCCATAAGATAATGCACAAGCTGAATCGTTGTCGTACCATCATCAATCGCTATGATCTCGTTACTTTGAATCAAGCTGGCGGCTGCTTTGCCTATCTGCTTCTTCTCTTCAGCATGGAGAATCTCACGAGTATAAATAGAAGGTTCCTCCTTGCCATCGTTTCCTTTTACAGCTCCGCCATATACCCGCTTCAGCTTCTTTTCATTTTCAAGCTCTTCTAAATAACGGCGAATCGTTTCAGACGATACCTCTAGCTTATCTACTAGATCCATGGTCCTCACTTTTCCTGATTCGTTCAATCGCTGTAAAATAAACTGCTTTCTCTCTTCTCCAATGAGTGACACGTCACGAAAGCCTCCTGTTTTATCTCAGTATTCCTTTTAGACTAGAGTGATATTGACTCTACTTCTGCTTCGCTTTCTTCACCGATCTCTGTACTTTCATGATGAATAAAGATTTGACGCTTCTCCAGTTCTTTAAAAACAGAAACCGGCTCAAATGCTTCCTCCGGCGTAAGAATACCTGTTGCGTTTACCATTCCTTTTGCCAGCATTTCTGTTGCAATCGCCATAGGGATGCCAACGTTGCGTGTATACGCACGCAACTGCTCCCATCCTTCTACCGATCCGTCTGAAGCCGGGTGCGTGTGATATAAAGTATGGCGCATTCGCTTTCCATTCTTTACACCCACGACTTCTACATGCAGCGAATAGCCGTACAATTCGGTTTCTGTTCCTTCCCTAGAATGGAACAGATATTCACTAATGCAATCAAGAACACCAACTTCTACACCTTTCATTACAATCTTTTCATTGCGTAATACACCCCAATCATACAGCGCACGAACCAACTGCATGTTTTTCTTTGGCCAGGTGCCGCGCACTTCAATTAATTTCACACCTTTATGTACCAGCGCTTTGGCTAAGGTCTTTGTTTCCGCATGCGGAATGATATATTGTATGGTTGTGCCATACGGTTCTGGCAGACGAATTTCACGAGGTCTTGCAAACGGAGGTACCTGTATAAATTCACCGTTTTCATATACAATACGTCCAGGCAGTTCCGGATCATATTCATATGTCGTCGTCTCCGCAATCGAACGCGAGAAAGCAATCGGGCGGAATGCACCATGACTTACACGAATGGACTCGATCTCCTCTAATTGATTGGCTGCATACATTGCCATCATTTGTGTTACACCGGGAGTCATCCCAAAGCCCGGTACGCATGCTTTTCCATTCTTCCGAAACACCTCGTTTGATGCTTCCTCTTCACCGAATCCATTCAAGTTAACACCGCAACATCCCGCTTCTGCGATGCATGCCGTAGACAGTCCGTTTAGCGTAATGGTCGTACCATCCATTACTACATCATACCCTCGCATTTGCTCTACGGTCGCCTCATGATTTCGCACATCAACCTTTTGAAAATTAACGCGCGGATCATTCAACCATTCCACCACTTTGCGACCTTCCTCTTCATTAAAGTCTGCCACCGTAATTTTTTCGAACGAGGAATGCTCCACTAAATCCAAAATAGCTTCCCGGCAAATCCGACCTGCCCCACCTAAACAAAACACCTTCATATCTGTTCTCCCTTCTAGTATATATCATCACATCGTGTTACCAAAATATGTTCTTTTCTACCGTCTCTACCAATCGCTTCATATCATCAGGGTATACCTCTCCGATATTTCCGATGCGAAACGTATCTGCTGTTGTAATCTTGCCTGGGTAAATGACAAAACCTTCCCTTTTCAGTCGTGTGTAGAACGCTTTGAATGTAAACAGCGAACTCTTTGGATAATAGAAAGAAGTAATAATGGGAGATTGATGCTGCTTATCCAACAACGGTATCAATCCAAAACGCTGCATCCCTTCTACCAACATGTGTTGGTTCTGCCGGTAGCGCGCTTCCCGTGCCGCAACACCGCCCTCTTCCTCCAATTCTTTCAACGCAGTATAAAAGGCATATACAGCATGTGTCGGAGAAGTAAAGCGCCATTTTCCATTTTCCTTCTCCATTGTGTTCCACTGCTCGTATAAATCAAGCGATAGCGAACGTGCCTGTCCCCTGCACCCGGCAAGTGTCTCTCTTTTTGCCAGAATAAATCCAAAGCCCGGCACTCCTTGAATGCACTTGTTCGCACTGCTGATCAGAAAATCAATCTCCATTTCCGCTGCATCCAGCGCAATGCCGCCAAAGCTGCTCATTGCATCGACAATAAAGCCTTTGCCATACGCTTTGGTTACTCTCCCAACATCTGCAATGGGATTGAGCATTCCTGTTGTTGTCTCCGTGTGCACGACTGCGACATGCGTAATATCCGGATCTTGCTTTAGTTCTTCTTCTAAACGCGCCACGTTTACCGGTGCAACTTCTCCTGCATCAAGAACAATCGTTTCAATATGGAGCATACGAGCCATCTGAACCATTCGCTGGCCATATGCTCCGTTAGTCAGCACCAGCAGCTTTCCACTTTCAGGAATCGCTGTGCCGATAACAGACTCCACAGAAAATGTCCCGCTTCCCTGCATGAGCACAGCGGTATAATTCTCTGTATTCGAAGCGGCTAATTCTACCAGCTTTTGGCGGATGGATTGTACAAGTTCATTGTAATCCTCATCCCATGTGCACCAGTCGCGCAGCATCGCTGCCTTGACCTGCTTTGTTGTTGAAAGCGGACCTGGCGTTAATAACAAATACGGGTTATCCGGTAACTGTTTGGTCGTCATATGTGCCATCTTTCTCTTCCCTTCCTATCGCGCTTACGGACGTTCACCCTGCCGCATGCGCTCATTTATCTGAGCAATGACTTCATCTAATTCGCCTATGGCTTCCATAACAAAGTGAGCACCTGCATGGTAAAATCGTTCACGAACAGCATCCATTTTTTGATGGAGCGCATCTGAGTCACATGTCTGCACTTCTTCCTCCTTCAGGCCAAGTTCGCTGCTGCCTTTGATGACACCTACTGTCCATGCTCCGGCGTTCCTTCCTTCCTGAATGTCGCTTACTGTATCGCCTATCTTTACCAACCTGTACATTGGATACACACCTAAGCGCATCGCATTCACATAGCACATCCAAGGGAGCGGACGACCTGCTGGCACGTCATCAGGTGTTACAATGACGTCCGGCGCATACCCCTGTTCTTTCGCCTTTGGTACGATCACTTTCATCATGTCTAACGTATATCCCGTCGTAGAGCCAATTTTAACTCCTTGCGCACGCAAACGATCGACCAACTGAACAGACCCCGGTATCGGTTTTGCATGATCAGCTAGTACAGAGAACAATCCAGCTTCAAAATCTGCATACAACGCATCGATATCTTCATTATCTGGACGTTTGCCATACTTTTTCTCCCATGCCTCTGCCACACGCTTCATGGCGCAAATCGCCGCAATGTGATCACGCTTTGGAAGCCCCATCGGCTCCCGCACTTCTTCCGCAGTAATCTCAACACCCTTGTGTTTAAAGGCGTCCATAAAAGCTGCCAGTGGAGCAAAGCATCCATAATCAATCATTGTTCCAGCCCAATCAAAAATTACACCCTGTATCATGATCCTCTTCTTCCTCTCCGTCTTTTATTGTTTTTGCCATATCTGTGTACGCTGACGCAATTTCCCCGTCAGCACTTCATATATGGCTCGCACAGCAATATTTGTTAGCAAAATTAGCATCGACATCGCAGCCGCTGGGGCAATATCTCCTGCATCATCCATATTAACGATCGCTACCGATGCCAGTTTAAAATCAGCGGAATAAAGAAAGACGACAGCCGAAATCGTCACCATCGAATTGACAAAATAATAAACAGCAATCTCAAAAATCGCGGGCAAGGTTAGTGGTACGGTAACTCGAAAAAATGTCTTATAGAATGGCACGCCCATCGACTCAGAAACAAGCTCAAATTCCTTATCAAGCTTTTTTAACGCGCTGGTTGCGGTGATAAATGCCACCGAATAAAAATGAGTAATGTTTGCCAGTATAATGATCCATATGGTTCCATACATCCAGTTCAATGGATTGCCCGGCTGGTTGAAGAAAAAGACGTAGGCAAGTCCAATCACCAACCCTGGAATCGCCATTGGCAGGATGGAGATAAAATAGCTAAGCTGTCGTAGTATTGACATCCATCGGCTTTTTTCGATCAAGTACGCATTGATAAATGTGATTACAGCTCCTGCTGCTGCACTTATGAAAGCGACCAGCACACTATTCCGGTAGGCCGTCATTCCATCACTGCCAGCAACCGTTGTAAAATCAAAATGGATCAGCGTAAACGTTAAATCATACGGCCACACTTTTACAACTGCCGCCATCGCAACCGCACCCAGCAGAATTAAAATGGCAGAGGCTATAAGCAGGCAATATATAAAACCAAGGGAGTCACGCAGCGTTTTTTTTTCGATACGATACGAGACCGACTTAGCCGTGATAAATGAACCTTGCTTTTGCTCTACCAAACGGTCAACGATAAATGCGACCACTGCCGGAAGCAGCAAAATCATGCCCACCGTGGCACCCATCGCCATATTTTGCTGCCCAATCACATACTTATATATGTCGGTTGCCAGCACGTTATATTGTCCGCCGACAATTTTCGGTGCACCAAAATCGGTAAAACTCAATGTAAAAACAACGAACGCGGAACTGATAAGCCCATACTTAACCCCGGGTAATGTAATCGTAAAAAACTTGCGAATTCTCCCTGCACCCAGCGTATCTGCTGCTTCATACAACCTATAATCCGCAACCGCCAATGACACGCTTAAAATTAAAAACGCCTGTGGGAATGTATAAAAAATTTCTGCCAGAATAATACCGATTGGACCGTACAAATCAATATCAATACCTTGAGAGAAATATCCGAACAACCCCGTTGTTACTACACCCTGATTGCCGAATAAATACGTCAGGCCAATACCGTGCATCATAGTTGGCGCAAACAACGGAAGCAATGCCACATATTTGAAAAACACTTTTCCTCTCATGGCCATACGATGAAACGCGTAGGCATACAAGAACGCCAGCGTAACAGATACAACGGTTGTCATCAGCGAAACATATACCGTATTCGTAAGAGACTGCACCAGCGCTGGACTGGAAAGATAGGTACGTATATGTGAAAAACCGATGAACGCTCCTGCCTCATCTACCAATGCTTGACGAAACAATACACCAAGGGGCACAATAATACTGACGAAAAGGGAAACAAACACGATAAGTACTAACGCTTTTTGTATCCACTGTTCGTGTTCATTTTTTTGACGAATCATCGGCCTATTCAGCAAACTTTCTTCTCCGCGCTCATTTTGCCACCATACCTTCTTCAAATGAGATCAGCCTCTCCATTGGTAATTCAAGTGATAACCGTTTATTCTTTTCTAGTTGAATCCGCTCTGATACATGTGCAGATACATCCAGTACCATAACTTGATCCGTCGGTGTATCATGATCATCCATCATTTGCAGCATAACCCGATAAAAGGGACCTCGGAATTCAATATCCCGAATCACAGCCTGCAAGCCTACATCACTCTCCACTTCCGTAATGCGAATATGCTCGGGACGCACGGCCAGCAATCCTTCCTCGCTTGATGCCGCATTACTCCATCGGGAAGCAGGCATAAAATTGATGGCGCCGATGAAGTCAGCCACAAACGGAGAGCTGGGATACTGATAGACGTCCTGCGGTGTGCCAATTTGTACAATTTCTGCATGGTTCATTACTACAATGCGATCTGCCATTGTTAATGCTTCTTCTTGATCGTGGGTAACCATAATGGTTGTAATCCCTAACCTTTCTTGTAAGGCACAAATTTCTCGCCGCAGCTTCATACGTACTTTCGCATCGAGCGCCGATAACGGTTCATCCAGGAGTAGAAAATCAGGGGACAAGACAACTGCGCGCGCCAGTGCAACACGTTGCTGCTGTCCTCCCGAAAGCTGCGACGGATACTTATCTCGCACATGTTCTAAATCAACCATTGCGAGTGCATCTCTCACCTTTTCTTCGATCTCACGCTTAGATAGCTTTCTGCTTTTCAAGCCGTACGCGATATTTTGATAGGCTGTCAAATTCGGAAACAAAGCGTACGATTGGAACACCATCCCGAAGTTGCGCTGCGATGGAGGAAGAGACGTGACATCCTTTCCTCCGACGAACAGCCGACCTTGATTTGGCTGTTCTAAGCCAGCTAAAGTACGGAGCAGCGTCGTTTTACCGCATCCACTTGGACCAAGCAAACAAACAAACTCACCCTTACGAATCGTAAAGCTAATATCACGTAATGCAGTATAGGCACCAAATTGCTTGGAGATGTTATGTACGGAAAGGTATGCATCTTTCATAAGCTCATACTTCCCCCTTCTACTTTTTCGGTTCACTTTTTGCGCTATAGCGCTGATCCCATTCCTTTAGAACACGTTCACGCTCCGTTGCTGCTTTGTTAAAATCATACGGAATCAGCTGCTGTAATGGATCCTGCGTATAGCCTTCTGGAATTACCTGTCCTTCATTTTTCACGCTGACAATCGCAAAGTTCTTGTTGTATTCTTTCATCGCCTCATCGCTGATCGCCCAATCGAGGAATAGCTTTGCTTCCGGCTTAATCTGTTTCTTTTTCACCAATGCATTTGCTTCTAAATCCCAGCCGGAGCCTTCTTTAGGAAATACAACTTCTACTGGCGCTCCCTTTTTCTTCTCTGTAATTCCGCGATAGCCAAAAGAAATGCCAATCGGATATTCACCTTGTGCCGCCATCTTTGCTGGTTTGGAACCGGAATGTGTGTACAGCGCAATATTTTCATGCAGCTTATCAATGTACTCCCATGCCTTTTGCTCGCCAAGCAATTGATGTAATCCAGAAATAGTTAGAAATCCTGTACCCGAAGAGGACGGATTCGGCATGACGATTAGTCCTCTGTATTCTGGCTTAGTTAAATCTGCATACGTTTGCGGAATGGGAAGCTTTCGTTTCTCTAACTCCTTCGTGTTTACAATAACCGCTGTCTCCCACGCATCAATCCCGACCCAATGGGCAGGTTCAGCTTTATCCTTGAACTGAGGGACGATGCGTTCTATACCTTTTGGTGAATAGCCTTCGAGCATTTGATTTTGATCTAACACGAGCAGACTTGTTGCTGCGGTTCCCCACACCACATCTGCTTGCGGATTTTCTTTTTCTGCGAGAAGCTTAGCAGTAATGACACCCGTCGAGTCACGCACGATGTTCAGTGTAATATCCGGATATTTTTTCTTAAATGATGCAAGATACGTTTGAATTTGATCATCTTCTAGTGCCGTATAGATTGTTAGTGTTTTTTCATCTCCTTGCTTTTTTTCTCCCGTGGCCGTCTTGCCGCCTCCGCACCCTGTCAGGATGACCAATAGCAACAGCATTGATGCCAGAAGAACCTTGCTCCATCGCTTCATTTTTTCTCCCTCGCTTCGTATCAACAGATTTTCAATTGCTTAACACCTATTACAATAAAGAAAAAATATTAATTCCATGTTAATCCCACATTAACTTTTGTTTATTTCGTTGTTTTTAGTTGTTTTTAGTTTGTTTTTCTCTTTAACTCTCTACAAACTAAAAAAGCACCATTCTCTCTAAAATTGAAGAAAGAATCGTGCTTTTACCCTCTTTCGTTTGATTATGAGCGGTTACTTAAACAAAAAAGAAGCTCATTTATGATTCCGAGTGATAATGCTCAAGCAGCCGATGGGCCTTCACTCTGATCAAATCGACGACCTCTTGTGGTTCCATCACCTTCGCATCCGTACCTAACTGAAGAAAAAATTGCGCAACAAATTCGAGCTCACTTTTATCAAACGTTGTATCAATCAACCCATGGTTTTGATTTGTGACCATGACATCCTTCTCCAGCCAGGGTACGCTTTGACACCTTCGTATTCCTTCCCTTGTAAGGGTCACGTGCAGTCGCAGAGGCTCATTAATCTTATAGCTTTGCAAGTATTCCATCAAATCCATTTGAAAGTCTGTGCTCGTTTCACACTGAGCAAACGACTCGATCCGATCGACACGAAATAACTGAACCTTTTCCTGCTTACAATCATAGGCCGGCATATACCACAAGCCGTCATGTGCGTATATCCCGATGGGCTTCAGTCTCCTTGCCGCCGTCTCCCTTTTGGATCGATAGTTGATGAGTATATCCCGCTGCTCAATCACTGCCGTAATGATCTCTTTTAAATAGGGAGAAGGTGCACTCCTTCTTGGATTCCAAAAAGCAAGAATCGACTCAAGACGGCTGATCGCTGCTTTCGTGTCATCAGGAAAACTGGCAAATAGCTTTCTCGATGCTGAATCAATATTTAGCTCAAACGGTAATGATTGATAGTATTTGAGTGATTGAAAGGCAAAAAAGATAGCGAACGCCTCATCTTCGTCAAACAAAATCGGTGGAAGCAGACGGTTCTTTAACGTACGGTACCCTCCATGCCGCCCCTGTTCGGTATATAAAGGCACACCCAATTCACTGACCTCTAGCAAATATCGATGGGCGGTTCGAACCGACACTTGAAATTCATCCGCTATATCCTGAGCTGTAAAATTCCGTTTCGTATTCACATACATAATCAAATCGAAAATCATTTTCGCTTTTGACATAACGCCTCCTATATCGCGGTAATAAGTAGACAATAATTGTCATGTTATTACGATACTCTATAGAGAGTAGATCGTCAAAATGAAAATAGGTGTGAGAGGAGCTTCATGGTGAAAACATTCTCAGATAAACACATCCTAGTGATCGGGGCAAAGGAAAAAAATTTACACAATGTGAGTGTTTCCATTCCAAAGAAACAAATTACCGTGTTTACCGGTGTTTCCGGTTCCGGTAAGTCCGCGCTTGTCTTTGATACGATTGCTGCTGAATCCCAGCGACAATTAAACGAAACGTATTCAAGCTTCATCCGTCATCGTCTTCCGCATTACGGCCACCCTGAAGTCGATTCAATTGAAAATCTGTCTATCGCCATCGTCATCAATCAGAAGCGAATCGGCGGGAATGCGCGTTCAACCGTTGGTACGATCACGGACATCAATTCCCTGCTGCGCCTATTATTCTCCCGCATCGGGACGCCATTTGTCGGCTATTCCGATGTATTTTCCTTTAACAATCCTCAAGGAATGTGCTTGCACTGTGAAGGGTTAGGCAAGGTGAACACCTTCCAAATAGAGCGGCTGATCGACAAAGAAAAGTCATTGCATGAAGGAGCGATTCAGTTCCCAACATTTCGGCCGGGCGAAGTACGCTGGAAACGCTACGTAGCTACAGGGTTGTTTGATAATCATAAAAAACTAAAGGATTATAGCGAGGAAGAATGGGACACGCTTCTTTACAAAACCGGCTTTAAGCCGCCAAACCCAACAGATGAATGGCCGCCGACCTCCATGTATGAAGGCATCATCCCTCGAATCGAACGGACTTTTTTGCATAAGGATTCGCGCGACACGCAACGGTACAAAGAAGCGATTGCTCATATGGTCGGCAAGGGGATCTGCCCGGTGTGCCGTGGCGCCAGACTGAATCAACATGTACTTGCCTGTAAGATAAACGAAAAAACAATAGCGGACTGTACCCGCATGCAAGTCAATGAGCTGCTGGACTTTATGCGAACAATTAAGGAGCCTGCTGCTGTAACGATCACCCAGGCACTTATTGTCCGCTTGGAACAGCTGCTCTCGATTGGCATCGGATACATAACATTGGACCGGGAAACCGCTACCCTCTCCGGCGGGGAATCCCAGCGCATTAAAATGGTGCGCCAGTTAGGGAGCAGCTTAACGGATTTGACGTATATTTTTGATGAACCGAGCACCGGGCTTCATCCTCATGATGTCCATAACATTAACGTATTGTTAAAACAGCTGCGCGACAAAGGAAACACCGTCATCATTGTTGAGCATGAACCGGACGTCATTCAAATTGCCGACCATGTTATTGATATGGGACCGAGGGCCGGAACAGCAGGCGGTACCATCGTCTATGAAGGCAATCTGGCAGGCCTCCGCAAAGCAAACACCTTAACTGGTATCTTTCTGAATCGCCGACCGGAGTTGAAGAAAACAGTACGCAAACCGACCGGCTGGCTTTCCATTGCGAACGCCTCCCTGCACAATTTAAAAAACGTGACGGTCTCTATCCCCAAAGGGGTCATCACCGTCGTAACCGGTGTGGCCGGGTCAGGGAAAAGCACGCTCATCAACCATATGTTTCCTGCTCAGTATTCTGAAACGATCTTTATCGATCAAAAACCAATCCATACATCTCAGCGCTCCAACATTGCCACATTCACCGGCATATTTGATACGATTCGTGCGCTGTTTGCCGAACAAAACGGAGTAAGCGCTTCTCTATTCAGCTTTAATGCTAAGGGAGCCTGCCCCGTATGCAAAGGCTTAGGCAGCATCACGACCGACCTGGCATTTATGGATACCATCTCAACCGTTTGTGAAGCATGCCAAGGGCGCCGCTTCCGCAAAGAGGTGCTCCAGTATTCCCTCCGTAAGAAAAGTATTAGCGACATCCTGGCAATGACAATTGACGAAGCAATGGAGTTCTTCACGGAAAAGGACATACAGCCAACTTTACAGCGGATCAAAGATGTAGGCTTAGGCTATATGACGCTCGGTCAGCCGCTGCACACATTATCAGGAGGTGAACGGCAGCGGGTAAAGCTGGCGGCCGAACTAGAAAAACGAGGCAAGATTTATATACTTGATGAGCCATCGACAGGACTGCATCTATCCGATTGCGAACAGTTGATGCGCATGATGGAGCGTCTCATCGACCAAGACAGCACCGTCATTGTCATTGAACATAACCTCGATATCATTAGTCAGGCAGATTGGATTATCGATCTTGGACCCGGTGCGGGACAGGCTGGCGGAAACGTAATTTTCTCAGGGGAGCCTAAGGATATTCTGCAGTGTGAGGCTTCGATCACAGGAAAATATATTAAGGAATATATCGCGCCGAATTAAGTTACGTACAATAAGCGGCTTTCTCTCCTTACCTACTTTGTCGAATTTTGTATTCTTTCTCTATCTAGCCCCGCATGCTTGAGGCATGTAGAATAGAGCGTAAGGAAATAAAATACAATATAAACAATATTCGACTGTTCATAGACAAACGACACACTTGCTTTCTTGCTATAAAGATAGTAGCATTCTATGGACGCCTTCGATAAGTAAGTGGGGATATGATGTTTACCAAAAAAGAACTGGGATTAATTCAAAAACTCATACAAAAGAAGCGGGCGGATCTCTCCATCAGCATGAAACTCCGGCTTACTCTCTATGCCGCATCCATTGCCAAAGGCGTCTACTCTACGGATGAAAAGGAAACCATCCTGGCTTTACTCGAAGAGTATCAGAAGACGCGGTGGCTGCTTTGGTCATCAGAGCGAAAGCTCATCGAGCAGCTCTCCCAAAAGCTTAAGCAAAGCATCCGAAATGAACAAACGAATGGCCTATCCTATATTCGGCCTGTTTCGTTCAAATAAAGAAACTGGTCTCCATGTAAAAACGGTATATAAAGAAGAGACTGCCACACGGGATTCCAGGCAGTCTCTTTTGATAATCAGCCAGTGGCTGCAAGAATGGATTGTTCGATATGACGTGCAGCTTTAGTTAGCGTATGCACTTCTTCCGGCTTCACTCTAACATGATAGATGCTCTTATCTTTCTACCAGCTTAGACAAAAACTGCTGCAGCCTCTCTGACTTGGGACGATCAAAAACATCTTCCGGCGGCCCTTCTTCCACTATAAATCCACCATCCATAAAAATGATATGATCCCCGACTCCGCGCGCAAAATCCATTTCATGTGTAACAATAACCATTGTCATTCCTTCATTTGCCAGATTACGCATAACCTGTAGCACTTCACCGACCAATTCGGGGTCAAGCGCGGATGTAGGCTCATCAAATAGAATCGCCTTTGGCTGCATCGCTAAGGCACGCGCAATCGCAATCCGCTGCTGCTGTCCTCCGGATAACTCGCTCGGGTAACTGTGTTCCTTGCTTGCCAAACCTACTTTTTCTAAGAGCTCTTTTGCTATATGGACGGCCTTTTCTTTCTCCATCTTTTTTACACTCACCGGCCCTTCAATAATGTTTTGAAGAACCGTCATATGCTGGAATAAATTAAAGTTTTGAAACACCATACCCGTTTCTGCCCGAACCTGACAGATTTCCGCATCGTTCTTTCGCTTTTTACTCTTTTTATCGAAGTGAATTTTCTTTCCGTCAATGAAGATATCTCCCTCATCCGGGATTTCAAGAAAATTGATCGTCCGCAATAAGGTACTTTTTCCGCTTCCACTCGGACCGATAATAACTACGGTCTCTCCTTTTTTAATATGAGTAGAGATTCCCTTGAGCACGTCATTGTTATGGAAGCTTTTCTTAATGCCTTCGACCCGTATCATAATTCATCTTCCTTTCTAGGGAATCGATATAGTACGCCAAAGGATAATGCAATATCCAGTACAGAATCGCAACGAGCGTAAAGATCTCAAGGTTACGGAAGGTCGAGGACGCCAGCTCTTCTCCCATATGCATAAGCTCCCCAACCGTAATGACGGCAGCTAACGAAGAGTTTTTCAGGAGAATGATAGCCGAATTCCCTATAGGCGGAAGAACATTGCGTAATGCTTGCGGCAGTATAATCCGTCTCATCGCGGTAGGATAATTCATACCGATTGCATAGGCCGCTTCCAATTGTCCTTTGCCGATAGAACGAATCCCCGCACGGAAAATCTCCGCTAAATAAGCACTCTCATTGAGCGAGAGACCGATAAGGGCAGAAACAAACGGTGAAAACTTAAAGCCCAATTCAGGAAGAACAAAGTAAACATACATCAACTGAACCAATAAAGGTGTACCGCGAATGACGCTTATATAAAATCCTGCAACTTTACTGAGGATAACATTATCAGAGATACGCATTAACGCAAGAATCATACCGATAACCAAGGCAATGATTAAAGATAATACGGTAATCTGGATTGTAACCCATGCACCTTGCAGCAAAGTGGGTAAGAATTGTAGTATATCAAACAAGGATGCTTCCTCCTTCACTCACCGTTATTGCAAATTCCACTTTTTAATGATGGCTTCCAGTTCTCCGTTCTTCTTCATTGCGTCAATTGCTTCATTTATTGCCTTTGTTAAATCATCTGCCCCTTTAGTAATCCCAAGGGAAACATCCCCAGGCCACTGCGCCTTGTAATCTTCTACAATCTTCACACCAAGACTCTTATTTCCATTGATCATATGCTTCATGACAGGATAATCAGCTAGAAACGCATCAATACGTCCGTTCTGTACTTCAACCACCATATCCGCCATTGTTTTATAACTTTGCACTTTTATATCCGACTGTTCTTTCATTGCCTTTAAAAAGGTCGTTCCTTCTTGCACACCTACTGTTTTTCCTTTTAAATCTTCGAACGTCTTAATCCCTTCACTGTCTCTAGGGACGATTAAGGCTTCCCCGTAGTTATAGACCGGAGTGGAGAAGTTGATCATCTTTGCACGTTCTTCCGTCTTGAGCATCCCGGCTGAAATCACATCAATTTTATCCGCTTCTAGGGAAGGGATGAGTGATGAGAATTTTGTCTGTACAATCTCCACTTTTACATTTAGATGTTCACCCACTTTTTTGGCGACATCGACCATAACCCCATCAATTTGGTTCGTTTTTGTATCCAAGAATGTGAAAGGAACACCCGTTGTCGTCGCACCAACGCGCAGTACGCCAGCCTCCTTGATAGCCCCCAGCTCAGAGGCTCCTTCGCCTTCTTTAGAGGCGGAAGATGAGCAAGCACTAATCAATAAAACCATCCCTAGTACGAACAGCGATAACCACAATCCTCTTTTTTTCATCGTCTACTCCCTTTCTCAATAAAATGATGCAGCCTTATCGTGTTTTTATATAGGACCTATTCATTAATAACGGGCAGTTAGCATTTTCTTACGGGTATAGAACTCCACTCCATCTCGACCATTGGCATGTAAATCGCCATAGAAGGATTTCTTGTAGCCGGAGAACGGGAAGAATGCCATCGGAGCCGGTACGCCGAGATTAACTCCGAGCATCCCTGCGTCAATGTCTTCACGGAATTGGCGCACAGCTTTTGCGCTGTCAGTATAGATGCATGCTCCATTCGCAAACTCCGATTGATTTGTAACCTGGATCGCTTCATCAAGATTGCTTACACGCACAACGGAAAGTACCGGAGCGAAAATCTCATCTTTCCAGATCGACATCTTGGTTGTTACATGGTCAAAAAGCGTCGGGCCGACAAAATAACCTTGTCCATTCGCGGCGACATCCTTACGGCCATCCCGCAGTAAAGCGGCTCCTTCATTCTCGCCTGCTTCGATATATTTTATCGTCCTGTCTTTATGGCTATCACGGATAACCGGACCAAGAAATACGCCCTCCTCCAGTCCGTTTCCTATTTTGATCTTATCTATGGCTGCCGTGATTTTCTCCATCAATGGTTCTGCGATGGCTCCAACCGCAACGACCACGGAAGCAGCCATGCATCTTTCACCGGCAGAGCCATAGGCTGCACTTACAATTTGCTGAACAGCTATATCCAGGTCCGCATCCGGCATAACAATCGAGTGGTTTTTCGCGCCTGCCAAAGCTTGAACCCGCTTGCCATGAGCTGCAGCCGTTTTATACACATACTCCGCTACCGGCTGGGAACCGACAAAAGAGATGGCCTTTACATCTGGATGTTCTAACAATCCATTCACTACATCGTGAGCACCATGTACAATATTAAGCACACCGTCAGGCAACCCAGCTTCTTGAAATAATTCTGCTAAGCGATTTGCAAGCAACGGGGTCCGTTCCGATGGTTTCAAAACAAACGTGTTACCGCAGGCAATTGCTAAGGGGAACATCCAGCAAGGAACCATCATTGGAAAATTAAACGGCGTGATACCGCCTACAACCCCGATTGGATAACGATACATGCCTGATTCAATTCCTGTGGCAATATCGGGAAGCTGATTCCCCATCATTAGTGTAGGAGCACCCGCTGCAAATTCAACACACTCAATGCCACGCTGCACTTCACCGTAAGCATCTTCGTAGGTCTTGCCATTTTCAATCGTAATCAGCTTCGCTAATTCACTCCAATTCTCAATGAGAAGCTGCTGATATTTAAATAAAATGCGGGCGCGTCGAGGAACAGCCGTCCTGCGCCACGTTAGAAAAGCTCTACCTGCTGCCTCTACCGCAAGATCTAATTCTTTGCGGGTAGATAAAGGAACGCGCGCAATCACTTCACCTGTTGCCGGGTTTGGCACATCTTCATAGCGAGAATCAGATGCAACCCATTCACCGTTTATAAAATTCTTCAATGGACTTACTGTATGATCCATACCTGTCATTTCACTCACTCCTGCTGCATAATAATGTACATTGTCACAAAAGAGGTAGCAGCGCCACAAAAAATGGTAACAATAGGAAAGTAATCGTTTTAAAAAAATAAATTTTCAGTTTATTTTATCCGTAATTTTCCTGTTGTACTGACGAATGCAGCACTGCTACTATTCATTACATTCGTCTAAATTTGTTTAATGAAGTTAGCGTAGACGTTAATTCCTCTCTTAGATAATTCATTAAAGTATAGCTGCGGCGGAATGACTGCTTCGGATGGAAAGAAACCTTTTTTCGTAATCTCGCCTCCTCCTAACAATCGTGTTGTCACAGCCGCCGGGAACCCTACAGAAAAAACGCCTTGAGACATATGCGGCCAATTTTCATACGGGGAGAGCACACAATCAATCACATACTTGCCGTCCTGTCCTTCTTTCGTTCCGATCACTTCTACCCGCAGCGCTTTATGATCATCGTGTTTTACCGGCCCGCCTGCTGCCGCCACTTGTGCATTTTGCTGAATGAGAGCAGCTAGTACTTGCCGAGGTACTATCTGTGTTCCTCTTACATTAATCGCTTCGCTACCACCCACACCAATATTCACTAAAAACTTCAGCTTTTCTTCAAACATCTTCGGCAATGCCAGCTTAAACGTTACTTTTTGAATTCCTTTGTCTTTAAAACTTAACGGAATGGTCGCTACTTCAGAATGAATGGTGTTAATGACAGTCTGTCTACCGATAGGCTGCGGAAAATCTATAACTTCTCCGCCGGAAAACGGTGCTACCTCAACGAATTCACCATCTCTAAATTCATATGGATTCATAATAAACTCATCGAGTAAGGTCTCTATGGCATAGGGTGGAACAAAGTCATACTCTCCTGCATTGAAGTTGACAATACCATCCCGAATCTCAACCGATTCTACCGTGTCAAGGTTGTCGTATGCATACCGAGCCATTACATTCACAATCCCTGGCGCACTACCTGATCCGACGATTCCCGTAATTCCCGCTTGCTCAAACTGGTCATGCATCTTAAGCTGCTGTCGCGCCCAGTGAAACAATCCGCCAAAGTCCGTATAATGTGTTCTTGATTCGAGACACGCCTTCATTACTTGCAGGTTAAAATGATGAGAACTTCCATTCAGACACGCATCATAATCATCCAACAATCTCACCAGAGCATGGTGATCATGTAAATCTACTTGCTGGCAGCTAACTTTTTCTGCACCTAAAGAGGCCTTCCGCTTCTCTAGCGCGTCTACATTAATATCTGCCAATAGAACGCTTTCAACAGAGTCATTTTCAACAAAATCCTGAATAGCTCCTAGTGCGACTTTTCCTGCACCGCCTAATACAACGATTTTCATTATGTATAATACCTCCCTACAATCTATCGTAAATAAAGTAAAAAGCACGGCCGCATATTCATCTTATCGTGTGTTTCCCTCACCTCCTTTTCATTCATCAACTTTAGAATTACTGCTTGCTTTTTGAATACGGTTTAAAAATATCAGAAAGCGTAATCTCCTCATTTTCCTTCTTAAAGTTCAAGTGTTTCTTTACCGTCGTGAAATGTTCAAGAAACACACGCACAGCTTCAGCTTCATCCCTTTTTCGAATCGCTTGAATGATCATCCGGTGCTCATTGGGACAAAGCGGGCTTTCTTTATCTGCATGTTCGTGATAAGCCAAATAGACATTCGTTATATTAATCAACTCGCGACTATAGTTCCCCATTATTTCATTGCCGCTTACCATTACAATTGCTTGATGAAAATCAGATGTTATCTGAATGGCTTTATCGTATTTGTCCTGCTTATACAACTCTTCTTCTGCATACGTTAAAGACTCCAACTCATCTAATTGCTCCTCTGTAGCATTTCGACAAGCAATCTTGACCGCTTCTGTCTCTAACAGTGTCCGCAGTTGAAAAACATCCTCGATCTCTTTCGTTGACGGTTGATTAATAAAGGCCCCTTTATTCGGAAGAAGCTGAATCATTTTTTCGTAATGCAGCCTTTTAAGAACCGTACGAATCGGTGTACGACTAACGGAAAAGGCTTCCGCCAGATGTTCTTCACTTAAATGCATTTTTAAAGGGATTTTTCTTGTTAAAATAGCTGATTTAATGCTCTCATACACATAGTCTTCTAAGGACTCTTTCGCTCTCTTGCTCATGAAACCTCCACTCCAAATCCCTCATTGTATACAATATTACTCATGAATGAACTCCTCTCCTATTCAAAATTCTAGCAGCGTATTTTTTGCACTTTATAATTGTTTATTTATATTGTATTCAATGTTTGTATACTAATAATACCATGTATTTTTTTCAATTCAACTATTTTTTCTTAATTTTTCATATTATCACTATAAAATTAATATTTATAAAATATTATATTATTAGATATATCAAAATACGATCATTGTATACAACAATTGTATTTTTATATTCTCTCCCTCTCTTATAGCCGTATTATTAATCAAACACGCCTCATCCTACTAGTAAAATAAAGAGAGTGATCCAAAAGGACTTGTACCATGTCCTTTTGAATCACTCTCTGCTCGCTCACTTTGCTATTCTATATTCTGTGCTTGGTCAATTTCCTTTGAAATAGGATACCCTTCATAATTAACTGTCGTCATCATTCCCGCAGCCGCATGCTGCAATTGATGACAGTGGAACATCCAGTTTCCAGGATTGCTTGCAACAAAAGCGACTTCGTATTTCTCTCCCGGCTTCAGTAAGAGCGTATCTTTAAATACAGGCTTTCCTTCTAGGCTTTTTCCATCTTTACTGAGAACTTGGAATTCATGTCCATGAAGGTGCATCGGATGGTCATTCATAGGATCATTATTTATTAATTCAACCTTTACACGATCCCCTTTTTTCACTCCTAATTTATCAATATTAGGGTATGTTTTTCCATTAATCGTGAATACCATACCACTCATGGACATTCCATGACCTAATTCCATCGCATACGTTTTATCATATGCTGCAGATGCAATCGACACGCGCTTTGTCTCTACATCCTTGTCTACCAAAGAAAAAATCCCCTTATACTCCTTTGGTACTTCAACTTTATCAGTATTCGTATTTTTCAGCGGAATCAACATACCGACAGCAGCTTTATGATCGAGTTGATCATACCCTACGATGCTTGTATCAGGAGCTATGAATTCAATATCATAACGTTCGCCAGCTCCTATAGGCAGAAGCTCACCCTGAGCGGCTACAGGCTTCTGTAATGATTGGCCATCTACAGCGATCACTTGATACGCAAGAGAACCGAAATGTAAATAGTGGGTACTATATCCAGCATTGATAAAGCGCATGCGAACTTTCTCACCTGTCTTCATCTCATATGGCGAAATGAGCGTGCCTGATTTTCCATTTACCGTGAAAATATCATATCCTGAATTCATCATGCCCATGCCTTTACTCGTCCCGCTCTCCATCTCATCTAGCAATACTGCATAATCACGCGCCGCCCCCGCTTCTCCAGTATTCTCTTCAACAATCAATGCACCATACAGCCCTTTATCCACTTGTTTAGAACTCGATTGATGAGAATGATACCAGTATGTTCCCGGAACGGATGCTTTAAAACGATACACAAATGTCTCACCTGGTTGTACAGCATTTTGTGTCAAACCCGGCACGCCGTCCATCTTATTAGGAACTGGATAGCCGTGCCAATGAATAGTCACCGGCTCTTGAAGTTTATTTGTTAACTTCACTACCACGTCTTGCCCCATTTTCACACGAATTTCTTGACCCGGTACGCTTCCATTGTACGTATAAACTGGTAGTGTAATCCCCGGGGCTACTTCCTGCTGCGTTTGCTCTGCGACAATTTCATAGGTAATCTTATTTCCCTGCGTGAGCGGTGCTTTAAGACCTGACGCGTTATTTAATGGTTCAGCTCGTTGATTCATGCTTGTTATGTTTGTATTTATATGTTGTGGCGGCCCCTCTTTTTCTTTTAATCCGTAAGCTGCACCTCCGAAAAGAAGCAAAATAATAATGGTCCATCCCATCCACTTCTTCACTCTTCCTCTCCCCTTTCTGGATACAAGCTACCAGAGAAGTGTGAAGAAAGTGTGAGGTATTATTGAATTTAACTAGATAACCAGTAAAGAGCGATATCATTCACACCAATAAGAATAAAAATAATGCCTGCAATTCTTTGTACTCTGCGACCAAAATGCATTGATTTACGAATCCCTTTTCCTTTATCTGAAGACATTGGCGTAAACAGGACAAATAAAAGAAGAGGAAATGCCGTTCCTATACCAAATACCGCTGGAAAAACCATCCCATAGGATGTACCAAAAACAAGTGGAGTGAGCAGTCCAAAAAACAACCATGCCATCGTGGGACAAAATCCAAGCGAAAGCGCAATTCCAAGAATAAAAGCTCCTTTTTTTCTTCCTAATCGCTTTGACTGTTGCTCAAGCTTTTGTGAAAAAGAAGAAAATAACGAGAAACGGGTTTGCCATAGGCCGATCATGTACAATCCAGCAAGCAAAAATAACGGCCCTGATAATTTTTTCGCCCACACAAATAGAGGAATGGAATTCTGCGAAACAGCTTCGCCAAACAAATAAATCATCCCACCTAAAAAGGTATAGACCACAACTTTCCCTGCAATATATAAGTAAACTTCCACATCAATTTCTTCTCTCAGTGATCGCTGACCAAAGTATGTAATGGCTGCGAGATTTGCGGAAAGCTGACAGGGGGCCAATGCTCCTGTAATCCCTAACAGCAAAGCAGCTAACAGAGGAAACGTAGTCTGATAGGAAGCCACACCAAACCATTCACCAATCCATCCGCTAAATTGACTAATAAATGTATACCAATCCAGCATAGAACATTCCTTTCTCTGCATGTATTCATATATCTCAGTAAAGCAAAGAGCTGTGAAGAAAGTTTGAAGGCGATAGGTGATAAGATCTAAAAAACCTCTTCTTCACAGTTTCTTCAAAAAAGGACGGTATATTTAATGTAGTGCCTTGAAAGAGACACATTCAACATAAACACACCTTGTAAGCCGTATAGAAATTTACAAAGAAAGGAGCGATCAAATACTATAGCATTAGAAGGAGAGACACACCCATGCCCACCTACTTAGGGTAAGGGTGTGTCTCTTCTTGGATTATAAAATGCCTGCTGCTTCAGCTATATACTCAATAAGATGCATCGCCTGTACAGATTCTGAGAGATTCTCACGCTCAATGCCTAACTTCATCTGCAAAAGACAACCAGGGTTCGTTGTAATAACGATGGAAGCTCCTGTCGCTTTCGTATGTTTCATCTTCTCATCAAGAATATCCATGGATGCATCATAATGAACAATGTTATAAATGCCTGCTGAACCGCAGCACATAGCCGCATCTTTCATCTCGATCATTTCAATGCCCGGTATGCTTATAAGAAGCTCCAACGGTTCGTTCACCACCCGCTGCACATTTGTCATATGACACGATCGCTGATAGGTCACACGCTCACCTGGACGCGGCTGCAGATTAGATAAGCCGCCGCAGGCTATAAGTACTTGACTGATATCTCTTGATTTTGCGGAGAATACACGGGCGCGGTCTGCCCATTCTCTCTCCTCTGCGAGCAGGTGTCCGTATTCATATAACATCGCACCACACCCTCCAGCATTATTGACAATGAAGTCTATGCCTTCCTGTTCAAATGCGGCGATATTCTGCTTGGCAAGGCTTCTCGCTTCTTCCAATTCTCCCGCATGTGCATGCAGTGCACCACAGCACGTCTGATTTGGCACAACAATGACCTCGCACCCCGCTTCGGCAAGCAGAAGGATAGACAGACGATTAATCCGTTGGAACATGGCGTCCATAATACAACCGGTAAAAAAAGCAACTGTATACTTCCTCTCTCCTTTCGCCCTTACTCTTGCAGGCGTTTGTTTGCGCTCTGCTGGGGAGGCGGCGGTTGGAGTAACGGCTTCAAACGCTCCTAGATGATACGGCAGCTTCTTCGTGATTCCAGATGCGCGAGCTGCCTTCTGCACTCCGCTTTTTTCATAGAGCCAGATCGCATGGCCTGTAAGATTCATTAGCCGCCTGCTCGGAAATACCTTTTTAAACATCGTGTTGCGAAACAGGCGCACGGGTGCGGAAAATTTCTTGCGCTTCACGAGAGCAGCACGAGCCGCTTCCAGAATGGCACCGTACTCTACACCTGTTGGACAGGCGGTTTCGCAGGCGCGGCAGCCAAGACACAAGTCCAACGGCTCCTCAAGTACCGATACATCCGTAATTCTTCCCTCACCGACCATCTTCACAAGGTTAATTCGGCCGCGTGGAGAATGGGTTTCCACCCCCATCGTCGCATACGTAGGACAAACGGGCAGGCAGTAGCCGCATTGTACGCAGCTGTTTGTTTTTTCATAGAGAAATTCCGCGCGCAGCTGTTCAATCGGTGTGTCCATCTTAGCTCAACTCCAATTTCTGTCCGGGCTCCGGAAAAATTTTACCCGGATTCATGATGTTATTTGGATCCCACGCCTCTTTGATGCGCTTCATCATGTCCAAACCTACAGCTCCTAGTTCCATCTCCATAAACGGAGCTTTCATCGTGCCGATACCGTGTTCACCGGACAGTGTCCCGCCCAGTTCCACGGCCGTTGTAAAAATCTCGGTCACCGCCTGCTCCACACGCCGCATCTCTTCCTTATCGCTTTTATCACAAATAATATTAGGATGAAGATTTCCGTCCCCGGCATGGCCGAATACGACGAGGTGAACCTGATGCCGATCCCGAATCTCCTGCAGCCGCGCGCACATCTCTGGAATTTTGCTGCGCGGTACGGTGGCATCCTCCGAGATTTTTGTCGGCTTGATACGCACAATCGCCGGGGATACCAGCTTGCGCGCCTTCCATATTTCCGCCTTTTCCTCTGCATTTTGTGGAATGCGAATATCTCGCGCTCCGACGGCTTTGCAGAGCTCTGCTGCTTGAGCCACTTCATCCTTCAAAGCAGCTGGATGACCGTCCAGCTCAAGCAGAATGATCGCTGCCGCATCCACAGGCAGACCGAGCGGCTCATAATTCTCCACCGCTACAATAGAGGCCTGATCCATCAATTCCATTTTGGACGGCAAAATACCGGAGGATAGAATTTTGGAAATCGCAGATCCAGCATCCACCAGATCATCGAAGACGACCATCATCGTCTCTGAGGCAGGAGGCTTAGGCAAAAGACGCAGCACGGCTTTTGTGATGATGCCCAGCGTACCTTCCGATCCGACGATCAGCTTGGTTAGATCATATCCCGTTACATTTTTGACCGTACGCCCTCCGGTTTTAATGATCTCTCCTTCCGGTGTAATGACCTCCAATCCAATCACGTAATCTTTGGTCACGCCATATTTCAACCCACGGGGACCGCCGGAGTTTTCAGCCATATTTCCGCCGATCGTCGATACGTGGGAACTGCTTGGATCAGGGGGATAGAGCAGTCCTTTTTCTTCCGCTGCCTTATGAATCGCCGCCGTCAACACGCCCGGAGATACCACCGCAACAAGGTCCTCTTCATCAATCTCCAGCACATCATTCATGACGGAGAGATCAAATACCATGCCGCCTTTGACCGGCAGCGGTCCCCCGCTCAGTGAGGTAGACTGACCGCGTGGATATACTGGGATATTCTCACGATTCGCCAGCTTAACAAGCGCCGCTAACTCCTCTATACTTTTCGTTTGAATGACAACATCCGGTACATAGGTGCCAAAGGAAGCGTCAAATGAGTAGCTCATACGGTCGCTTTCATTCGTTAGCACTCTCCCTTTTTTTACAATTTGTTTAATTTCTTCTATATTTATCCTCATCTTGTCCCTCCCTTTCCGCTCATACAGCCGCTATGAATTGAACCATAGAGATAGCTTCTTTTCCGCATTCTTTAAATGAATCGTGCTCTGTACCTTTGCTAGCTCCGGTTCTTCTGATTCAATCGCATACAAAATATCATAATGCTCTTTATAGACAATTTGCCTTTTTCGCTTCAGGCCAAGATTCTGCTTGAGCGTAATGGATAGGGCATTTTTATAAAGCGATGAAAGATTCTCCATCGTATGAATCAATACCGGATTATGCGAGGCATGAATAATGGAACGATGAAATTCAACGTCGGCTTCCAGGCCTGTTTTGTCTGTAGAAATAAGCTCCGACTCTAGCAATTTCAGCACGTCTCTGATCCGCTTGAGGTCTTCCGGTGTTCGCCGCAGGGCAGCCAAATACGCCGCTTCCGGCTCTAACATCCGCCTCATTTCAAATAAGTGCCTAACATTGTCTGCATTAGCTTTATGAATATGAAAATGCTGCAGCAGGGAAAAGGGCGCGCTGTCCTCTACATAACTGCCGCCTCCCTGCTGGGAAGAGATCACTCCCATCGCTCGCAGCACACTCAACGCTTCACGTATCGGCACCCGGCTCACCCCAAATTGAGAGGCCAACTCCATTTCGGTAGGCAGCTTTGAGCCTGGCGGGAACCTTCCTTCCTCTATCATAGTAAGTAGTTCACGCGAAATTTTCTGTGAAATCTTTTCTTTCTTTTCCATATTCACCTTTCATTTTCATCATTTTCTATCTGTCTTTTTTATACAAAACCCAACTTGTATTACAAAATATAATTTTAAAAAATCTGAAAATGGATATAGACAGGGTAGATATGTTGATGTATCCTTTATTTTGTTGAATATCCATACTTTCACTCATAATTTTATGCTGAAAACCAGATTGAAAACAAGCCTTTCGAAAAATTTGTATTACAAAATTATAATACTTTTTATAGAAAGGCGAAATGAGTGAAAGGAAAACAACATAAGGAGGCGACGCAATAGACAATGAAAATTGATATTTTATTCGACGGTTTTCCAGGAAAATCGAGCAGAGGTTTTTTAGGATGGAGCAGCTGCATACTTATTCGACCTCATCCAGGCCAGGCTATTTTATTTGATACCGTCGGATTTAATGAACGGTATGCTTTACTATCCAAACTGGATCAGCTAGGCATCGATCGGACTGAAATTCAAACCATCTTTCTAAGTCATTTTCACTTTGACCACGCTGTCAATTACCCGCTTTTTGAAAACGCTCGCTTCTATCTACATGAAAAAGAACTGGAACATGTCAAACAAAATGGAAAAAGGGATTTAGCCGTTCCTGTTGAGATGCTCCCTAGTTTAGAAGCAAGCGGCCGCTTATCCATACTATCAGGTAAAGAAGGAACGGTAGAAGGATTGAATTGGCGGCTCACTCCCGGACACACGCCAGGATTGTACTCGATCTTTGTAGAGTACAATGGCGAGAAGTGGGTGCTTGCCTCTGATGCCGTAAAAAACAGATATGAACTTACTCATGAGCAGGCTGCGATGACATGGAATGATAAAGAAAGTACACAGAGCATTCAAATGATCAAAGAATGGGCTGACATTGTCGTCTCTGGCCACGACGGATTGTTACGAATTACACGGCAGAACAAGCGATGTGATATCGAACCGATGTATCAAACCAGCGTGACCATCAGCCTGCCTGATAATGGAGAGCAAAAAGGAAGAGTTATTCCCCTAGAATTTTAAATACACACATAGAGAGGAGCGGAAAAAGTGAGTTTTCTACAAGATGCTATTGATATACACGTACATTCGAGTCCAAGTATTTTCCCGCGCTCTGTCAATGACTTTGAACTCGCTGAAGAGGCCCGTGCTGCGGGGATGCGGGCGATTGTGCTTAAAGCACACGAAGAGTCCACCGTTTCTAGAGCCCAGTTGGTTACGAAGATTGTACCCGGTATCGAAGTATACGGTTCTTTAGTTCTCAATGAATACGTAGGAGGACTCAACCCCTATGCAGTAGATATGGCCATTCAACAGGGGGCTAAGATCATTTGGATGCCGACAGGTTCTGCGAAACATCATCTTGACTACTATGGTGGAAAAAGTGATTATAAAGAACAAAAATCAACCATACGCCTCCTTCCTCAAAAGGGAATTACGATATTTTCCGAGGATGGGAGCGTTCTCCCTGTTGTTTATGAAATCATTGATCTAATCAAAGATTCGAATGCAGTTCTCGCTACAGGGCATCTCTCTCCACAAGAAACCAAGGAATTAGTGAAAATTTCAGTTGAACGAGGCCTTGAAAGGATACTTGTTGCACATCCTGATTTAAAAATAAATAAGATGGATCTCTCGCTGCAAATGGAGCTTGTCCGAATGGGTGCCTATGTAGAAAAATCCATGTTGACCTTAATGCCTAACTGGCAATCTATTGAACCTGAGGAACTTGTGTACGGCATTAAACAAATAGGCATTGAGCGTTGTATATTACAGACAGACTTCGGTCAAGCCAACCACCCATCCCCTACAAAAGGATATCTACGGTTCATAGAATTACTTTTACAATACGGATTGCAGGAAGAAGAAATTAAAAAGATGGCCTGCGACGTTCCGAAAGAATTACTGCGTCTGTAGCTACAATACTTGTAAGAAGAGGTGAATGATGATGGAAGCTCAGAAAAACGTTCCCCGGACAAACAAAGACCTCCCGTGGTATCGGGAAATTAATTCAAAGCAGTGGAAGGCACTTGTAGCATCAAGTACCGGCTGGATGCTCGATGCCATGGATGTTACTCTGTACGCCATGGTATTGGTATACGTAATGGCAGACTTAAACATGGATAAATCCATCGGTGGACTTCTCGCCTCTCTTACCCTCTTGAGCTCTGCTCTCGGTGGAATTATTTTTGGAATGGTCGCTGATAAATACGGAAGAACTCGTTCGTTAATGATTAGTATGATTGTGTTTGCTTTATTTACTGCACTCTGCGGCTTTTCGCAAACGGTTACACAGCTAGCGGTAGCGCGCCTGTTAGTCGGTATTGGAATGGGAGGAGAATGGGTGGCAGGAGCTGCTCTTATTACAGAGACATGGCCGGCTAAACACCGTGGAAAAGCAATGGGATTTGTTCAGGGTTCATGGGCGATCGGTTATGGACTTGCTGCAGTTATCGCCGGTTTAGTACTCCCTACCTTTGGATGGCGTGGCGTCTTCTTTGTCGGCATTATTCCGGCTTTTATTGCAATTTGGATTAGAAAAGGAACGGATGAACCAGACATTTGGAAAGAAAGACAAAAAGAACAAAACAAAACTTCTAAAAAAGAAAAAGGCTCTCTTAAAAAATTATTTGATAAAAAAGTATTGCGCTGGACAATCCTTGGTTCTGCACTCAGCATCTGCGCACAGTTTGGCTACTGGGGGCTTTTTACCTGGATTCCAACTTATTTAGCCACGCCAATAGAACAAGGTGGTGCCGGCCTTAACCTGATGAAACAAACAAGTTGGATTGTCATTATGCAGGTGGGTGCCTGGTTAGGATATGTAAGCTTTGGGATATTTGCAGACAAATACGGTCGTAAAATTACTTTTATTATCTTCTTTGTTATGGCAGCGATTATGGTGCCATTGTACGGATTCTCTCAGGACCCTACTCGCCTACTGCTTCTAGGACCTGTTGTGGCATTCTTCGGCTCCGGCTATTTCAGCGGGTTTGGTGCCGTATTAGCGGAATTATTCCCAACAGAAATCAGGGCCACAGGACAAGGATTCGCCTATAATTTCGGCAGAGCGATAGCCGCCTCCGCTCCATTTACCATCGGTGCGTTAGCAACAACGATGGGATTAGGGGCAGCATTTAGCGCTACATCGGTTGCCTTCGGCTTGGCGGCCGTTCTTGTGATTTTCTTTTTGCCGGAGACCAAAGGCAAAGAACTTACATAATTCTTTATACAAATCTGTCGGCATGCAAAAAGGGGCCCCATTATTCATGGACAAGCCCCTTTTGTTTTACAAACTCTTACACAGTTGATATGGATTAAGTCGCTATGTTCTTCTCGCTTACTTTTTTCGTAAATTCTATGAAGAAATCCAACGAATGAGGATTCGCCATCGCATCGCGGTTTGCAGCTTTACTTTCAGGAACTCCCATAAGTATTCTACGCACCGGTACTTCCATTTTCTTACCCGTCAGCGTATAGGGAACCATAGGAATTTGATAGATTTGATCAGGCACATGACGCGGTGAATATTCCATTTGACCATACGGCTCCAATGCTCGCGGAGGCAAGCATCGCAATAACGGCTTCTGGAACGCTTGGCAGGTAGGCGGCCACCCGATCCCCGGGCTTCACACCCATCTTCCGCAGTTGATTTGCGAGAATAAGCACCTTCTCGGTCAGCTCATCCCACGTTAACGTATCGAGCGGGCGAATTTCAGATTGATGATAAATCGCTGCTTTACCCGGCTGAGCTTGACGCAATATGTGCTGAGCATAATTAACATGGGCGCCCGGAAACCAGCGAGCACCTGGCATCCTATTATCCTCAAGAACACAGCGGTACGGATGCGTACTTTCGATAGCAGAATATTCCCAGATCGCCTCCCAAAAACCGGTCAGATCATCGACAGACCACTGCCATAAGGTATGGTAATCGGCAAAGTCCAGATGCTTATGTTCGCGCAACCACTTCATAAACGCCGTAATATGCGCTTGTTCTTTATATAAAGCACTCGGCTCCCAAAGCAGTGTACCTTCTGTTATCATAACGTCCCTCCTACTTTTGTAATCATAATTAAATTTTATAAAATTCAGAAATAATTATCCGGTAAAATAAAAAAGCTACTCCCTCCTTTTCGCATAGGCTAAAAAAGAAGGAATAGCTTGTATACTATAGCTTAAATGAATGAATGCTATCCTGAAGTTCCATTGCCATTTTTGACAGAACATTTGCCGCCGAAGCCACTTCTTCTATTGTAGCGTGCTGCTGTTCGGCCGCAGCTGCAACGTTCTCTGAATAGCCCGCTCCTTGCTCGGATATAGCGGCAATTCCTTCAATTGTTTCTACCATATCCTTTGCTTTTTCGTTTATTTGCTGGATGGCGTCATCAACATCATACGCTTGCGTTGACACAGTCGTAACCGCTTCTAAAATGGCATGGAACGCTTCTCCAGCCTGATTTACCATTGTAATTCCCTGATCAACAGCAGTTGAACCTTTGTCCATCGCTTCGATCGCTTTCATAATCTCGTGTTGTATTTGACTAATCAATCCAGAGATTTGCCCGGCGGCATTGCCTGACTGCTCCGCCAGCTTCCGTACTTCATCCGCTACAACAGCGAATCCCTTCCCGTGCTCTCCTGCACGTGCTGCCTCAATGGCCGCATTTAACGCCAGCAGATTCGTTTGCTGGGCAATGCTCGTAATAAGAGAAATAATCTGATCAATTTCACTTGATTTCTCGCCAAGTAATTTAACTACACCTTCCGTATCGCCTGTCTGCTCACTAATCAGCTTCATTTGTCCTACAGCTTTTGTAATGACTTCATTTCCGCTTTTCGCTGTTTTTGAAGCGGTTGCAGACGAGTGAACAACCGATTGAACGTTAGAGGCGACATTCTTAAGACCGGAAGAAATATCAGAGACGATGCGGACGGCTTCAACAGCCCGAGACGATTGGTTATCTGCATCAGCAGCAATTTGCTGAATCGACAAAGAAATTTGCTCGGTTGCACAGCCTGTTTGCTCCCCGCTTGCCAGCAGTTCCTCTGATGTAGCCGCTACTTGCTGCGAAGCGATAGATACTTGACCGATTACCTCCTTTAGATTACCTGTCATCTCATTAAAGCACGCCGTTAATTCTCCTACTTCATCTTTATTTGCTACCTGTAGTGGTTCGATACGCAAATCACCGTCAGCCACTTGCTTCACCTGTTCTTTTAATTTAGTTAGCGGATTTGAAATATGCCCGGCAAAGAAAAAGATGACGATCATGCCCACAACAAGCGATACGGCAGTGACAAGCAGGAGAACATAAATGATTTTATCCGCTTGACTATTATAATCGCTCATATACGAACCCGCTTGAATGATCCAGCCCCAATGCTCATCCATCTGTGAATACGCAATTTTCGGGGCAAATTCGTTACTCTTATTTAATAAAGACCACTGATAATATGTAAACCCCCCTCCATTCTTCCCCTGCTTAATGAATTCCTGAACAAGCAATAGCCCATTCGGATCTTTCGTATCCCAGAGATTCTTTCCTTCCAGTTCAGGATGAAGAACAGAAATACCTTTTTCATCATAAATGAAGAAGTACCCATTCTTGCCCAGATCAATATCTTTATTAATCTCTCTTTTACCTTCAGCATTCTTCTTTCCCAATAAACGTTGCTTGACCATCTCCTGCGCCTCTGTCAAAGAAAGCTTTCCGCTCTTCACCTGTTGATTTGCAACTTCTATCATATTGATTGCCATTCTGACATTATTTTTTAAAGCAATTTCCGCCCGTTCATTCAGCCCATCCTTAGCCACATTGTAGCCAATAGCCCCAATAAGTAAGGCGGGTACGGTTAACAGTAATAAAGAAACAAAAATAAGTTTTCTACGAATCGTTAGCCTCATCATCCATCCCTCCCCAGCTTTATAAAGAAAATAGACCTATGTCAATTTTACCACCAAACCACTGTGAAAAGATACAATATTCGTTATATTTCGTGAATATTTGACAAACATTGCAGATGATAAGCACAACAAAAAGGGGCTTCCCATTACGTATGGGTTAAGCCCCTTTCATCTAGCATACTTACACTTTAAATTTGCGAATGGTCTGCTGCAGCTCCTCCGCCATCTTCGATAGTGAGGAAGCAGAGGAAGCAACATCTTCCATTGAAGCTAATTGTTCCTCTGAAGCAGAGGCCACACTTTGCGAGTTTGATGTGACTTGTTTGGCAATGGCTGCAATAGATTGAACAGAAGCATTTACCTCTTGTGAATTCGCAGATAACTGCTCCGAAATTGAGGTCGCCTCCTGTACTTGACTTGTCACTTCTTCTACAGAGTATAAGATTTTTTCAAAGGCTTGACCGGACTCACCAGCAACATTTACACCTTTTTCTACATTCTGGTTCACCAAATCCATGGCCTCGATCGTTTCATTTAAGTTTCTTTCGATATCTGTAATTAATTCAACAATTTGAACCGCTGAGGCATTGGATTGTTCGGCTAGTTTGCGCACTTCATCTGCCACAACAGCAAATCCTTTTCCGTGTTCACCTGCGCGTGCTGCTTCAATGGCAGCATTTAGCGCAAGCAGGTTCGTTTGTGATGAAATATCTGTAATCACGTCGATAATCTTTTTAATTTCTACAGAACGCTCATTTAGAAGCCTTACTTTGGTTACTGAATAATCAACCGAGTGCTGAATCTCATTCATTTGATCTACGGTTTGTTGGATCGCGTGGTTTCCCTGTTCTGCGAGCTTCGCTGTCTCTAGAGAAGCTTCTGAAATTCGTTGGGACGACTCTGTAATTCTTTGTAATCCATGCGTTACTTCTTCCATTGCAGCCGCACTTCCTTCCGTTCCGTGCAGCTGATTTTCAGAGCCTAAGGCTACTTCCTGAATCGCGGTTGAAATCTGCGTGGTTGTATGGGTCGATTCTTCCGCACTTGCTGTTAGCTGCTCAGAAGAAGCGGCCACCTGCTCCGCGCTGACGCCCACTTCTCCAATCAGCGTGCGTAAACTATGACTCATCTGATTAAAGGAAGCGGCTAGTTCTCCCACTTCATCTCTATTTTTTATCCTAATATCAGACTGGGTTAAATCCCCACCCGCTACAACCTGTACCGCTTCACTGACTTGCTTAATTGGCCGGGAGATTGATCTTGCGATATAGAAGCCGATTGCAAGGAATAACGCCAGAATGACAAGGCTGACAACCAGTGTCGTCCCCATAGCAACAGCGATACTCTTATCGCTCTTCTCTCGTTCTTCCTGCATACGCTTCTCTTGTTTTTGTGCTAGCTCTACGGCTTTTTCACCCATCTCTTTTCCGAGCGGAATGACCGTTACTGCCGCTGTTTTTTTAGCCAGATCGAAGCGGCTTGCTGTTAGCTGCACCACAGAATCTACGTTTTTTTTGTAAGGAACGCTAAATTCCTTTATTTCCATAAGTGCTTGCTTTTCTTTCTCGGTTGTAAGCAACGGTAAGGTACGATCAATCAGTTGATTCATATTCTGATTGGCTTGCTGCAATGATGTGATAAATTCTTTATCCTGTGTGAGAAGGTAACCGCGAAGATCGCTATTTTGCTGTGACATACTCGCTTCAATACTTTTTGCGTTAAACCGAATCTCGGCTTGTACATTCAGTAAACTCGAGTATGTTTTCTTCACCTGATTCGCTACATTATATGATAAACCTACAATGCCAGCTCCTAAAACAGCTAAAACAATAAATACAATCAGCAATTTTCTTTGAATGGTAAGCTTCATATTTGCACCCTTTTTCTTCTTTTTCCATCCGGTAATGATGCTATCTTCCTTTAAGAAGGGTCGTATAGAACCTGTCTATACGACCCTTTACTACGTTGTAATTACAGACTACACTTCATAACATGCTGACTTTTTTTGTGATAATACTCAAGTAAAACCTGATCTAGCAAACCGCTTATCGAAAGAACCTCGGGATCGGTAAGCTGTTTCTCTTTTGCTAATTCGTTCATTTTTCGCCGAAGCATCTCTATTCTCCGATCAATCTGGTAAAGCTGATCATCCATACTCTTTCCCTCTTTAACACAACAAATTTTTGTACACGGGATGATGCAAGGAATTGAACAAAGTTTATGTACAAACAAAGGTGCAAAAGAAAGATCGTCAAAAAACTTACAGATTTCCCGTTTCTATCCTGAAGTTGACTACGAGTTGGCACCGAATAGGTTAGGTAGGAATAGTGAAAATTCAGGCCAGTATGTAACCAAAGCGAGTACTGCCAAAAGCAATAGAAGCTGCGGCATTAACGGACGAACCATCTGTGCCAGATTTACTTTGGCAATGGACGATGTGACAAATAAGCATACCCCAAGCGGTGGCGTAATCATACCGATTGTCAGGTTAATAATCATGATAATACCAAAGTGTACCGGATCAATTCCCGCTGCTAGAATGAGAGGAAGGAAGAGCGGCGTAAAGATCGTCAGCGCACTGATCGTATCGATAAATGTACCGGCAATTAATAGAACAATATTAATAACTAACAGCAATACCCACGGCTGATCAGAAATACCTAAGATCATCTCGCCTAGCTGACCAGGAATATCGTGGAACGCTAGCAACCACGTAAAGAGCGTGGCGTTTGCGATAACAAAAAGGATTGTCGCCGAACTAATCGCCGTATCTAGCAATACCTTCGGCAGGATTTTGATATTAAGCTCACGATACACAACAGTCCCGATTAGTAAAGCGTATACAACTGCAATAACACCGGATTCAGTAGCAGTAAAAACCCCTGTTCTAAACCCACCGATAATGATGATTGGCAGTAAGAGCGCCAAGAAGGCATCCTTAAGCCCATGTAGAATCTCACCCATTGAAGCGGCCTTTTCACGGCCTCGAATATTATGTTTTTTCCCTATGTAATATACATATATCATGAGGACAATCCCCATTAAAATGCCTGGGGCTACACCCGCCAAGAACAGATCACCAATTGATACGCTTGCCATTACCCCGAAAAGGATCATCGGAATGGAAGGCGGTATGACAGGCCCAATCGTCGAAGCTGATGCAATCAAGGTAGACGTAAATCGTCGGTCATATCCTTGTGCGATCATAGCCGGGATCAGAATACCGCCAATCGCTGCCGCATCTGCAATCGCCGAGCCGGAAATCGCGGAGAAAAACATCGCTGCCATTACCGCAACCATTCCTAGCCCTGCTGGGAGATGACCAACTAATAGACTTGCAAAGTCAATTAGACGCTTAGAAATACCGCCTACCGTCATTAGTTCTCCCGCTAGAACAAACAAAGGAATCGCAACTAAAGCAAACGAATCGATACCGGAGAAGGTTTTTTGGGCAATGACAACAAAGTCTGTGCCGCTCATGGCTAAGCCGATAAAAGATACGATTCCAATTCCATAAGCGATCGGAATCCGGAATAGGAAGAGGACGAATAAAAGAAGGATTAACCACATCATGCGCCCTTCACCTCTTCCTTGCTTTTCATCTCTTCAATCATGTTTTTACATAAGTAGTACAGCATAAGTAGACCGGAAATCGGAAGGACAAGATAAAGGTAAAAGAGCGAGATTTCAAGCGTAGGAGTAAACTGCTCCCATGAGTTTGTAGCATGAACCCACCCGTAATAGGTAAAAATGGATACAAAGATAATTGCCAGCACATGTCCAATCGAAGCAATCGGTTTTCGTGCCGAAGCAGGAAATGCCGCCAATATATCCACACTCAAATGCGCCTTATATTTAACGCCTAATGCAGAGCCAAGAAATATCATATAAGCAAATGCAATCCGGGACACTTCTTCTGTCCATGGGGCCGGAATTTTAAAGACAAAGCGAAGAAGAACTTGGGCAAATGTAGCCAGTACAACGATCGCTAAAGACATACCTGTCACAATCTCAAGCCAATTCTTAAGAACCTTCATGTTTTCACCTCTGTTAGTAAAAGAATAAGGACTACCGTACGGCAGTCCTTATCGAAGACTATTTTGCTGCCGCTTTAATTTTTTCAATTAACTCTTGTGGTACTTTATCAGCTACGGCTTGGGCTACATTTTTTGTTGTTTCTGTAAAAGCGGCGCGATCAGGTTCTGTAATGTTTACGCCTTTCGCTTTCAGTTCCTCGATTGATTTCTCTTCTTTCTCTCCCAGAACTTTACGCTGCTCTTGTGAAGCCTTCTGTACGGCTGCTTCTACCGCTTTCTTTTGTTCATCGGAAAGAGAATTATATTTTTTGTTGCTCATCAGGACTGCTCCCGGTGAGTATGTGTGCTTGGTCATGGCTACTTGCTTTTGTACTTCATAGAACTTCATGGACATGATGGTAGCAATCGGATTCTCTTGTCCGTCTACAACCCCTTGTTCTAGAGCACTGTACAGTTCATTAAATGGTACCGGTGTCGGGTTTGCACCTAATGATTTCATAAACTGCTCCCATACAGGTGCAGGCTGTACACGAATTTTTAATCCGCTCATATCGGCTGGAGTATTGATTGGTTTACTTTTGTTGGTCATGTTACGGAAGCCGATCTCCCAGTAACCAAGACCCTTCATGTTTTTCTCATCCATTTTCTTTAACAATTCTTTTCCAATGTCTCCATCAAGCGTGTTATATACGTGCGCTTGATCCTTAAACAAAAATGGAATACCGAAAACATTCATTTCAGGCACGAGGTTCGCAAGCGAGCTATCAGCGGCTACAACCGACATATCAATCGTACCGTTTGCAATACCCTCTACCGCATCCTTTTCACTTCCAAGCTGAGCGTTCGGATAAATCTTTACTTTTACTTGGTTGTTGCTCGCCGCTTCTACTTCTTTTTTGAAGATTTCGGCACCGATGTGGTATTGATGGTCTTCAGACCCTGTATGTGCGAGTTTAATGGTAACCTCGCTGTTGCCTGCTGCTCCTCCTTCTTTAGAGCCTGCAGAATCACTAGAAGAGCATCCGATTAATGTTCCCATCGCAAGCACAGCACTGGCTACACCTGCAAAAATCCGTTTTTTCATCATGTCTTTTTCCCCTTATTATAAATTTAAATTACATATGTATATGTTTATTTGGAATACATATCAAAGCGTTGGTCATCAAACACCGGGATTTTCCCTCTCGTCTCAGCGACTTTATCTATATCAATATCAATGTGATAGATTTGTTCCCTATCATCACCGGCAAGCAGCGCCTCTCCCCACGGCCCAAAAACCATAGAGCTTCCCGGGAATTGAGTATCACGACTTTTCCCACAGCGATTAACTGCAATCATATAGGATTGATTTTCAATGGCGCGCGCAGCCAGTAGCGTTTTCCAATGATCCACACGCGGCGTAGGCCATTGTGCTACATTGATCAATAGACTTGCACCTCGCTGAACCAGTTGGCGGGAAAGCTGCGGGAATCGCAAATCATAACAGATCATCGCACCGATCACTACACCCTCAAGCTCAAACACGCCGAATGAGTCACCTGCATGTAGATATAGATGCTCATCCATCAATCGGAAAAGATGAAGCTTATCATAGCGCATGATTTCTTGTCCCTGCTTATCGAAAACAAGCATCGTATTGGTGATATTTCCACTCGTCGTATCTTCATATAAAACGCTTCCAGCCACGATTGCGGCTGTATGTTTTTTTGCCAGAGCCGAGAAAAGCTCTCGTGTACGCCTCCCATCCTTATCGGCCACTTCCTGCGCCTTCTCTAACGCATACCCACTGTTCCACATCTCAGGAAGAATAATAAGATCCGGCTTTTCTTTTGCTGCCTGCTCCACTAACTTCTGGGCTTGCTCAAAATTATAATCCGGTTCACCGATTTTTACGTCCATCTGAATGAGTGAAACTTTCATGCCCGACTCACCTCTTCTATTTCAATGTTGTATTCAGCTTTAATAGCTCGTCCAAGCACAGGGTCTTCTAGTTCCATTTCAAACCTACTGCCATATGCAAACCCTTCTAAGGTAGGAACCGTGCCTGAGAAAATCATGGTATGCTCTAGATCCTGATAGCCTAAGTCGTGTAGTTTCTGCAAAAGTTCTGGTACTGGCAGCAGGGCTGTTAGATCATGCTCTTGATATAAACGACGTCCGGCTTCATCGGTCATCCATGAACGAAGCAGCAGTTGATCCCAATGCTTCTCTATATCGGAAAGCCGCCAAAAGTGCAGGGCAACAGGCTTCGGGCACGCTTCCTTAGACTTCTGAATATCTTCTGCCTCAAGCTTGCGATCTGTGTGGTCACTCCCTAATGTAACCAACCATTCGCTCCCATCATGCAGCAGTACATATTCTGCTTCTCCTGATGTTTGCTTCCCGCTTACTGCAATGGATGCATCCGTATTTAGAACAGCAAGCTCCATCGGATAAATGGCAGGGATGGTCTGAGGAGGCTTTACTCCAATCTCGGCTAATTCTTCAATATGTTCCTTTACTTTCTCGATGTCTCGGCCTCCATAGCCGACGACCAGTACTTTTTTGATGGCAACCTCTTTGTCTCGACTCCTTTCTTCGGCTGTTTCAATCGTGATTGCTAATGACCTCATCTGTCTGCCTCCTTGATTGTATGAAGTACGGAAAGAACGGCTTCACGTGTGCGGTCAATATGCTCGATGACTGCTTGCTTGGCTTGCTCAACATCCCGGTTTTTAATCCCTTCAATAATTACCGCATGCTCGTGAAGTGTCTGTTCTGCCCGATCTGGTAGATTGAGTGCTTGAATACCAAACCAGCGCATCTGATCGCTTAATGTCTGCATATATTGCGCCAGACGGCGATTTCCGCTAAGCTCAGCAAGATAAATATGGAAGTCCTTATCTATGGAAATGAACCGCTGATTGTTTTCTTTCTCCACAGATTGATGGCCATAGATACGGTCAATATCCTCCATCTTTTCTTCTGTAATTGTAGGAATCAGCAACTCCATCACCAGAGCTTCATTCGCTTTGCGCAGCTGAAGCACTTCTTCTACATCTTGTCTTGAAATATTGCAAACGAATGTCCCTTTTCTTGGAATCGATTGCACCCACCCTTCAAGCTCTAGCAATTGAATGGCCTCTCTAATCGGCGTCCGGCTAATCCCCAGACTTTCACTCAAATTACGTTCAAACAACGGCTCTCCAGGTAAAATCTGATGATCAATAATCGCATTCTTAATTTTTTCATATGCATGCTGCTTAAAAGACTGCGGTTGTTCTATTTTTGAAAACGGCATAGCACTCTCCTAATTTTCTATCTGGTATGTGGTATGTGGCATCTGGCATGCCAGATAATGATACACAAAATATACTGAACCTTTATTATTTTGTCAACAATAAATTTGCACCTATTATCCTACATTTCTTGCTTCACTTATAAAAAAACCCCTTTCGTTGTTAGTAAAAGCCTACTCTATCCTGGGGCTTTATACTCCATACAACAAAAGGGGAGGTCTTGTAATGTTATGGCTGAAGGATCTGATCGTTATTTTTCATTCGTGGTAAAACCTCTTCTTTTAGCAGGCGCATAGATTTTTTCCATGGCTCTGGATAATCCGCATAATCATACGCTGTTACAAGCAGTGTTCCAAATCCACCAACCGTTTCAGAAAGCTCATCTAGCTTTCGAGCCACTGTATCCGGCGAGCCGATAATCCAACTGTTCTCGGCCATATATTCTGCACTTACCTCTTCATCAGGTACATCTTCTCGATGCTTAAACACTGACATCATGCGAAAACTGCCGAATAACGGCAACCAATACTCCCGATGCTGTCGTCCCATCATCGAACCCAACGACCATTCATAAGCCTCCTCATCCGTATCAGCTACAAAAACATCTCGTGTAATTCTCCATTCTTGACGATTTGGTGTTTTTCCACTGCGCCTCGCCCCTTCAAGAATGGAATCCCAGTGGCTTGCTATATATTCATTATTTGCACCGAGACTTAGTGGGATAAACCCATATTCCCCTGCCATTTTTAGCGTCTCTGAACCTGGGCTAAGTCCGGCAATGCCGATAGGCGGATATGGCTGCTGATATGGAAGAATATGCGGACCTAGCAGGTTAAACATCGTATCTGTTTTATTGACGTTCCAGTAATTTCCCTTATATTCAAACCGCTCCTTTTCCGTCCAAAGCTTCAGAATAATTTCAAGTGCTTCGGATGTCATTTTTCGGTTTTCTCCCGCAAATCCATCCACATTAAATAAAGCCCAATCGCTTGGCAGCCCGCTTGACCCAATCCCAAACATCAGCCTGCCCTGCGCTACGTGATCAAGATAAGCAATACGATGAGCAAGCTCGGCAGGATGATGATACGGCAATAAATGTGCGCCTGGAGCTAGCTTGATGTTCTTAGTTTGAAGCAAGGCTTGAGCAATCATTAAGTCTGGGGCTGGAATAGGTTCCCAATCCGAAGTGAAGTGCTCACCAATCCAAGCTTCACTATACCCTAATTCATCGGCATATTTAATCATCTCTAAATCCCATTGTGTGGCATCATACAAGCTTCTCTCCGGCGGATGCGATGGCATTAAGAATAATCCTATTTTCATCATTCATACTCCCCTTTCTTGTTCTAGAGAATCCATCACTCTCAGAAAAAAGCAAAGAGTATGCCAACAATTATTAGGTTTTTTCCTTCGCATTGACTTATTACATCTGCATTTTTTTGATCATACGACTGTCTTATGTTCAATTTTGTTGCCATGCGGCACATAATGCCATAGGATTTGCTATAAAAATGAGAAAAAATGATATATAATAGAAATATTCAGTAAAATCTGAAATTAATTAGCGATTTCCAGGAGGACGATTACGATGTTGGAAACTTCGTGGAAAAAGTTCGTTAGAGAGGGCGTATTAGACCCTACAAGACTATCAAAAAGAATTATGGAATCTTGGTACCGCTCTAAGCAATATGACGTAAATCCTTATCTGGAGAAAGCTGTTCATATTCTTGATGAAAGTGAATTGAAAAACAGACGAGCTCATTACAAACCGATCCTTGATTTGGCTGCACCTTATTTCCATATGCTAGAGAAATGGCTTACAGATGTAGGGGTATTGATCCTTTTCATTGATCCTAAAGGTTATGTTTTGCATATACAAGGCGAACGAGAAATCCAGGAGCTGGCCAAGACAATGAATCTCGTAGAAGGAATTGAATGGTCGAGAGCCAGGTAGGAACGAATGCGATTGGTACAGCTCTGGCTACGAAAGAGCCGATGCAAATTATCGGCTTTGAACATTACTCTAAAGCAAGTCATCGCTGGTCCTGCTTCTCAGCTCCCATCCGCAACGACCGCAATGAAATTATAGGCATCATTGATGTATCGACAATGAAGGTTCATGATGATCTTGATATCTTAAGTGCCGTCTTCTCTGTAGCATGCAGCATCGAACATAAATGGAAGTTACAGCAGCAACAACACCGCCTTAATCTACTTGAGACCTACCTGCATAGAAAAGAGAACGACGCAGATAAAGATTTCCTTATTTTTGATAACGACGGATACTTTGTCACGTCAAGTAAATCTCTTATGCCCAGAATGAAAGAGCATGTAAATTTCCACATGCATATGATGGACGTTGCGGACTTGTCTATTGTTGAACACAGCCGCCATCCGATTCTTTTACATGGGCAGAAAATGGGCTATAAAATCGAGGTGCTTCATAAAACTAGCGACCCGGTATTTCCTGTTCCATATAAAGAGCCGCCTTCTCCGCTATTTGTTGGTGAGCGCGGAATTAGTGGAGCCTTTCAAAAAACAATAGAGCAAATCCAAAAGCTTGCACAATCAGATATTACCGTGTTTATTCATGGCGAAAGCGGTACAGGTAAAGAGTTAATTGCAAAATCCATTCATCTAAACAGTCCAAGAAAAAAGAAGCCCTTTGTTGCCATTAACTGCGGAGCGATTCCGAAAGAATTAATGGAAAGCGAGTTATTCGGTTATGAAGCAGGGGCATTCACGGGAGCAAAAAAGGGCGGACATAAAGGAAAATTCGTACAAGCTGACGGTGGAACCATCTTTCTAGACGAAATTGGCGACATGCCGCTGTCCATGCAGGTCGCTCTGCTGCGCGTTATCCAAGAGCGGGAGATCACACCGATTGGCGGGCATATTCCGCATGCAATTGATGTGCGCATCATTACAGCTACACATAAAAATGTACATGATCTAGTAGAAGCAGGGGTATTCCGTGAGGATTTATTTTACCGGCTGCATGTCTTCTCAATTAAAGCACCATCCTTACATGAACGGAAAGAGGATATCCCGTATCTAATCGCTCATTTCTGTGAAAAGCATGAGTGGCAGATAGAGATTCCTGATTCGATTATGAAGTATTTCTTAAGCTATACATGGCCCGGGAATATACGTGAATTATTCAATATACTTGAGAGGCTGCGTGTGCTTTCAGAAGGGGACATACTCTCCGTAGATCACCTTCCCTCCTCGATGCTACAGCAATGCTGTATACAACAACAGAATACAAGCAAACCAAGTCAGCTCTCATACAAAGAACAGTTGAAGCGCGCATCCCTGATTAAGGCACTGGAGAAGACAAATGGTAACGCTAGAGAGGCTGCTGAATTATTAGGCATATCGCTTAGCACCATTTATCGGCAGATTAAAAAGTATACACTATAACAAGAGAGACGCCGGATTTTTACCCGGCGTCTCTCTATTTCCGTAAAAACTTTACGTCATAGGCTTTCCTATTCTTCCGTACGTAGTTATGCAATAGCATCCTTTTGAAAGAGAGGCCAATATACGGAATATCTAGGATCATGCGCAATTCATTTTTCTCTGCTCTCCCACGAGATAAGGTCGGTGCCAGCATTTTCTCATATTTCTTCACTACATGAAGCGGTATATGTGTCCAGGCTGCGATCTGGTCTGCTTCATAGTAAGGAAGAAGGACACCGATCATCGTTTCTTTATCATCATGCTTTCGCTTAATAATCGTATATTCATGCGAACTGACAAGTGTCCTAACCTTGCACAGTACACTCTTCTCCCTCCTGTGCTGCAGGCTGTAGAAGTGATTGTATCCTGTAAGCAATACGTAGCTGCCGTCCTTATCCGGACCCTCTACTTGTAAAAAACCTGATTCCCCCTGCACATTTGGTACAGACTCATCTTCAGATACGATCCGTATGTCGGTTATAGCAATTCTTTTCAGTGTAAATGGAATGCAATGAATAATCATAGAAGCACACTCCCATCCGCTGTTTTTATCAGCGTATGTTAGGACGGTGTATGCTATTCCTTCACATACAGGAGAAATATGCTCTTTTATCTACACAGGCAGGAAATCTACATGCAGCAATTTTTCCACGTCATCAGAAGGAAGGGGTTTGCTGAATAAATAGCCCTGTCCTTCCTGGCAGCCTTCCTCATTTAGAAAATGCCACTGGTTTTCCGTTTCGATTCCTTCAGCCAACACTTTGAGATTCAGCGCTTGTGCCATGGAGATAATGGCCTTTACAATCGCTTCATCATTCGAGTTAGGGAGCTCGCGTACGAAAGAACGGTCAATTTTTACAATGTCGATAGGAAGATTCTTAATATGATTAAACGATGAATAACCTGTGCCAAAATCATCAATCGAAATATGCACACCCATTTTTTTAAGCTGATTCAGCTTATCAATAACTTCACTTCCATAATCGATTAGTACGCTTTCTGTGATTTCAATTTCAAGCCAGGTAGCATCTAACTCAGCTTCCCGCAGTGTATCTGCAACAACTTCAACAAGATTCTGCTGTTTAAATTGCAGTGTCGATAAGTTTACAGACATAATAAAAGGAGCATAGCCCTTATTCTGCCACGCTTTGTTCTGCTTGCATGCTGTACGTATGACCCATTCACCAAGCGGAATAATGAGACCGGAATTCTCCGCAATCGGAATAAATTTATCAGGTGGAATGAATCCCCATTCCGGGTGATTCCACCGCAGCAGCGCTTCTACCCCTACCATTTTTTTGCTCTGTATATTAATTTTTGGCTGATAATACAACTCAAGTTTATTTAAGCGTAAAGCGCTTCGCAGTTCTTGTTCAAGCGTGCGTCGATGAATAAAATCATTCTCCATCTCTTCCGTGTAAATCTCGTAATGATTCTCTCCGCTCTCCTTGGCACAATACATAGCGGTATCAGCCCGACGAAGCAAGCTCTCCGGATCTTCACCGTGTTCAGGATAAATAGAGACACCAAGACTCGGTGTGATGCAGATTTGATAGCCGTTGATTTCAAACGATTCTTCAAATATATGCAAAATCTGAGCCGCCGCGGCTTTGACTTCCTCTCTATCCTTCATATGAGACCATACGACGGTAAATTCATCTCCGCCGATCCGAAACAATGTGGTATGCGCCGAATCAAGAGATTCCTTCATGCGATAAGCAATGGCTTCTAATAAGCCATCTCCAACCTTATGGCCGAGCGTGTCATTAACCTGCTTAAAGCGATCAAGATCAATAAAGATTGTCGCAAATATCTTCTGCGCACCTTTGGCTTTCTCAACTTCACTTTCCATATATTCATGGAACCCTCGTCGATTTCTGAGATGGGTTAGTGGATCATAATAGGCAAGTTCATAGATTTGTTCTTCCGCCGCCTTCTGCTTCGTAATGTCCCGGCGAATTGAAACGTAGCGGGTCGGATTGGGGGAGCCTTCTGGAAAGGGAACAATAATCGTGTCGACCCAATAGATCGAACCATCTTTTGCTCGATTTTGAATACATCCTTCCCATGTGTTTCCACTTCGTATGGTGTCCCACATCCCCTTAAAAAAAGCACGATCATGATGTTTGGAATTAATAACCCGGTGCGTATTTCCTACTAACTCTTCTCTACTGTATTGAGAAATCTCGCAGAACTTATCATTAACATGCGTAATGATGCCTTTTTCGTCAGTAATGGCTAAGATGGATGTTTGATCAAGAACATATTTAATACTCTCTAATGTTTCGATAAGTGTATCATCATGTTTTTGCATACTGCTCACTTCCCTTTGGTAACGTACTCACAGTTTTAAAAACGTTTTTTCTCTCTATACTATTACACAAAAAACAAAATTAAGAAATGATTTTATGCCTTTCGATTTATAACTTTTGTCATTTTCTTGTCAAACTATATGATGAATCTGACACCTTATAGCTGCATCAACCTGCTATGCATAAAAAAAGAGCAATGAATGATGATACCATTCACCATTCTCTCTATAGTAAGCACTACGCTGCGGTATTATACGGCTATTACTTGGTAATGCCATACACCGTTTTTGCGTTCTTTCTTAATCTTATGTAGTGATTCCAAATAATCCAAGTGTCCAATAATCTCTGACATAACCAGCGAAAATTGACTGTTATATTTGTCCTTGTAATACGAATAGGCAAGCTGGGCTGCTGTTGCCATACCATTTTGGATCATCTGCCGAATTCTTTCCGCCTTTTCATTAATGCGGTGCAATCTGCTCTCAATCAATTCTCGATGATTATGAATCAATCGACCATGTCCAGGATATAATGTCTCTGCGTCAAGAGCCATGCATTTTTTAAGCGAACGTACATACTGCACCAATGTCGCTATACGCTGTCCCTCTTGATCAGGTTCTACAAGCGCATTACTTGAGATATGTCCAAGCAGATGGTCACCAGAAAACAACCATTTTCTTTCTTCATGCAGCAGCACCATATGGTCTGGCGAATGTCCGGGCGTCTCAATAACCTCCATCCCTGCAATTCTATCCGAATTAACCAGCGGCAAGATGTCCGCCTGGATTTTTCTTCTCTCGTTTGTTTGTACAGCTTCTCTCAGCTTTTCAACCTGCTGCTCGCCAGCCGCTTCACATCCCATTTCCCGATAGAGCTGCGCAAAAAATTCAACGCGCATCGCAAAAAAGGCAGGGTCTCTTTTCAAGCGATGAATGGATTCTTTGTGGGCATAGATAGGAATATTCTTTACAGAAGAAATACGATTCAAAAGTCCGACATGATCCTCATGATTATGCGTAAGAATGACTTGATTGATGTCCCCCAATTTAAAACCGTTTTCACGCAGCGTTTGATTAAGAGATGCCCAACAGTCATCTGTATCGATTCCTGCATCAATCAGTGATAAAGCACCCGCCTCTTCTATTATATAAAAATTAAAGGTCCGCAAATTATATTTTGCCGGTACCATAATCGGATATACAGAACAGCCACCTTTGGAAATAACCAAATAAATCCCTCCTCTTATCTCTCATAAAACTCTAAGCTTCCTATTCTTCCTCACTATAACTTCTCCTTCTTAAAATCTTCAAGCGAGCTGCCTCTTTTTCTATCATTTTATTCACATTTTCTATACATTCTCATAATCAATCATATTAACAATAAAAAGGAGGTCAGAGCCATTGTCTGTCATTGTATTGGATTATAAAGCCAGCGTACCAAGCAATTCCTTCGGTGGAACCGCCCCTGTCCCCATTCCTCAAATACCAAGCCAACTCCAAGTTGCTGATTTAGGATTATTTATTCCGCAGGTCTCTCCAGCAACAACAAACAACCGGGTGTATTTGTCAGCGGATGTAAGCATCAGCGCTGCGGTAGGTTCTCTTTTTAACAACGGAGTCATTTTCCGTATCTATCGGGATGGTGTAGAAATTTTCAACACGTTAGAAGGTGTACAGAGAGCACCTGCCTCGCCGACAGAGTATAACGTTACCTTTAGTACAGTTGATGAGAACGTTCCCTCTGGTTTTCATGTGTATAAATTAGTCGTCCAAGCCATCATCGCCAATAATGCCCCTGCAGTTTTCACGATTGCTCAGGTTATTGGACCGGTTACTTTTAGCGGCCTGGCAGTTGGCACAACGTAAGTACACTGATTTTCAAGAAAGGAGTGAAAAGCAATGCCAGAAATTATCCTGGATTACAAAGCTTCTGAACCGAGCAATCAGACAGGAGGGGCTCCTGCAGAAGCCTTCTATACAGTATCCTTCAGCACCATTGACTTCAACGCAGCCGCATCGAGCAGATTTATCGTGTACCAGCTAACAGGCGAAGTGCTGCGGTACGGTTAACGTTGCGGGACCAATTACACTTACCAGCATGGCTGTTGATGCTATCGATTAGAAAAACATACAAGGCAGACTTCTACCAGCGTAGAAATCTGCCTTGTTTTTTCGTGCTTACTTCTTGTTACTATGCCTTCGGATACTCGCGGTAACCGCAATAGGATCATCCATCTCAAAAATGACATACGTATACTTTTCATGTCCTTCTAATTCTATAATGACAAGCGGAACTCTGTGTTCGTAGGAAAGGAAATACCACTCATCCTTATATTTGAAGCTTCCTTCAAATATACTGAGCGGAGGAACCGAGGTTCCCGGCATCCGAAGCATCCATAGAGGAGCGTCAAAATAATCCACATGTACGCTTTTAATTGTATGATAGGGCAGTAGCAATTCGAATTTCAAAGCGAAGAAGCCGGTGGCTCCATTCAATTTTAGGATTACATTTTCTTCATCGAATCCAATCTCTCTTCCCATTCCTCCACCTCCTTATTTTAAGGATATACTTTTTCCTACCCTCTTCAAGTCAATCTTATCTTTAGGAGCGCAAACAAAGAAAGATTTTTTACAAATAAACCTATGCTTAAATTATCAACTATACGTATGGTTGCCATCCCTCTTCTCTGCTACACTAAAAAAGCAATAAAATTCGCAATGTTCACAGGAGGAAGAGGATGGTTACAGAATTTTTTTCAGAAGATGAGTGGCGCATTGCCTATCCCGTAATGCGCGACCTGCGCACAGAGCTTCAGGAGGACGAATTTATCACGATTATGAGGCAAATGAAAGAAGAAGGATACCGCTTGTTTGCACTGTATGAGCAGGACGAAATCGTTACACTGGCAGGCATTGCTGTTTTACATAACATGTACTATGGCAAACATATTTGGGTGCATGAGCTGGTAACGAAAGCAGACAAGCGCTCGAAAGGATACGGAGAGAAGATGCTTCACTTCCTCGCATCGTGGGGAGAAGAGCAGGGATGCGATACGATTGCTCTGGCCTCTGCTTTTTTTAGAGAAGACGCACATCGCTTTTACGAAGAAAAAATGGGATTTGAAAAATCTAACTTCACGTTTGTAAAGCAGTTGCATGTCTCGCCAGCTCCTCTCTCTTAATCCCACTGCTTCCTAGCAGCATAAAGGCCAGGACACATAAGCAATCCTGGCCCCTTGATTTTGTGCAGCTTTACACAGATACTGCCTCTTTGCTCTCTTCTTCTACATTCGACTCTTCAAGGACTGATGTCGCCTCACTTCGAAGCAGCAGCGTAGAAAAGAAGGTTAATCACCGCCGCCGGACTTACAGCGTACACGCTGCCAAGCTCGTGCCATAAAAACGTACAAATCAATGGAGCAAACCCACTTGCAATAATCGCGCCGAACTGTGTCCCCAGCGGAATGGGGATACCCGCTCTTCTAGCAGATGCTAGCAAGCATCATCTCTCCATCTACGGTCATAATTTTTTCGCTCTGGTGAAAGTCTAATACTTCCATAAAAAAGCGGGTGACAGTCTCTACATCATCTCCAGTAAGCAATACATGATCGAGGCGATACGGCACAATTCCCCGCAGTATTTAATGAAGCGTTCTCACACTCTGAAACTCTATATGAAAAAAGACCGTACGAAATGTATCGCACGGCCTTCCCTTCTATTTTACTACCTTATGCACTTCGTTATATATCACACCTGCACTTCGTAGTTGCTCAATCTCCTCGCCTGTATACCCCAATATCTCCTGTAAAACCGTTTCCGTATGCTCTCCTAAGCCAGGAGCAGGCAGGTCGATGCTTCCGGGCGCTGTAGAGAGTTTAATCGGAATGCCCGGCATCATGATGCGGCCAGCGGTTGGATGCTCCTGATGAACAATCATCTCCCGGGCCAGCACCTGCGGATGTTGGACGACCTTCTCTACATCATTGATGCAGCTTGACGGAATACCCGCCGCTTCAAATATCCCAAGCCATTCGTCTACCGTTCGCTGCTCGATCACCTCTTGCATAATCGGCTCCAGCTCCGTCCAATGATCGGTGCGCAGCATATTGGTCGCAAAGCGGGAATCCTCCGCCAGCTCAGCACGCCCGACTACCGTACACCATTTCCGCCATAGCTGGTCATTGCCTGCGGCGACGACAATATAATCATCCTGCGCTTTAAAGACGGCAAACGGCGTAATGGACGGGTGGCGATTTCCTGTCGCCTTTGGCGAAGTACCTGTTACGGCATATCTGGCGATCGCATTCTCCAAAATGGCAACCTGACAATCCAGCATGGCAACATCCACTTTTTCTCCTTCACCTGTACGATTCCTATGCTGCAGCGCAGACAGAATGCCAATCACCGTGAACAGTCCCGCTGTAATGTCACCTACCGATGCGCCGACCCGTGTAGGCGGCCCTCCTTCCTGCAGACTGGTCAGACTCATAATTCCTCCCATTCCCTGTACGATGAGATCATATGCGGCCTTGCTGCTGAAGGGACCTGTATGCCCGAAGCCTGAGCTAGAAGCATAGATGATGCGCGGGTTTATTTCTTTCAGCGCTTCATAGCCGAGTCCCAGCTTCTCCATCGTGCCTGGGCGGTAATTCTCCAGCACAACATCCGCTTCCTTTACCATTTTCCGAAAGACATCTTTTCCCTCTTCCTTCTTCAAATTCAGAGCAATGCTTTTTTTGTTGCGGTTAATGCTGATAAAATATACGCTCTCTCCATTTAAAAACGGTCCGAAACCGCGTGCATCGTCTCCACCATCCGGCGTTTCGATTTTAATGATTTCTGCACCTAAGTCGCCCAACACCATCGAAGCATACGGTCCTGCCAGCACCCTCGTCAAATCCAATACGCGAATGCCTTCCAATGCTTTTTTCTTTTCCATGAACTATCTCTCCTTCTCTCATTATTTCCGCTTTCCTTATTCCCCGATAATTTGACTTGGCAGCCAGGTTACCAAGTCTGGAAATACGGCAAGAATAACGATACAGACGGCAATCACACCCACATACGGAAGGGAGCCTTTAATAATATCTTTGAGCGGAATATCAGGCGCAATTCCTTTGACGACGAACAAATTCAATCCAACCGGCGGCGTAATCAGTCCCATTTCCATATTGATGGTCATAATAATGCCAAACCAGATCGGATCGAATCCGAGCCCTACAATGATCGGATATAAAATGGGAGCCGTCATCAAAATGATCGCCGCAGGCGGAAGAAAGCAACCGAGAAGTAAGAGAAAAAGATTAATGACGAAGAAGATTACCCACCGATTCCATTCAAGACCTACAACCAAGGATGCCAGTTCCTGCGGAATCGAGAGAAATCCCATGACTGTCCCCAAGAGCGCTGAGAATGCCATAATCAATAGAATCATCGTGCTTTCTTTCGTCGAACTGAGAAGAATGCCCATTAACTTTTTCCATGTCATCGAACGATACAGGATAACAACGATCAGTAAGGCGAGCAATGCCCCAATCGCGGCCGCTTCACTTGGCGTTGCAATGCCAAGATACAAGGAACCTAGCACACCGCCAATTAAAATAAGGAAAGGGATGCACTGAATAAGCGAGGCCATTCTCTCTTTTGCTGAGTAGCGTGTAATTGCCGCCACGTATTGGTCGGAAGAAACCTGAATGTTCTTCTTTTCCATCCGAACGGCAATCACTACCCACAAGCAGTAAAGCAGTGTCATCAGCAGACCGGGAATGATGCCGCCAATAAACAGCTTTCCGACGGACTGCTCTACCGCTACGCCGTAGAGGATCAATGTAACGCTGGGCGGAATCAAAATACCGAGCGTTCCCCCTGCCACAATCGCACCTGCGGCAATGGAATTGGAGTAGCCTCGTCTCTTCATTTCTGGAATGGCGGCCCCACCAATTGCTGCTGCCGTGGCTGGACTTGAACCTGATATGGCGGCAAAGATGGCGGATGCGGCAATGCTGCTGATGGCCATACCGCCCGGAAGCCAACCCAGCCAGCGCTGCACGGCCTCAAACAAATCGGTGCTGGCTTTTGAACCAGAAAAGACCGCCCCCATAAAGATGAATAACGGAATGGAGAGAACAGCGAAATCATCGAGTGAACTGTATAGGAAATTGGCTAACATATTGACCTGATCCATCTCTAAAAACAACAGCATGGAAGCAACCGCGGTAATGCCCAGCGCAAACGCAATCGGCATCCCTGACACCATTACCAGCAGCGCAAAAAATCCGATTCCTGCCCCAATCGCAAGCGAACTCATACATTCCCTCCTTCTCAGCTCGTTTTCATCTTCTCTTTCCGCATGCTTTGCACTTCCGCCGTTTCATTAGTACGCGATGATGTATGCGCTTTCAACCAACTCCAATCTTCATACAGCAGAACAATGAACTGAAGCGTCATCAGAAGCATGCCCAGCGGGAGAGCGATATACGGAATACTGAGCGGTGTAGAAATAAGCGATTCGGCGCGCCAGCCATTTTCATACGCTTCCAACCACAGTACACCTGCACGCCAACCGATTAGAATGGTTAGCCCTATGCAGAGCAGCGATGTAAACATACGCATCTTTTTCTGGGCGCGAGGCGCTAATTTGCTAACGAGAAGGTCAATCCCTACATGAGCATCATGCTTTAATCCATACGAGGCACCGACAAAAGAAGTAAACAAAAGCAAATACATGCTGATTTCAATTTGCCAAATGGCCGGCTGAGCAAAAAAGTAACGCATAACGACTTCATGGACAATAATTAACGTAGAAATCAGAACCGCTCCCCCGCTGAGATATCCGCTCCATTCGCTTAGCATGTCAATGAAGCGGATTACCCCCGGCCTTTTCTTTAGCATTTCTTCATCCATATCGATCAGCCCCTTATTGGCTTATTTTACTTTTTGAGCCAGCTCAATGAGTTCTTGACCGCCTTCCACATCTTTAGCAAATTGCTTCCATACATGTTCGGAGAGCTGCTTCCATTCAGTAAACGAAGCATCGTCCATTTGTACAACTTTCACTCCCGCCTCAGCAAAGGCTTTATCTACCGCATCATCATCAGCTTTAGACGCCTCGTACGCAAAGGATTGCAGGGATTTTCCCACCTCGACTACCGCGGTCTGCTGCTCGGGTGTTAGCTTCTCAAATGTACGGGTGCTGATCACCAACGGCTCAAACATAAACCAGAACGTATTCTCGCTAGGAGAGACGTATGATTTAATCTGCTCCTGCAATTTATATGAGGCAAAAGAAGAAGCGGACGTTACCGCTGCATCTAGAATGCCGGTTTGAAACGCTGAATAGATTTCAGAGGACGGCATGGAGGTAATGCCTGCACCTGCCGTCTGAAGCATCGCTTCCACCCGTTTGCCGGCCGCTCTCATCTTCATTCCCTTTTTTAGATCAGCCGGTTTTACAATGGGCTCGCCTTTGCTGCCGATCCCTCCGGCATTCCATACCCATGTCAAAATTTTCACACCATTCTTTTCGCTGATCTCTTCCAACTTTTGACCGACTTCACTTGTTTGCCAAGCTTTCGCCTGCTCATGGTTATGAACGAGTGCGGGCATTAAGGAAATGTCGAACTGCGGCACTTTGCCGGACGCATAATCCAGCGGGAAAATAGACATATCAAGCGCACCCTGCTGCATCGCATCCCACTGTTCTTTTGGCTTGACTAACGCTGAAGACGGATATACTTCCACTTTGATCGACCCGTTTGTCCGCTTTTCTATCTCTTCTGCAAATCGGACAGCCAACTGCCCGCGAAAGTCCCCTTTATCTCGCTCGGCTTTCGGAAATTGATGGGATAGCTTTAGCGTTACAGTCGATGAGGACTCACTTTTACCGGAAGCTGCCGTCGTTGATGTGGATGACTTATTCGCAAGACCGCAAGCAGCTAGAAGCGCACAAGAAAGAGTAACCGCAACAACGGAAAATAGTTTCCTGCTTTTCATAGCATATAGCCTCCTCATAGTATTAAGCGCTTACATTTTTTGCGACGAACCTATGTAAACTGTGGAGAACGCTTCTCAGCAAATGCTAGGCAGCCCTCTGCAAAATCTACAGGATCGGCATACATCCACGGAATATCGTTTTTCCATTCACACAAGCGAGCTGCTTGTTTGACTGCCTGCAGCGATTTAGGTGATTGCTCGGCAATTCGTTGTGCCAAATCAAGCATATACGTCTCCATATCCTCTTGCTTTACAACTTTATTTAGCAACCCAAGCTGAACTGCTTCTTTGTAATCGTACAACCGATTGGTATATACCAATTCCTTTGTCCGGCTCTGGCCGATCATCCGAATGATTCTTCTTACAAATGAAGGGCCGAGCGTAATTCCCAAACGTCCTACCGGAATGCCAAGCTTGGTGTTTTCTGTACCGATACGCATATCACAGGCTAGCGCAAGCACAAAGCCCGCACCTAGAGCCGGACCGTCCACAGCACAAATCACAGGCATTGGCAAATTCTCAAATGCAGTAATCGCTTCTTCCATTAAACCAAACACTTCATTTGCTTCCTTATGGGACATTGCCGTGAACTCTTTAATATCGGCACCTGCGGTAAACTGACCGGGACCTCCGCGCAGGATCACTACTCTTGTCTTCTTGCGCTCCCTAATTTCGCATGCAATCTGCTTCAGATCTTTCCACATATTCGCAGTCAGCGCGTTATACGCATGCGGACGCTTTATGGTCACGATCGCAATATGTGACGTTTCCTGCAATGTAATTTTGCCATCGGACGTGCGGTTAATTATGATTCTCATACAATCTCCTTCTCTTTCTATATGATTATTCCATTCAACCGTTCTCTTCTAGCTGCTGAAGGTCCGCCGCGATAAATCGCTCCACACGTGGGCGTATTGTCTCATTATGAGCGGATAATGTTTTCCTTACTTCATCCCACCTCTCTTCCTTCATTAACGCTACGATTTGTCTGTGTTCAGCAAGGGATTGGGCGATGTCCTTGTTTTCAACAAAGGATACCATTTGCAAAGACAACAGCCGTGTGCTGATCCCCGCATACATATCACGAATGATATCGCTCTCCGTGGCGACAATGAGCTGCTGGTGGAATTGAGCATTCAGTTGAACATACGCTTTATTATTGCTGCGCTGCTCCTCCATCTGTTCAATGATGCGCTGCATTTCCTCAATGCAGTGGCGCTTTCTGGCATGCTGGATTCTGCGCACCGCTAAATCTTCCACGAAGTTCCGAATCTCGATAATATCTACGATTTCCTGCTTTGTATATGTTTTAACAATCGTGCCTCTGCGTGGAATTTTTTCGACTACACCTTCAAGTGTGAGGAGATAAAAAGCCTCACGCACAGGAGCACGGCTTGTACCGAATTGCTCGGCATACCTGGCTTCAATTAACTTTTCACCAGGGCGAATCTTGCCTTTTACAATGTCTTCGATAATGCTCTCTTTGATCAGGGCTGACAGGGCATTATTAATCATGACTTTTTGATTCATAGACGCTACCGCTCCTTCCACACTCCCCCATTCTTTATGTACAATGGTTGATTGTTGTTTGTTGATTGTCGACAAAATTAATATAACATAAAGACAGTATATATATTTAAAAATTATGAATATTATAACTAATTTAATTAGTAAGACCTACCTTTATTTGAAACCATATAGGCGTTACAGGAGTATTCTACTAGAGTGATCTCGTTTAACAACGTTCCCACATCCGGTATGGAGATCATTATGCTTAATTTCTCAGATCAGCTACTGGTCAACCTGATCGTCCTCCTCATTTTTTTTTGCACACAGATAGGCTACAATCCATACAATATGGTGGGTATATACATATAGTATCGGGAAAGGAGTTGATTCATAATGAGTCGCTGTTCCCGTCCACACTGCCCGCCGGCTAAACCGATCGTTCAGGACCCTAAGAGAGTATACAGAGACTTCTATCATCCGCAAACGGTTCCTGTCATTCAACCGATCGAAATTATTAACCGGCATCACTGTGTCCCTGTGTATCAGCATTCCTATTGCTACAAAGTAAAGAACGAGTTTTGCGGGAATCCCTCTTGCCATTGCCGTCACCACAAAAAGCGGCACCACTAATTAAGGTAGCAGGTTCATACGAAGTCGAGCACGAAAAAAGACGCTATTCTTGAAATGAGAATAGCGTCTTTTTTGCTTTCATATTGGGATCTAGTAATAATGCTCTTTCGGCCCTTTGTAATCCTGTAATATATTGCCGCCATCGACCACAAACAATTGTCCGGTAATATAGGAAGCATGCTCGGAAGCCAAGAATGCGATCATATGACCAACCTCCTCCGGGCGGCCATTACGGCCAATCGGAGTATTTAGGCCCGCCGCCGCTTCGTGCTCTGTCTGTGAACCTGTAGCAATCCAGCCCGGCGCTACATTGTTTACCGTAATGTTATGCTTGGCAACCTCGATGGCAATTCCTTTGCTCATACCTACCATTGCGGCTTTTGCCGCGCTGTAAGCCGATTCCCCCGGATTGCTTACCAGCGGACCTGTAACAGAAGACACATTAATAATTCTGCCGTATTCATTGCGTATCATCTGCGGCAGCAGCGCACGCGTTACATTGAAGCATGTGGTCAGATTGCGGGAAATTGATTCATCCCAATCTTCATCTGCAAGCTCGGCAAAGGAAATGAACTTCTCAGGAGAGCCTACCTGCGCCATGCCCGCATTGTTAACGAGAATATCGATCCTTCCAAAGTCGTTCAGCACCGAGCGCACCAAGGTACGCACCTGATCCCGATCCATCAGGTCAGCTACGTATCCGCGCGCATCCACGCCGCTTTCTTTCAGTTCATTTACCCGCTCATTGATGCGTTCCGTTGTAGCAACAATGGCGATTTTCCCTCCCAATCTACCGATAATCTCTGCGGTAGAAAAACCAATTCCCTGGCGGCTGCCTGCACCGGTAACAAGGCAGACCCGATCATCAAAACGAGTATGTACGTGCACGAATCTCTTACCTCCCTCTATGAATAGAGCTATGATATCATGTAGGCTATCATTTGTCTGTATCATAGAGTTACTCTTCAGAAATCTTGCGCAGCGCAGCCCGCACCGGGCTTCCGTCCGCTTCTGCGAGCGGCAGCGGCAGCGCGGCCAATTCATAGTCTCCCGGCGCTATGCCGTCCAGCACAATCCCCTCCAGAATATGAATGCCGTGACGTGCAAGCGCATGATGCGCAGGCAATGTTTTGCTGTCCAGCTGATCAACAGAGGGCAGATCCACCCCAAGCAAACGCACACCCTTTTCCGCAAGATAGTCGGCTGCCTCCGCTTCTACATGAGGAATCGTCTCCGGAAACACCTGACGATTGCGCCAGGCCCCCGTATAAATCAACAGCCGCTCCACACCTGCTATATCCATGCCACGCATCTCCCGTATCCCCATCTGTCTCGTGTTCGGCAGATGGATAACCCGCGCCCGGCCGATATACAGATCAAGATCCAATTCCAACACCCGCTTCCCCTCCTCATCAAAATGAAAAGGGGCGTCAATATGTGTACCCGCGTGGGTACTCATCGTAATCTGACCTACATTGACCGAGCCGCTGTCCTGCTTTTTCCAGTTCAATTGGTAGGAGAACGGCGTATCTCCCGGCCACATGGCCACCTGATCATCGAGACGCTGTGAAATATCAATCCATCTAGTCATGCAGACACCTTCCTCCCCGCTTTTTCTTTCGTCTGGCTACAACTTCGTGCGCAGACTCCACAGTTCAGGAAAAAAATGATACTGAAGGGCCTGTTTTAAGTAGGCCACTCCCGAAGAGCCGCCCGTGCCCTGCTTGTGGCCGATGATCCGCTCGACCGTGCTCATATGGTTATAGCGCCAGAGCTGCTGCCCGCTTCCGATATCCACCAGCTTTTCGGCCAGCTCGTATAAGTCCCAGTATTGATCTACATGACGATAGACCGTTAACCATGCCGCCTCTACGCTGGCATTGGCCTGATAAGGCTCCGAGCGATCCCTTTTCAGGCATTCCGGATCAATCGGCAGGCCCCGGGCTGCGAGCGCTTCAATCGTTGCATCGTAAATGCTCGGCTCCTGCAGCGCCTGCTGCATGCGCGCATACAGCTTGGGATCATGCTTGAATACAGCGAGTGTATGGGCGTTTTTCTGTCCCAGCGCAAACTCGATCAAGCGATTTTGATACGACTGAAAACCAGAAGAGTGTCCTAGCTTATCTCTGAACTCCATATACTCGGAAGGAGTTAACGTCGATAAGACACTCCAGGACTGAATCAGCTGCTGCTGGATTTTGGAGATGCGAGCCAGCATTTTGCAGGGCGCTTCCAATTCCCCTCTGCGAATGCAGTGAATGGCGGCGGACAGCTCATGCAAGATCAGCTTCATCCACAGCTCGCTTGCCTGGTGAATCACAATAAACAGCATCTCATCATGATGCTCCGAGATGCGCTGCTGACTTTCTAGCAGCGTGTCAAGCTGCAGATAATCGCTATAGGACATTTCTTTTGCAAAGTCCGTATGCACCTTTTGCTCTTTTTCGTCATGCATGCGATCCCTCCTCTTCTTAGTTTGTCGTCCAAAAATCCATTCAGGAATGCATGTGCCTAGGCAATGACATCACGCTTATTTTCAAACCGCATATACTGCTTCTCTTCCATAATTTTTTTCAGTATTTGCACCGTTTTCCAAATATCCGTATACGAGGTGTACAGCGCAATCGGCGCAAGACGAATAATATTTGGCGCACGGAAATCAGGAATGACCCCGTTTTTCTTCAGCGCTTTGCAGATGCGTGCCGCTTCTTCATGCTCTAGACTGATATGACCGCCCCGACGCCGCTCCTCTACCGGATTGCCAATGGCAAAGCCCATATTGGGAAGTTCAGATGCTATCAGATCCATCAAGTATGCGGTCATCTGAAGCGACTTGCGGCGGATGTTCTCCATGCCAGCCTCTGCAAACATCTCCAAAGAGCCAAGCAAAGGAGCCAAGCTCAATATATGCGGCGTGCCAATTTGATAGGCACCGGCCGTCTCCGCCGGTGTCAATGTATGCTCCAGATCAAACTGCTTTTCTTTTTTTGCGCCGAACCATCCGGCCAGACCCGGATGCCGTCCAAAATGCTTTTCATTGACATACAGGCCCCCAATACTGCCAGGGCCGCCGTTGAGGTGCTTATAATTGCACCAGTATGCAAAATCCACTCCCCATTCGCTGAAAGCGTGAGGAATGGCTCCTACCGAATGGCATCCGTCAAATCCAATTAAAATTCCACGGCCATGTGCCGCTCTTGTCAGCCGCTCCATATCGAGAATTTGCCCGCTGCGATACAGCACCGTGGGCAGGATCGCCAAGGCAATGTCTTCTGTCATCGCTGCGATAATGTCTTCTTCTGCAAGAAAGCGGCCATCGCGGCTCTCCACCTGAATAAGGTGTGTATCCGGTTCATAGCCATGCAGGCGGAGCTGGCTTTGCAGCGCATAAATATCGGTGGGAAACGTCAGCGTATCCGCTAAAATTTTCGTGCGTGTTCCCTGCGGCTGATAAAAGGTCGCCACAAGCTGATGCAGATTCACCGTGGTCGAGCCTGTGACGATGACTTCTTCCGGCTTTGCCCCTACTAAGGGCGCGCTCATCTCACCGAGTTTTTCAGACATGTAAAACCACGGCTGATTTCCATAGCTCCATCCGTCGATGCCATACGTCTTCCAATCGTGCAATGAAGCAAGTAGCGCCTGTTCCGCCCGCTGCGAAAGAAGCCCCAGTGAATTCCCATCCATATAAATCGTATCGGAAAGCAGGTAAAACTCCTGCCGAAAGCAGGACAGCTCATCATGCTGATCCAGCTTCTGGGCATACGTCAATGTAGGTACGAACGAATCGAAAGACATGCGGACCTCCCTGCATGAAAATATAGTAATCACACTAAAATCGTAGCAATATTGCGACAAAATGTAAATTGAAACTTACTCTTTTCATCATGTGTGAGTATGGATACCGCCTCTACTCGTGGAATATAAACAAGCCGTCCAATACATACGGACGGCTTGTTCGATAGAAGCTGGAAGAGAACGCAGGCTCCTTTATTATGCTCGACTTTTTTCTTTAACAATTTCTGCGACGATCTCGAATGAACGCAGCCGGGCCTGATGATCGTAAATCTGGGCATTCACCATGATTTCATCGGCCTGGGTTTCCTGTATGAACGCGGACAGCTTCTCTCTGACAGTTTGCGGCCCACCGATAATGGATGTGCTCAGTTGTCTATGGAGGACTACTCTCTCATACTCGCTGCTCATTTCATGGATGCTTTCCACCGGTGGCTGCAGCTTCCCGGGATGGTTGCGCATCAGATTCAGGAATTGCTGCTGCATGGAGGTGGCCAGCCACTGAGCCGTATCATCACGATCGGCGGCAATGATATTCACCCCAACCATTGCATACGGCTCCTCAAGTACGTCTGACGCCTCAAAAGAATTCCGATATAATTCAAGGGCAGGCAGCGTATTCTCCGGCGAAAAATGGCTGGCAAAGGCAAAAGGCAGGCCAAGCTGTCCGGCCAGGCGGGCGCTGAAGCCGCTGGAGCCCAATAGCCAGATCGGCACATGGAGCCCTTCACCAGGAACCGCACGCACACGGCTTCCTCCCTCCGCAAGCGACGGATCAAAATAAGCGCGCAGCTCAGCTAGCTGCTCAGGAAAATCATGCCCATCGCTTCTTCGATCCCGCCGCAGGGCATGGGCCGTAATCTGATCGGTGCCTGGTGCGCGGCCCAGTCCCAGGTCAATCCGTCCAGGAAACAGCGATTCAAGCGTCCCGAACTGCTCCGCGATTACCAGCGGCGCGTGATTTGGAAGCATGATGCCGCCCGAGCCTACACGGATGCTGGACGTACCTGCTGCCACATGCCCGATGACAACCGAGGTAGCAGAGCTGGCGATCCCTTGCATATTGTGATGTTCAGCGAGCCAGTAGCGGGTATAGCCCCATGCTTCGGCATGCTGTGCCAGATCCAGCGTATTGCGCAGTGCATCTGCGGCGGTCCCTCCTTCTACAATCGGCGCAAGATCAAGGATGGAGAAAGTAATGTCACATGGCTGCTTCATGTTAGTATGGTTAGAAAATTCTTTGGACATCTTTTCATCTTCTTTCTTTATATGATACGTTCGTTATAAAACCAATTCTGAGGATACTTTATACTTTTACCCTACCCATTAAAGCCATACCTATATTTTATCAATCTCCATAAGCATCTCAAACCTGACAATGTGCTCGTTTCAAGTGCAGAGTGGTGAAGTATGTCGGGAGACTGCGAAAGGGCTGATCCCTCTTATAGGATCAGCCCTTTTGTCAGCTTCACAAGGCTAAAGCATCTCTTTTTTCCTTCTCTATAGCGTAACTTCAAACGGAAGCGGGTCTCCTTGCAGGCCCGCAATAATATTTTGTGCAGCAGTCATCGCCATATGTTCCCTAGTGGCGATGCTGGCACTTCCGATATGAGGCAGTACGGTCACATTTGGCAGGGTCAATAGCGGATGCGCGGGATCAACGGGTTCTCTCTCAAAGACATCAAGTCCCGCCGCCCAGATTTTTCTGTTTTTCAGCGCCTGATACAATGCGCTCTCATCGACATTTGTCCCCCGTGATGTATTAATAAAAACGGCATTTGATTTCATGAGCGCAAATTCCCGCTCGCCGAGCATATGCCTGGTTTGCGACGAGCCTGGGGCCAGCAGCACCACAAAGTCGGATTCACGCAGCAAATCATCCAGCTCGCGATACATAGCACCCAGATCCTCTTCGGCTTTGGGTCTTCGACTCCGGTTGTGATACAGTACTTTCATGTCAAAACCGCGCGCACGGCGGGCTACCCCCTCACCGATACGGCCCATGCCAATAATACCAAGAGTGGCACCGAATATGTCCTGTCCGGTCAACAGCATCGGACCCCAGCTCTGCCATTGTCCGCTGTGCACATAGGCCGAACCTTCCACAATGCGGCGAGCCGTAGCCATCAGAAGCGCAAACGTTAAATCAGCCGTAGCCTCCGTGAGAATTCCCGGCGTATGGCCCACAGGAATGCGCCGTTCTTGTGCTGCCCCTACATCGATATTGTCAAATCCAACCGCCATCGTACTGATGACTTTCAAATGAGGCGCGCTCTCAATAAGCGCACGGTCAATACGGTCACTTACATTTGTAAAAACTGCCGCTGCCTCTTTCATTTCACGAGCAAGCACCTCATCAGGAATCGCCTCCTCCTCCGAGTCCCATACATACGTGTCCCCATATTCTCGAAGCAATCGCAATGCCGGTTCCGGAATTTTTCTGGTTACGACAATTTTAGGTCTGTCCATGCGCTCACTCCCTTTTATTTTTTGATGGATAACAAAGGAACAGCAGAGCGGTGCCATCCCTTTGCTTATACTCGCTCCGGCGCCAGTTCTACCGCCTGGCGAATCGCCTCTCTCAGGCTTAAATCATCAGCGATTGCCTTACCGGCAATATCAAATGCGGTTCCATGATCCACGCTTGTACGAATAATCGGCAGGCCGACTGTAATGTTTACGCCGGCTTCAAGCCCGAGTACCTTAACGGGTCCATGCCCCTGATCATGATACATGGCAACCACGATATCAAAATCGCCGCGGGTTGCGCGGAAAAAAAGCGTATCCGCCGGTAGAGGACCGGATACAAGAATGCCTTCTTCCTGTGCTTTTTGCACCGCAGGCACAATTTTCTCCTCTTCTTCCCCGTATCCGAACAATCCGTTTTCGCCAGCATGCGGATTGATGCCACACACCGCGATACGCGGCTGCTCGTAGCCGGCTCTTTGCAGTGTGTCGTGCGCCAGCTTGATCACTGTATAAACGCGAGATGGATTAATTTTTTTCACAGCATCCAAAATCCCGATATGCGTTGTTACATGAATCACCTTTAGATTTGGAGCCGACAGCATCATTGAATAGTCCGATGTGCCGGTAAGCTCCGCCAGAATTTCCGTATGGCCCGGATATACATGCCCCGCCTTATGCAGTGCTTCCTTATTTAGCGGCGCAGTGCAAATCGCATCGATTTTATCTTCGCTTGCAAGCTGGATGGCTTTTTCTAAGTATCGGAAAGCCGCATTGCCTGCCGCTGCCGAGATTTGTCCAATAGGCAAATCAGCCGGCAGCAAATCCAGGTCAATACACTCTACCGTTCCATAAGCAAACGCAGCCTCATCCGGAGAAGCAATCTGGCGGATTTGCGCTGAATTTCCGACGATCTTTGCAGCACGCTCCAGTATCTTTACATCTCCAATAACGAATGGACGGCAGATCGTATAGACATCTTCCTGCATAAGTGCTTTCATAATGATCTCAGGCCCAACACCTGCACCGTCGCCCATCGTAATACCGATAATCGGTCTTTTTCCTGCCATTTTGTTCATCCCCTTTGTGATTTATAGCGCGCGGCGCAGCAGCTCTTCCAATCCCTTTTGTGTAGGAACGCGCGGGTTATTTCGAACAAGGCGGGCAATTTCCAATGATTTTTCGGCAATACCGACTACATCCTCTTCTTTGATTCCAATTTCAGACAGGTGCGTCGGCAGTCCAATTTCCTCAAGCAGTTCGAACACGGCATCGACCGCTGCCGCTGCTTTTTCCTTCACGCCGAGTCCCTCTGTCTGAACGCCGAACGCATCAGCAATTTCACCGAGTTTCGTGACTTGTGTTGCTGCGTTGTACTCCATTACATACGGCAGCATCAAACCGGTTGTCTCTCCGTGCGGTGACTTTACAAGTCCGCCAATCGGATACGCAACCGCATGCGCGAGCGCCGTACCCGCATTAGAGAATGCCATTCCGGCAAGCAGGCTTCCCATAAGCATGTTGGCCCGCGCTTCAAGGTTGCTTCCCTGCTGTACCGCAAGCGTTAAATTTTGTGCAATCAATTTAATAGCATGCAGGGCCAGCGCATCGCTAATGGGAATCGAGCCTTGAAAGAGAATCGGACCTTCTGCCTGAATGTATGCAGATTCTTTTGCCGTATAGGCTTCAATGGCGTGTGACAGTGCATCGATACCCGAGCAGGCCGTCACATAGGCCGGCAGGCCGGTCGTAAGCTCCGGATCAAGAAGCGCAACCGCAGGACGCAGGTAATTATCAGAAATGCCCGCTTTGATATTGTTTTCCGTATCTGTTAGAACAGCAACAGATGTTACTTCAGAGCCTGTGCCTGCTGTTGTTGGAATGGCGATCAGCGGTGCAATCGGACCCGGAATTTGATTTTCTCCACCATAATAGTCAAGCGGATGCCCGCCGTATTTGATGAGCAGGGCTGCAATTTTTGCCATATCAATGCTGCTGCCGCCGCCAAGTCCGATGATCGCGTCCGTTTCCATTTGTGATTTGGCGAATTCATAGCATTCGATTGCGCTTGATACCGGCGGCTCCGGTACTACCTTATCGTAAACAATTACTTGATAGTTTGCACCCTTTAATAAAGAGATGACACGATCGGCAATGCCCGCCTGCACAATGCCAGGGTCGGTAATGAGCAGTACATTTTTCGCTCCAATGCGCGTAAGAATCGCATCCAGTTCATGAATGGCGCCATTTCCAAAAACAATTCGTTCCGTTGAGTAAAACTCCCATGTATTTCTCACGATTTTAACCCCTTTTTCAGTCAAATAATATTTATAGATTGATAACTACGATTTTTTCATCCGTCATTTCCTGTACGGCATGGTGCGGTCCCTCTTTCCCAATACCACTATCTTTTACACCGCCATACGGCATCACATCGGCCCGGTAGGTGGATACATCATTAATGATGACACCGCCGAATTCAAGCTCGTGCGCTGCGCGCATCGCTAATTGAATGTTTGTCGTAAATAACCCCGCCTGCAGGCCGAAACGGCTGGCATTTGCCTGAGCAAACGCTTCGTCAATATCGCGGTATGGAATCAGGCTGATCACAGGAGCAAACACTTCTTCGCAAACCACTTTCATCTCCGGTGTTACTCCGGTAAGAATGGTTGGTTCAAGCACGCTTCCGCTGCGTTTGCCCCCGCATACGATAACCGCCCCCTGTGCTGCTGCTTCTGTAATCCACTGTTCCGCCCGTTTTGCCTCTTTCTCTGAAATCATCGGGCCGATATCTGTATTCGGATCTTCTGGATTGCCAACACGCAGTGTTCCGGCAACGGCTTTCGCCTTTTCCGCAAACGCCTCAAAAATATCCTCATGCACATACACACGCTGTACAGAAATGCACGCCTGTCCCGCGTTTGAATATCCGCGAGTCACACACAGCTCAGCTGCTTTATCCAAATCCGGCGCATCATGATGCACGATGTTCGGTGAATTGTTGCCAAGCTCTAGAGTAACCCGGCGGATGCCTGTTGTGCTTTTGATGTGACGTCCAACGCCCGCGCTTCCCGTAAAGGTAAACAAAGCAATGCGGTCGTCTTCAAGCAAATACTGCCCTGTTTCCTGTCCAAGCCCGTTTACGACATTCAAATATCCTGCCGGAAGGCCCGCTTCTGTAAGAATATCGGCCATTTTGCAAGCGATAATCGGCGTTACTTCCGCCGGCTTTAATACGACCGTATTGCCTGCCGCAATCGCCGGACCGATTTTGTGTGCAGTCAAGTTGAACGGGAAGTTAAACGGTGTAATGGCTCCAATAACCCCAACAGGAACACGAATGGTAAAAGCCATTTTGTTCTCATTTCCCGGCTGCCCGAGCGGAATACCCGTGCCGCTGATGCGCTTCGCTTCCTCTGCGGATGCGATGAAGGTCTGGATACCTCGATCAATTTCTGCTCGCGAATCTTTTAATGTTTTCCCTACTTCACGAACGAGTATCATCGCCAGTTCTTCTTTTCTTTCACCGAAGATTTGCGCTGCACGCATAAGAATTTCATAACGCTCATACGGGCTTAGCTTTTTGGTTTTAAATGTATCAAGCGCGTTGGTTACCGCTTCTACTACCTGTTCCCGGCTCGTTTTTCCGATGCGCGCAAATTCCTCACCGGTGTATTTATTTGTAACGCTATGCGTCTCCTCTGAGGTTTTCCACTCACCATTAATGAAATGGCCGTAGGTAAAAACGGTCGTTTTATGTGTACTCATGTTTTGTCCACTCCTTTATGTGTATGTACTTTACTGATGCCATGCTAAAAAGTAGCCCTGTTCATCAAATGCTATCTCCTGTGGTTCGCTAAGAATTTCAATATCGGGCCTGTCCACCAGCTCCGGCAGAAGCGCTTCCGAGACATAAACATATTCGAGATGAAGCGTATTTGGAATGCGAACAAACCTTATCTGTTCTGCCGATACGTTCCAGCTTGCACGCATGGCGGTAGCCAGCGCTTCCCGATCATTTTCCATAACAATCGGAATCATGGCCCGATGCAGAAACGTGCTTGTAATTACGTTTTCATTCATTTTTTGAAAGTCAACCTGCGAAAACAAGCGCTGGGTCGTCACATCCGCAAGACCAACCCCGAGCGCATTGCCATGCGATTCCTCGCTTACATTGCTTGCAATAATATACTTGATACGCGGAGATGCCGGTTCTTCTACCCCGTGAATCCGAATGCGTCCAATAATATTCGTATCCATACCGGTACCGCTGTAATTCTTCCCGAGTTCATCCACCAGCAGAATATCAATGTCCTCCACAGGCAGCTTCGGCATCAGCGACGCGGAGAGAGCAAGCAGCTCTGCTTCACGGGAAGGAATGCGCGATGTAGGAATCGCTTCTAGCATGGCGGTTTGTTCAAATGCGTTCTCCACAATAGCCATTCCACAGAGAATGTTTGCCTTCTCAAGCATCACCTGAGCTACCTCAGGCATCATATCACGGATACCGCGCACACCGTGGCTGTGAATGAGCAGCGCCTGTTTATGCTTACCGAGCCCAATCGCAGCCATTTTCATGAGCCCGCTTTCAATGCCAATAGGCGATTTGAAATCCGTATGCACCTTTACACGGCCCATTAATAAAATGCCATCTGCCTCCCATGCATGCTTATCCATGTGCACAGGCATTCCGTCCGATGTTTCTCCAATATGCACAACCTCCATCGAGGAACGAATCGGGGCCTGGCAGTATTCTTCGGTAATGCCTAGGCTCTCCAGCACTTCCACCTGTCCTTCCGCTGTGGCTCCGCCATGGCTGCCCATCGTGGGAACAATAAACGGAAGACCGCCCATTTTTTTAATTTCTTCCACGCAGGCACGCACAATCAAGGCAATGTTCGCAATTCCCCGGCTTCCGGCAGTAATGGCGATGCGCATTCCCGGCTTTACGGTTTCTGACAGTTTTATCATGGTGAACTGACGGGCGATTTCTTCGCCGATATCATGAACAACAGGTCCCTTGAAATGCTGTCTAACTTTTGCAATTCGCGGCAGTTTCACAGTTCCAGCTCCTTTTTTATTTTTCAGCCTGCTGTACTACTTCAGTAAGGAAGGCAGCCACGTTGACAGCGCAGGTATATATGTAATGAGCAAGACATCAAGAATAAGCACGATGAAAAACGGAATTAATGCCTTGGTTATCCGCTCTAGCTTTATATTTGCAATCTGGCAGGCTACAAATAAATTTACCCCGACAGGCGGCGTTACCATGCCCATCGCAAGATTGACAATCATAATCATACCGAAGTGGATCGGATCAATGCCGAGTGCTACTGCGATCGGTGTCAACAACGGAGCCAGAATAATAATCGACGCAGACGTTTCAAAGAACATCCCGACAAATAAAAGCATGATGTTTACCAATATCAGAAAAACAAACGGACTGTCCGAAAAAGCGGTAAACATGGCCGCAGCTTTCTGCGGAACCCCTTCCCGTGTCAAAATCCAGCCAAACATGCCCGCATTTGCGATAATAATCATAATAATAGAAGTCGTAATGGACGAACGAGTAAAGATGTCAACAAGGTCTTTCCATTTCACTTCACGATAAACAAATACACCAATAATAAATGCATAAACGACTGCCACTACCGCTGCTTCTGTCGGTGTGAAAATACCGCCATAAATACCGCCAAGGATAATGACCGGCATGAGCAGTGCCAGAAACGCTTCCTTAAACGCCTGTAATCGCATAGCTCCCGTAATGCCCGCTTCTCCTTTGTAGCCCTTGCGCTTGGACAAATACCACACAAGCAAAATCAAGGATAGGCCAATCATAATACCCGGCAGAAGACCGGCAATAAACAAGTCACCAATGGATACTCCGGCAGAGATCCCAAACAAAATCATTGGAATAGACGGAGGAATAATAACCCCCAATTCTCCAGAAACCGCCTGCGTCGCACCCGCAAATCCAACATCGTATCCTCTTTTTACCATGGCGGGAATCAGAATGGCACCAAGCGCCGCAGTCGTGGCTGCGCTGGAGCCGGAAATGGCTGAGAAAAACATCGCCGTAATAACGGTTACGACAGCAAGACCACCGGTAAGCCCTCCAGCCAATGAGTTAGCCAAATTCACCAATCTGCGCGAGATTCCGCCTGTCTCCATGAGCGAACCCGCCAGAATGAAGAATGGAATAGCCATGAGCGGAAAAGAATCCAATGCTGAAAACATGCGCTGCATCAAAACGACAAGCGGCATATTTCCATCAACCATAAAGGCAATACTTGATGCAAGGCCGAGTGACAACGCGACCGGTACACTCAGCAGCAGAAGGACAAACAACGAAATAAACATCGTACCTGCCATAGTTATTCACTCCCCGTAAAGGCTTCCTGATTTGATTTGCCTCTTATCGTCTCCAGCAGCACGGCAATGGAATTCAGCAGCATAAATACCCCGCCAACTGGAACTGCCGCATACGGAATACCCATAGGAAGCTTCATGCCGGGAGAAAGCTGGGTTGACACATGACGCAGCATCTCAAATCCAAACACAATCATAATGACAAATAAAACCATGGAAATCAAAATCGTTAAAATTTTCAAAAAACGTTGCCCGTTTTCACTTAGTCTTTCGGCAATCGCCTCCATACCGATCAGTGAACTGTATCGTACTGCAAGCGATGCCCCTATCAAAACAAGCCAGATCATGCAGTACCGTGCCAACTCTTCGGTCCAGCGGGGTAATTCCAGATCTAGATAGCTCCCTAAAAAGCGGACAACCACTTGGTAAACAATCAATACAGACATAAGCGCAAGCAGGCTTGCAGCAAAATAACGCAGAAATACATTGATTTTATCAATTCCATTAATAAAAGACTGCAAGAATGTTCACCTCTTGGATAAGCAGACGGATAGGTTTCCCTATCCGCCACTTGTAATTTTTATTGTGTATTGCGAATTTTGTCGACGAGCTCTTTGCCAAATTTCGGTTCATATTTTTCGTAAACAGGTTTCACAGCATCTTGGAAAGGTTTTAAATCTGGATTTTCATTGATTTCCATTCCTTTGGTTTTTAGCTCCTGCATGTATTCCTTCTCCATATCCTGCACAACCTGGCGTTCATACTTACCGGCTTCAACGGCTGCCTCTTCAACGGCTTTTTGCTGCTCAGGAGTCAGCGCATCAAACTTGCCTTTTGCAACCAGCATGAGCGATGGGTTGTAGAAGTGACGGGTAATAGTCATATGCTTCTGCACTTCATAAAAACGGGATGTCATAATAACTGGAATCGGATTCTCCTGTGCATCGATAACTCCTTGCTGCAGTGCGGTAAATAGCTCAGTAAATGCCATTGGTGTTGGCTGTGCGCCCATTGCCTTGAAAGAATCCATATGAATATCATTTTCCATTGTCCGAATCTTAAGGCCCTTTAAGTCTTCTGGCTTTTGTACTGCCTTGTCTTTAGTCGTTACGCTGCGGAATCCATTCTCCCACCATGCCAGCGTTTTTACGCCTGTCTTCTCTTCTACTTTTTTACGCAGGTCGTTACCAATTTCACCATCTAATACTTTATGGGCATGGTCTGCATCACGGAACAGGAATGGCAGGTCAACAACCGTTACTTCCGGAGCAAATCCACTCATCGGCCCGGTCGATGTCAGAACCATGTCAATGCTGCCTACATTCAATCCTTCAATCATGTCGCGCTCTCCGCCAAGCGACCCATTCGGGAAGATTTCTAAGGTAACCTGACCGTTTGTTTTTGTATTTACTAACTCTTTGAATTTCTCCATCCCTTTTTGATAGTGGGAGGTATCAGCAAGCGTATGACCGACTTTCAATGTAACGGCACTTCCGCCTCCTTGAGCACCGGCGTTCTTTGAATCTGCCGGAGCTCCGCCTCCTCCGCAAGCCGCCAAAAGCGTCATTGATGAGACTGCAAGAATGCTTAACCACTTTTTCATCCAAAATGTCCCCCTCTTATTACATGTTTTTTATTTTTTGCACTGAATGGAATAAAGAGTCTGCGTTTCCGAACGCTCCTGCTTTTGTTATTACAGAAAGTCCGGACATCTGCCCCCCTACGATTTCACACAGTGGTATTCCCTCTTCTACCTCGCCAAGTATACGCAGAGCCTGTACATCCAGGCTTTCACAGGTTTTATAAGCGATATCGCCGCCCGTAAGAATCAGCCCTTTACACGCGTATCCACCTACGACCGCAGCCCCTGTCTCTCCAAGAAATTCTGCGATACGGTTGCCAGCCTCCAAGGCGCTAGCATCGTGTACCTCCATCCATTGTCTAACCGCGGCATCAGCTTTAGCCGAAACCTCTGTTGTCAATACCGGATAGCAGCCTGCCTGCGCTGCGCTGATTATGTACGCCACCAAACGCTCTTGTTCACGCTTGTAGCCTTCTTCACTGAATATACAGGACAGGCTGGCTGTCGCGAATACAAACTCTTTATGCTGTGAAAGAGTTTGAAGCTGCTCTCTTGTTACAGCGCTTACACTTCCTGCTATGCAAAATACAGGAACTTCTTGAGTATCCGCTTTCTTTCCGCTTCCTACTATCGGTGCGGCACGATTCTCAAGCTTTTCAGCCAGACATTCAGCAAGCCCTGCGGAACCTACCCATAAGATACGCAATCCGCTGTGCCATACTGCTTCTGTAATCGATTTCAAATCATTGTCCGTAACGCTGTCACACACAACAATGCGCTGTTTTTGCAATAGACAGCTTCGTATCCGTTCAAGCAACCCGCCCCTTCTTATCTCTGCAATCTCGACATGTGCTACAGCATGCTCTGTTTGCGTTGCAAGCAATGTAGGAAGGTATGATTCACGAACCGGGGACTTCGCATCCACGCCCGCTTCCGAATCTTCTAGCAGATGATGATTTACAAGATGATACCCACCTATAGTTATCCGTCTGTTTTTCGGATACGCCGGGGCAACGATTGCAATATCAAACGCTTCCATTTCGAGCAACGCATCGATTTCAGCGCCGATATTTCCTCGCATCATTGAATCTATTTTTTTATAAATATACGGAATGTTTGAGAGGCAAAACGATGCAGCGGTCTTCTTTATTTTTTCGTATGACTCAACAGTCGTAAGAGAGCGCGTTTCCGCATTGTAAACAAGTACATCCGTATGTTCTGTTTCTATCGGACTCTCCATCTCAAGTAGGGAAATCGTAGCAAGCCCTCTTTTTGCAAATTGCACCCCCGTATCATTTGCACCTGTCAGATCATCAGCAATTACCAACAGCTTTGCCAATGCTTCACCACCTCTTTATCGAAACGTATGCTGTCTCTTTATGCAACTTTTTAGACAATATGGAAAATGTTTAATTCTTATACCTTATAATTGCATGATTCGTTGCAAAATTCAATAGTTTTTTAAATAAAAATTGTTTTCTATTGCAACAAAAAATAACAGGCATCATCGCCTGTTATTTTTCGATTAGTTATTTTCTTCACTTTTGATTTTTCGCCATAAGGTGGAACGATTAATGCCAAGGCGTTTGGCGGCGTGGGACTGATTGTGATTCTCTTCTTCCAATACACGATGAATAATTTCCTTTTCAAGCTGCTCCAGCGTTTTACCGGTGATATCCAAAAATCGATCATCCGCATGAGCACGGAAGGGAACTTCAGCAGAAAGCTGCTCGATAATACCTTCCGCCTCCTCCACCTCGATAAAAGGGCCATCAGATACCATACAAAGCTTTTCAACCGTATTTCGAAGCTGCTGTACATTTCCCGGCCATCCGGCCTGCAGGAGTCGATCCATAACTTCAGGCCGTATGCCGGCAATTTGCTTGCCAAACTCTGCATTAAATGAGGCGATAAACCACCGCACAAGCTCTGGTATATCTTCTTTTCGCTCACGAAGCGGCGGGATGCTGATCTCTCCACCGTTCAGCAGATGAAATAAGTCTTCCCTAAAGCAGCCCTCTTCAATTTCGACTTGCAGATTGCGGGCATTGGCCGCTATGATGCGGACATCCACCGGGGTCGAATGTTCCCCATACAGACGGGTCACCTTTTTTTCCTGCAGCACATTAATCAGCATCGCTTGAATGGATGCAGGCAATCGGCCAATGGCATCAATAAACAGCGTGCCCTGATGGGCCGCTTCAAAAATTCCCTGCTTTCCCTCTGCACCGCTTACACCAAAGATCTCAATCTCCAGCTGCTCTTCCGAATAAGCCTCGCAATTAAAAAATACGAAGGGAGCATCCTTGCGCTCGCTCTCATTATGAATCGCCTGCGCCAAGCTCTCCTTGCCCGTTCCAGGCTCTCCATAAATGAAAACAGGAAGCTCATGCCTGCTAAAAAAACGAGCCGTCTCCATCACATTGTGCATATTTTCACTTATCGCTACCAATTGATTAAAATGCATATTTGCCCGCAGCGGCACCGGGAGAATCTTCGAGCGAATGCGGCTCTCCACTTTTTGAATGCTGGCAACCTCCTGCAGTTCAACCATCCATGCTCCGGCCTCCCTGGCTATGGTAAGCGGGGTTTTTCTTATAACAATATTTTCACCGTTCAGCGATACAATCCCCTCTTCAGATTCGCCCTGGCTCATGGGGGCCTCCGTCGTTTGCAACTGCGGCAGCAGTTCAGCAACCGCCCGCCCCATCTCTTGTTCGGCCTGGGTGGCAAAGAGTTTTTCTGCCTGTGTATTCATGAAAATAAGCTTTCCGTCCTCATTCGCCGCAACAATACCTTGCTTACAATAATTCAGCATGGACGTAAGAAGCTCCTTTTCCTGCCTTTCTTTCTTCACGTAAAAGCTCATATGTTCGGCCTCTTCGAGCGATTCTATCACCGCCTCTTTGCCCGATGTAATCAAAATGGAATGAAGCCCAAAGCGTTTCGCTACAGAGGTGCTGATCACATCGCCAATAATGACCTGAATGCCCTCGGCATACGCTTCGCGGATTCCCTTTTCGATTTCTTCTTCATGATGGATCGGAAAAAAGGACAGGTTTATATCTAGCAGCGTTCCGATTGCGTCCGCCCCCTGAATGGTGTTGAAATAACTCATCATGCCAATTTTTCCTTCATAGCCCTTTATTAGCGTAAGAGTGCGCAGAATATCATAGCCTGAAATCTTCACCTCTACCACCGGAAGATTGCAGTGCTGCCGGAGCAGGCGGGCCGTAGCCCCCCGGCTGATAATCACATCGAAGCCCTGCTCTTCCATCTCTTTGGCAATCATGAGCCCTTTATGTAAATCTCCTACCTCTACATGAATGTCTTTCTTCAAATCCTCATTTACCTGCAAAAATAAATCCTTCAGTCCAGAATAGGGAGCAATTACTATAATGCGTGCCATATGCAATCTCCTTCACAATAACTGTTGCATTTCGATACACTTCCATTATAAGGTTATGTGTTTTGTTTTTCAATAAAAACTGGATAAATGAAGCATCTCTGCACGTCATCGCAATGTACCTTCACCTTCCTATCCATTCCTTCCATTTTTTTCTCAGCTATGTTGGATTCCTTTTGACTTTGCCAGTTGTGCTTTATCTTTTTCATGCTTTTTCAATTTCAAAAGTAGCTGTGTTTACAAACATTTCAGTCATCCCTTCTAGGTTTATGATTAGATATACGAAGTAGCGCTCGCCCTCTATAAATTAATACAGAAACAGTGGACCAAAAAAATGGCGCTATTCAATGCGATAACCGAGCTGATAGGAATGATTACGCTCATTGTCATAGTAAGCAATCAAAATATCATCCACCCGGGATTTAACACCTATATGGCCGAGACATTTTCTGTGACAGCTGAACAGACAAGAGCCTGGGGCGTCAGCGGAGTCATTGTTATTTTTTTGATTTATGCGGTGATTTCTGTAGTTGATGGCTTTCGCAAATCTAAAACAACTTAGATAAAAAGGGCTAAACATGCATTGAAGCTGAAACAAAGGGATGTCATGATTGCATGGATGAGCGCTGCCAACATGGACGAAAAAATGTACATTGCAGCAATAACAAACAGCATTTGACATTCGGACATGGACCGCATTTTTGCCTTGGTGCTCCTTTGGCTAGATTAGAATTGGAAGCGAACTTGACGGGATTGGGCAGCCTTTTACCTCCATCCCTGCAAATCAAGGGTTTTACCTAACCGATAAAGGGATAGTAATTGATATTAATACAAAAACAAAATGCGTTGGCAAGAGAATTTTGAGTTTCTCTGCCAGCGCATTGAGTTACTGCTTACTAGCTTTTCACTTCCAACGCTTCCTTCGCCATCTGAACATATTCCTCAACTCCAGATAGCAACGCAAACTCAGCAATTGAAACCGGATATGCAGCATCAAGTTCGATAATATGCGCTTTCATCTTAGGCCAGTAATATCCACCCGCTTCTTTATAAGCAAGAATTAAAGCTTCTAACCCTTCTTCTCCAAAAGCCTTATAGTTAAAAACAAAGTCACTTGAAATATCGGTAACCTTAGCTTCAGTCCAATCGATTAATCCAATCACATTAGCATCTGTATCAATCATAGTATGCCCGGCATGTACATCTCCATGAATCAGTCCAGTTTTCTTAGGCCACATTTCATCATCATTCATCCAGGCCTGCCATCTGTCCCATAGCTTTTCTCCTACACCAAACTTTGCTCTTACCGCATCCATACGCTGCTTCATTGACAACCTTGCTTCTTCTGGGGTATGCACTATTAGGCCAAGCTCCTCGGCTTTATCACTAGGAACGCTATGAAGCTCTGCTAACACTCTACCAAGAGACCTGTGAAATGATTCTGGAACATTGTTAATATCTATCTCCCAAACATAGTTTCCTATATTATGATCTATTGTCCCCGCTGGCACACCATCTAACCTCTTGTAAGCTATTAACTCGTCTGTATAAATGATCCAGTTTGGCGCTTGAAAAGATTTAGGATATTGATTTGCCAAATCTAATGCTTGTTTTTCTACCTTTGTTCTAAGCATCACATCTTCCCGCCTAGGCAATCTTAGAATCCAATCAGTTCCACTTTCATCTTGTGCAAAAACAACTTGAAAATCCAGCCCGGATTCATTAAACTGCATTGTTTCTTCCTTAAGAATAAGATTATGTTTTTTAGTTATTTCAATAACTTGTTTAATATCTTTACTCATTAAAAATCACTCCTGTCTCAATTTGTATATATCAATTAGGAACTTGCTGCATGCTTAGATATAGCATTAATAATTTCTTCCCAATCATCATAGTGTAGCTCATGCCTAGCACCAGCTAGAGTGACTAAGACAGCATTTGGTATAATTTTAGAAAGATGAACTTCATGCTCATACGGTATGATAGGATCCTTAGTTCCATGAATAACTAGTGTAGGAACATTTATTTCATGAGTTCTAGATAAATATAATCCCCATCCTTTTACATATCCATTCGATAACATACTCTATCACTTTCTCTTTATCATGCCAGTTGTTGATGTTGATCTTGGCAAAGGCTTCTGTTAGTAAGTAATTGATTTTCCTACATCCCTATTGTCATAGCGTATAACATGAAACCCTTGATCGCTTAGTCTCTTACAAAAGTCTTCTTCCCACTAAAGTATTGATGAAGTAGCCCCCATAATTAACAAGATAGTTGGGTTATTAATATCTCCAAAGCTCTCCGTACAGATATAAACATTATTAAAACAAATTATTTCTTCTGCTATAAATCATCACTACTTTTCTACTTTCATCTGATAAAATCATTACCTAGACCAAACTATGACCGAGTAATTTGATTAGCAACAGCTTCGAATAACAATTCTCTAATCCTTTCATAATTGTATTGCTGCAAATCTCCCTTTTGGGAACCTAATAACCAAGCTGATCTTAAAACTCCGGCTATAACAGTTGGGTCTTCATCGATAATCTCCTTAGAATCTTGACGTGACTTGATAAACTCCATAAGGGGGGCGATGCTTCTAAGATTCTCTGAGCCAACATACTCCGGATTTAGCTTCCTAGATACAAGTTTGTATTCCTCAAGGTCGTAAACCATCCTTTGAGTTAAAATCTTAGTTTCGAGTTCCAAATCCATCTGATTTAAGTATATCTTTATGGCTGAACGTATATCCTGAGCTTTATTAACCGCCGGCCAAACTTGATTTTCAATTTGTTCACCCTCACGTGCTAAGAGTTCCATATACAACATTTCTTTTGACTGAAAAAACACATAGAAGGATAGCAACCTACATTCAGCTTTTTCCGCTTTTCGTACATTTTTTACAAAAATAGGCTGACCCATCATAACCTAGGTCAGCCTTGAACAACTGTATTGGTCGAGCAGCAAAACACTCCCTGCCCGCTGCTGATTATTTCTGTGTAACTGCTATCGTGTGAGTAATAGTAGCAGCATAATAACCAGCACCAAATCCATTATCAATATTTACGACAGCGACACCGCTTGCACAGGAGCTTAGCATGGATAACAGCGCAGCGATTCCGTTCAGGCTCGCTCCGTAGCCCACACTGGTAGGAACAGCAATGACCGGTTTGGATACGAGTCCTCCCATAACACTAGCAAGCGCTCCCTCCATTCCAGCTACTACAACAATTGCGTTGGCTTCCTGAATCTCATGCAGCCGATCGAGCAGGCGGTGCAGGCCAGCTACACCTACATCATGAATCGTCTTCACATGATTGCCCATCAGCCGCGCGGTAATCGCCGCTTCCTCTGCCACGGGAAAGTCGGATGTTCCCGCGGACACCACAGCAATATAACCTTCTTTCCATTCCTCTACATACTCCGAGTGAACCCAATGAAAGGTACGTGCTAACGGATGATAATGGAAGGTATCATCAGGATAGCGCTCCTGCAGATTACGAAGCAGGACACCGGCCTTTTCTTCATCCACTCTTGTCGCGAGCACTTTTGAATGGTGCTCCATCAGCCGCGCAAAAATCCCCAGCAGATGCTCCGGCGCCTTGCCTTCCCCAAAAATCACTTCCGGAAATCCGTTTCGCTTTTCACGATGAGTATCGAGTGTAGCATATCCTAGCGCATCGTACGTTTTGAGCCTATCCCGCGCTTCTTCTACTGATAAGGCTCCCTGCTGCACCTGAGTCAGCCATTCGGTGAGCTGATCCTTCATTTGCGCAGCGCCTCCTTCAACACTTCATTCATGCTGCCGGAACGATACCCCTGTAAATCAAGCGTAACGTAGGAGAAACCGTACGATTTTAACGCACGGTCGATTTTTTCGTGATGTGCAAGCACCTTTGGCATATCCTCGGGCATCACTTCGATTCTTGCGATTTTATCATGGTGGCGTACCCGCACCTGATAGAGTCCGAGGTTTAAAAGGAACATTTCCGCCAGATCAAGCTGATCGATTTTCTCCTGCGTAATTTTTGTTCCATACGGTATGCGTGAAGACAGGCAGGCAAAAGACGGCTTGTTCCATGTAGGCAGCCCCATTTCCTTTGATAAAAGTCGAATCTCTTCCTTATAAAGGCCGGCCTCCTGCAGCGGGCTTCGTACCCCGCGTTCCCGGGCAGCCTGCATCCCCGGACGATGCTCGCCTAAATCATCCATGTTGGAGCCGTCTACAATCGTATGTGAGGCACCGTACTGTTCAACCAGTTCCTGTACATGCGTGTATAATCCATCTTTACAATGAAAGCAGCGATCCGATTCGTTTTTAACGAAATTCGCATTCGTTAATTCACTGACACTCGTTTGGATATGAGTAACACCGATCTGCTTTGCCAGACTAACCGCCAGCTCGAATTCCCGGGTAGGAAAGGTCTCGGAGGCTGCGGTTACAGCCAACACTCGATCACCAAGCGCCTCCTTTGCTTTTGCCAGCAAAAATGTGCTGTCTACTCCGCCGGAAAATGCGACGAGCACCTGCTCCATTTCCTTTAAAATGGATAGCAATCGTTGATTTTTCTCCTGCAGCAACGTACTTGTCATTAGATGCTACCCCCTTTTGCATAGTGCAACTTCAACCTCTTACGCCTGCTGCAATACTTCTCCCTGTTCTTCCACATAAGGGATCGTCAGCGGACCCAGCGGAAGAATAGCTACAGTCATGCTCTCTCCGTATTTCTCCTTAAGAAGAGCCAATGTATTCTCAATATCATGTGTAGGATGGAACATCGCTTTTTCCACATCCTCATCTGACAGGGAGGAATACACATATACATCAGCCCAGACTTGAATTACCGCCTGCTTCTGCACCTGCCATTGATCAAAAATCTTAAATTTCGGATCATTTATCATAGTAAGGATCTCCTGCGGCGTTTTGCGCATCTGCAGAATTTCGGCGTAATTGCCATGGTTCGGCAGGCCGTCCCTACACTCGGCCGCACATATAATTGTTCCGCCTTTTTTGACGATCTTGTGGGCTGCGCTCATTCCTTTTACAGCCTGATACAAGTTCTGGTCCAGCGGATAACCGGAGTTGGACGTAATGACGACATCGAAGCGCTCGTCACAGCGCAGCATGGCATGTTCCTTTGCAAAGGCGCAGCCGCGATCATGCGCTTCAAACAGCTCTCCGGCGAATACAGCCGTAATATCCTTTTCACGATTCAGCGTAACATTGAGCATAAAATCCGGCTTGCACATACGATTAACTTCACGGGTCATGTCCTGTACCGGATTATCCGTCATATTGCCCCAAGTTGATAGCGGATCGCCGATCATCCGAGCATTATGGAAGGTCATAATCGTTTCAATGCCGGCAATTCCCGGCATAATCCCTTTGGGTCCGCCGGAGAAGCCCGCAAAGAAATGGGGTTCAATAAAGCCGGTTACAATTGTAAAATCAGCCTCAACATACTCTTTATTTAGATACACATCGCAGCCGAATCGGCTTTCCCCGACTTTGACCAGTTCCTCTTTATTATGGCAGTGGTGGTTAATCACACGAATGCTGTCTACTACTTCATTGCCAAGCATCTGCACGAACTCTTCCCGGGTTTGATCACGGTGGGTCCCTGTACCGTTAATGATTACAAAGTTTTCTTTTGGAACATGAGATAATTCTTGTAAAATCCAAGGTACTAGCTTGTGATTTGGTGTTGGTCGTGTAATATCGCTAATAACAATAGCTACCTTATCACTGCCTTTTACCATCTCACGCAGCGGGGGTAATCCGATCGGGTTGCGCAGCGCCTTACGCACCGCCCCTTCTTCATCCGCAAGACCAGGCAGATTCTTCGGCTCTAAAATAACCGACTGCTCAGGCGCTTCGATCGATAAGCCTTCTTTTCCATAGAGCAATGTCGTTTTCATAGTGTCCCCTCACTTTTGTGTAGTAAATAGAATGGTTTACATTTATGTCGCAGACGCATTTGAACGATGCTCCGGCGACTGGGGCTCTTCCGCTCTTCCATCAATACCTTTTTTCCTCTGCCACTTGTCCACAAGAATGACGGCTACAGGACATAGAATGGCTGTCGTTAACGTTGAAATCGAGATTTGGGCTGTAGCCGTTTCTACTAAATTCTGATAGGCCTGTGCTTCTGCCTGGCTCATCATTCCTGAACCGGCCGCTACGGATGCCGCTGCTGCAATCGCCGCAGGTGTTCCAACCGCATTACCTGCTGTAGAGGCTTCTGCCACAGGAGCAATCCCACTCTTTTCACGGAAGATTTTAAAAACAAGCATGCCAGTTAACCCTGTTAACACTGTCGTCATTATACCAAGTGCAAGACCTGCAGTCACCACTTCCGGCTTGAAGAAGTTTGTAAAGCTCATCCCTGCACCAAGTGCGAATGCAAAGAATGGAACCGGCAAAATTTCACCCGACTTAAGAAACTCTCTAATTTCTGGATCGAGGTTACCGAGCAGCATGCCGATGCCGATCGGCAAAAGAACAGCGATGAAAGCAATAATCGGAAACTTTGCACCCAGCATACCAAGAGCCATGAGCGTAAAGAACGGTCCATCATTCAGGGAGAGTACAGCTACCGCCCCTACGTCCGAACGATTTCCATACTGAGAGGTCAGCGCAGCGTACATGCCCCCGTTTCCGTTGGTCATAGCAGCAATGATGGCCACCGTAGATAAGCCGAGAAAGCCGCTCATCATATCGCCGGACAAGGTTCCCCATAAGAATCCGACTGCCACGCCGGTAAAATATTTCGAGGCGGTCAGCAATGCACCTTTCTTAAGCGCTGTTCCACCGACCCGCAGATTCATCTGACTGCCGCAGCAAAACAGAAACAGCGCAATAAGTGTTAATGCTCCAGTTTTAAACAGCTCTTCCGAGAAACCGCCAATGCGCAGGAACTCATAATGGCCTTTATCCGTCGGTGATACACCCAGTGATTTTAAAGCGTCCATAACGGCCGGGATGTGCATCTGATCGATCGTATTCAGCATTGCACCCAGCAATAGCGGTATGACCATTAGTCCGCCCGGGACTTTCTCAATTGTTCGTTTAATCTGCATACTCTGCAGCCTCCCCATGTGGTTGATCGTACCCGGACGATGCCAGGTACGTACGCAGAACTTGCTCTGCGGTAAATGACAGCAGTTCCGCCGCTCTCTCTATCGCTTCCTCCAATGTCATCGGAGCAGTAACGATGCTATGAACGCTGTGAATGCCATGCTCATATAGCGTGTGAATCCCGGACCCGATAGAGCCGGCCAGAACGATAACCGGAATTCCCTGTTTCTGTGCTTCCTGCGCTACGCCCATTGGCGTCTTTCCTGATGCGGTTTGAAAATCGATTTGTCCTTCCCCTGTAAAAACGAGCGCTGCTCCATCCAGCTTTTCACCAAGCGCAGTATGTTCAATGATCATATCGATTCCCCGCTTCATTCCCCCGGGAAAAAAGGCTTGGAATGCTCCGCCAATTCCTCCTGCTGCTCCGGCGCCCGGTCTTTCATGAAGCCGGATGCCTGTCTTTGATTCGATAAGGTTTGCCCAATGTGTTAGGGCATCATCCAGCCTTTCCACCATTTCCGGCGTGGCCCCTTTTTGCGGGCCAAAAACATAGGCGGCACCATGCGGGCCGATCAGCGGATTTTGAACATCCGCTGCAATTAAAAATTCCGACTGGGCAATGCGCGGGTCAAAATCTTCATCATTGATTTCAGCAATGCGCGTCAGCTCGCCTCCACCAAACCCAATATCAACTCCGTTTTTATCAAGCAGCCGCATGCCAAGAGCCTGCAGCATGCCGCACCCTCCATCATTGGTAGCGCTTCCGCCAATGGCAAGAATAAACCGCCTGCAACCGGCATCCAGCGCCCTTTTGATCAGCTCCCCAGTTCCGTATGTTGTCGTGAGCAGAGGGTTTCGCTGTTCAACCGGAACAAGGCACAGTCCTGATGCGCTGGCCATCTCAATCACGCAGGTCTCTTGATCTCCGAGAATACCGTAGGCAGCATGTACCGGGGTATGCAAGGGACCGGTAACGCTGTGTTCGATCATTTTGCCATTCGTAGCCGCCACGAGACTGTCCATAGTTCCTTCCCCACCGTCCGCTACAGGCACTAGAACGGTTTTTGCATCGGGAAGAACCCTTTTGATTCCCTGTTCAATCGCCAAGGATGCTTCTTGGGCGGATATACTTCCTTTAAAAGAATCCGGCGCAATCACAATTTTCATAGGTTATTCCTCTCTTTATAAAACGCTTTCATTTTTCTAACTATTATTATAATGCGAACGAAAAATAGGGTCATTGTTTCCAAAAACTAAAAAATAATTGAAAAAATAATTTTATTTTGTTTATCATATACAGTAATCATACACAGAAGGCGGGATGAAAATTGCTTACGGAGAAAATCGCAGGTGAGATTGTGCGCGAAACAATGATTCGTTTGAATCGTAATATTAACATTATGGATCATACCGGAACGATTATTGCGTCGGGGAATCCAGAGCGTATTAACCGACTTCATGAAGGAGCATTGGAAGTCCTGCTGACCGGAAATCCGGTGATTATTCATGAAAACAGCAAGAACCATTGGAAGGGAGCCGAGCCGGGAATTAACCTGCCCATTATGTTTCAAGAACGTATTATCGGCGTCATTGGCATTACCGGCAAACCGGAAGAAATCGCGGAATTCGGCGAGCTTGTCAAAATGATTACCGAAATGATGATTAGCCAATCTTTTTTAACCTCACAATCGGAATGGAAACAGCGGGTAAAAGAACTAATTTTTGAAGAGCTAACCGCCATGCAGCTAAAGCAGGAATCGATCGAACAACGACTGGCTTTGCTCAATATACGTCTTGGCCCTCCTTTTCAGGTGGCTTTGGTGGAATTAGAAAACAATACGCTCACAAATCAGGAACTCATCGAACGAATAGAAGAAACCCTACATAACCCACACATGCTTACCGGGTATGTAAATGGTAACCGCTTGTTTATTCTGGCCTCTCACCTGACAGAAAAGGCATTTATACAAAAGCTGCAGCGCATGCAATCCATGCTGCGCTATATCACCATCCCTTTTCGTATCGGACTTGGTACGATGAAAACGGCACAGGAGCACATCCGGCTCTCCCTGCAGGAAGCCAAATGGGCTCTGCTGCTGGGTAAAAGAGAACAGGATTTGATTCAATATACGGAGATTGAGACAAAGGCTTTAATTAACCAAATTGATGAACAGGCGAAGCAGGATTACATCGAACGAATCGCAGGCAGTCTCTCGGATCGAATGCTTGAAACGCTGGATGTTTTTTTCGAATGCAACCTGCATATTGGTGAAGCAGCCAAAAAGCTGTATATTCATCGCAACACGCTTATTTACCGGTTAAAAAAAATCAAACAGGAAACAGGGCTGAATCCGCAGGTATTTCAGGATGGGGTTTCTTTACAGCTGGCCGTCTGGATTTGTCAGTTGAACAAAAGAGGCATTCAAAAAAATTTTTTTCCTCTGTACGATCGTGCAGAAAAAACAGAGTAAACACGGTGCCGCTGTCTTTGTCCTCGTTCCTTCCGTTTATTTTTTTATGACATTATCTTCTTTACTTTCCTATAATCTGTGTTATGATTTTTCCGAATCGTAACACGAAGACAGACTGTTCTTTACAAGTCGGCGTATTGTTCGCATATATGTCGAAATCATTGCATGATTTCGACTATATCGTTTGTGCCTCTCTCATATCTCCTTCGTGTAACACGACAAGACCTGTACATATTGTGATAATAAGGAGTGGTAGAGATTGAAAAAACGAACACTTGGATTGATGGCTGTGGCAGGCTTGATTTTTTTGAACCTCTTCACGGCGTGTTCCCCATCACTACATAAGCCAACTGGCACAGAACAGAAGCAGACCGAGCAAAACAAACAAGATCTGGTGCTCGCGGTTGGCTCCGAGCCTGAAGCCGGTTTTGACCCTACCACGGGGTGGGGACGGTATGGCTCTCCTCTATTCCAGAGCACCCTCCTGAAACGCGATAACAACCTGGCGATTGTAAATGATCTTGCAACCGGCTATGAAGTAAGCCCCGACGGCAAAGTATGGACGGTCAAACTCCGTAATCATGTGAAATTTTCGGATGGCAAACCCCTCAGCGCCGCTGATGTGCAGTATACCTTTGAAAAAGCAGCCGCGAGCGGCTCTGTGGTCGATCTCCATATTTTACAAAAAGTAGAGGCGCTAGACCCTACTACCGCACGGTTCACTTTAAAGGAAGCTCAATCAACTTTTATAAACAGCTTGGTTACAACAGGCATCGTACCTAAACATGTTCATGGAAAGGATTATGCGGAAAAACCCATTGGTTCGGGTCCTTACCAACTGGTGCAATGGGACAAGGGGCAGCAGCTGATCGTGAAGGCAAATCCGGAGTATTATGATACAAAGCCTTATTTTCAAAAAATCACATTTTTATTCTTACAGGAGGATGCTGCTTTTGCTGCTGCAAAAGCCGGGAGTGTCGATGCAGCGTATATTCCTGCCTCGCTTAGCCATCAGCCGATACCGGGAATGCGTCTAGAAGCTGTACACAGCGTAGATAACCGGGGAATGATGTTTCCTTCTGTAAAGGCCGGCGAAAAAACAAAAGAAGGGTTGCCGATCGGTAACGATGTGACAGCCGATCCGGCGATCCGCAAGGCCATTAATATAGCGGTCGATCGTCAGGCACTGGTGGATGGTATATTGGAAGGCTACGGAACACCGGCATACACGATAAGCGACAAGCTTCCCTGGTGGAATCCCGATACAGTCATTAAGGATGCAGATCCGGAAGGGGCGAGAAAAATCCTTGCCGATGCCGGATGGAAGGATACGAATGGAGATGCGATTCTCGAGAAAAATACGTTACAGGCAAAATTTACCCTCCTTTATCCAGCCGGCGATGTGATACGACAATCTCTGGCGATTGCCGTCGCGGACATGATAGCACCCATCGGAATTTCGATTCATGTCGAAGGAAAAAGCTGGGACGAGATAGAATCCTTGATGCATGCCAATGCTGTTCTATTTGGATGGGGTAGCCATGACCCGCTTGAAATGTATAATCTGTACAACAGCAAAAGTGCTGGTGTCGAGCACTATAATCCTGGTTTTTATCGTAATGCAACCGTCGATCAATACATGGATAAGGCGCTCGCTGCAACCAATGAAAAAGAGGCCATGAACTATTGGAAAAAAGCGCAATGGGACGGAAAAACAGGACTAAGCGCCAAAGGGGACGCACCATGGGCTTGGCTGGTAAACATTGATCACGTCTATGTAGTAAAGGAGCGCCTTGATATTGGAAACCAGCGAATTCATCCTCATGGACACGGCTGGCCTGTTACCGATAACATTGTGGAATGGAAATGGAATGAATAATGTGAAGGACACTTTCAGCAAATCAATATGGATGTTTTTGATAAGGAAGAGCGTCCGGGTCCTCTCTCTGCTCTTCGCTATCTGTCTAATTTCATTTTTGCTTATCAAGAGCTCGCCCATCGATCCGATTCAAGCCTATGTGGGAGCCGATATGATGCGGGTCAGTCCTGAGCAGCGCCAACAGATAGTTGAATATTGGGGGCTTAATCAACCAATCATGCAGCAATTTCTTCACTGGGCATCCGCCGCATTGCATGGCGATCTTGGCACATCCATGATTTTTCGCCGTCCTGTAGCAGATATCATCAGCGAACGATTCTTTAGCTCTCTGGCCCTTATGACTGTGGCATGGATGTTATCAGGAGTGATCGGATTTACTCTTGGGGTCGTAGCGGCCATGAAAAAAAACACCTGGGTCGACCGATGTATTACATGGTACTGCTATACGCTGGCTGCCACGCCTACATTTTGGATGGGTCTCCTTCTGCTTATTGTTTTTGCTGTATGGCTGCAGTGGTTCCCCATTGGCATGGGAGTACCGGCCGGCATACTCGCGGAGGATGTCACCCTCACGGATCGGATGAAGCACCTGATCCTGCCTGCTTTGACATTAAGCATCGTCGGCGTGGCTCCGATAGCGCTTCATACAAGACAAAAGCTTATGGATGTATTGGCCAGCGACTATGTATTGTTTGCCCGGGCAAAAGGCGAGCAGGGACTGATTTTGTTTTGGCGACATGGCTTGCGCAACGTAGCGCTGCCAGCCATTACGCTGCAATTTACGGCTTTTAGTGAACTTTTTGGCGGTGCTGTGCTGGCTGAACAGGTATTTTCTTATCCGGGGCTCGGTCAGGCTACGGTGGAAGCGGGTCTGCGGGGAGATGTTCCCCTCCTGCTCGGCCTTGTTATCTTTAGTGCTCTGTTTGTATTTACGGGAAATCTGCTGGCGGATTTGCTCTATCGCGTCATCGATCCAAGAATGAGAGGGGGACAGTCTGTATGAATACCATGCTAAAACCAGACAGGAAACAACCCCTTTCTCTTCTGTCAAAGATAAATCGCAGACAGCGAACCCTGTTTGTCACCGTTTCTGCCGCTATATTACTGCTGGGTGTCTTGCTGGGCGGCTTGTTCATCAGCAGCGAAGGCCTTGCAACGAATTTGTCCCTGCGCAATGCGCCTCCCTCTCTCGCTCATCCCTTTGGCACCGACTGGCTTGGCCGGGATATGCTGACCCGTACTCTCAAGGGTCTTGTCTTAAGTATGGGGGTCGGCCTGCTCGCTGCGGTTTGCAGCACATCCATTGCGATTATGCTTGGGATGGCAGCAGCAACTATGGGAAAAGTCGTAGACAGTATCATTACTTGGCTGATCGATCTTTTTTTGAGTGTTCCGCACCTTGTGGCCCTTATTCTCATTGCCTTTACACTCGGTGGAGGGTTTAAAGGGATCGTCATCGGCGTGGCCCTTACCCATTGGCCAGGCCTGGCCCGGATTATCCGGGCGGAGGTCATGCAGCTGCGCTCTGCTGATTTTGTTCAGGTGTCCCGTCATCTTGGCAAATCGCGCTGGTGGATAGCAACAAGACATATTCTGCCCCATCTTGTTCCCCAATTGTTGGTCGGTCTCTTACTGCTATTCCCTCATGCCATTTTACATGAAGCGGCGGTTACCTTTATTGGCCTGGGCTTATCCCCCCACCAGCCTGCTATTGGAATCATTCTGTCAGAGTCCATGCGCTACCTGTCGATCGGCATGTGGTGGCTGGCATTTTTCCCCGGTCTTTGCCTGCTTATTGTCGTGCGGACCTTTCATAGTATTGGTGAAAATCTGGGAATGCTTATCGATCCTCATCGTGCTCATCATTAACCAGAGGAGGTTTCACGTCTATGTCTATCCTTGAAGTGCGTGATTTGTCAGTGTCTTTCCGTCAGTATACGGGCGGGCTTCGACATAAAACCAATAAAGTCATCACCAATCTTGCTATTACAATGAATCAAGGAGAAATTCTCGCTGTAGTCGGCGCTAGCGGTTCGGGAAAGAGCCTGCTGGCACATGCAATCCTTGGGATTTTGCCGGAGCATGCAAAAGTCAGCGGCACCATTATATATCGCGGTGAAGAGCTTACCCCTGCCAGGCAGGCTGCCGTGCGGGGCAGGGAGATTGCGCTCGTTCCGCAATCCGTTAACTTTCTGGACCCATTAATGCGTGTAGGTGCACAAGTTCGGACATCGGTGCATACTGGGGATGCGGCGGCTGCACAGAGAAAAGTCTTTGCGCGATATCATTTAGATCCCGAAGTGGAGACAATGTATCCCTTTCAGCTTTCAGGGGGCATGGCCCGCCGGGTACTCGTCTCCACAGCTATGGTCAGCGGCGCAAAGGTCATTATTGCGGACGAGCCAACGCCCGGCCTCGATCCGGTTGTCATCCGGGAAGCCCTCGGCTATTTTCGGGAGCTGGCTGATAACGGAAGCGCCGTTATGCTCATTACGCATGATATCGAATCCGCGCTTCACATTGCAGATACAATTGCTGTGTTCTATGCCGGAACCACCGTTGAAATAGCACCTGCGGCTGATTTCATAGGCAAAGGGGCCTCATTGCGGCATCCATATACCCAGGCGTTGTGGAACGCACTGCCCCAAAATGATTTTACCCCCATCCCAGGTTCCCAGCCCCTGCCGAATGCACTGCCCCCCGGTTGTTTATTTGAACCGCGCTGCGAGAGAGCGACACCTGAATGCGCTGCGGCACAGCCGGAATTGCGAGAGTTGCACGGTGGAATGGTGAGGTGTATCCATGCTTCTTGAAGCACACAATATCGGATTTGGTTATGAGAAAGGTGCATGGACATTCCGGGGGGTGAATCTAACGCTTGCACCTGGAGAAGTAGTCGGTCTTATGGGGCCGAGCGGGTGCGGAAAGACGACCTTCGGACGCATACTTGCAGGCTATGAGCAGCCGCAGGAGGGTCGTGTTATGCTTACCGGTTATTCGCCGGCATCCAGCTATCAATGCGTCCAAATGGTATTTCAGCATCCTGAGAAAGCAGTAAATGGACGCTGGCGCATGCATCGTATTCTTACTGAAGGCGGCACGCCCGATGAAGAGTTGCTTGCCTCGCTGGGCATTGAAGAGGAATGGCTGCGGCGTTGGCCAAACGAACTGTCCGGCGGAGAGCTGCAGCGCTTCTGTGTGGCACGGGCATTGGGACCGAAAACAAGGTTTCTTATTGCTGATGAGATGACGACAATGCTTGATGCGATTACCCAAGCCCAGATCTGGCATGCCGTTCTTGCTCTCGCCTCAAAGCGAAATATCGGAGTGCTTGTAATCAGCCATGAACAGCACCTTTTACAGCGGATTTGCGACAAAATTATCGACTTTAGGCAATTACAGCACAGAGCCGATGCCACAGCGCTATCATCTAACTAATAAAGAGAGCGGAGTGTATCCTCCCCTCTCTTTTCTTATTTCACCATGGCTACCTACTTAAGAGGAGCTACCGTAAACTTTCCGTATTTTACTCCTTTGATGCTGATCATCTGGTCACTGCACGCACGAAGCTCCCCCGCCTTCCCTTTCACAACAATCAACTCCAGACAGTGATGAGAATCAAGATGAAAGTGTGTGGTGGCTAGAATGGCATGGTGCATCGTATGCTGAATATGTGTAATCTCCTGCATAAGGTCACTTTGGTGATGATCATAAAACAGCAGAATGCTCCCTGCTACATCCTGCTCATCATCCGCAGAGGACTGTTTAACCAGCGCATCACGTACCAAATCACGCACGGCTTCGGATCGGTTCTCATATCCTTTACGCTTGATCATTTCATCAAATTCCTTCAATAACGTTTCATCCATGGAAACGCCAAAGCGCTTTAAGGTTGAATCTGACATACGACTCACTCCTACATTGTCATGATATATGCCTCTCTATTATGATTTCATAGCGTGCTGATACACCTCTTGGAACGGAACCTGGTGCTTTCTGGCAGCCCTCGCCACATCCTCATATTCCGGGGCTTGATGCAGCTTGTCATCTCCCATAAATGCCTGCTTTACCTGGATTTGTCCATAAGGAGTATCGACTATGACAAACCTCCGCTCAAGAATAGTGCGGGTCCAGACGCTTCTGCGAACACCGAGCGTGCTTGTCTCCGCCAGCAAAGCACTCTCGCACTGGTCAGCTAATTCCAGGGATGTTAAAACGGTGATCAGCGTACCCGGCCGATTTTTTTTCATATAGACCGGTGTATAAAAAACGTCGAGGGCACCTGCGGAGAACAAACGCTCCATCGCATACCCCAGCCCTTCCCCTGTCATATCATCCAGCTGCGCTTCCAGCACAATCACCGATTCCCGCTCTCGCTGCGCCGTTGTATTGTTTGTTTTATTATTTCGCTCAGGCGGTGTAATGAGCAGCGCTCTTAGGACATTAGGGTGATCAAATTCTTTCTCCCCGGCTCCATATCCGATATGCTCCACAGTAAAAGCTCCGGGATGGATGAAGTCTTTCACAAGCGCCCGTAAAATTCCGGCACCCGTCGGCGTCGTCAATTCACCCTTGACATGTAATTCAGCAAGCGGAATTCCCTTCAGCAGCTCCAGCGTAGCCGGGGCAGGAATCGGATAGAGACCATGCGCCATCCTCTTTTTCCCATACCCAGTAGGCACTGGCGACGCATACAGCTCATCAATGCCCAAGCTTTCAAGCGCTAAGCAGACCCCGATGGTATCAATAATCGAATCCATCGCCCCAACCTCATGGAAATGGACGCTGGCCGGGTCAATTCCGTGAATTTTGCCCTCAGCAATGGCAATTTCCTGAAAAATCGCTAGACTGCGCTCCTTAACTCTTGGTGGAAGTTCGCTTTGCGCGATCATCGCTAAAATGTCAGCCGCACTTCGGTGCTCATGGTCATGGCTGTGTTCGTGATGATGATGGTGCTCATGGTCGTGGCTGTGTTCGTGATGATGGTGGTGCTCATGGTTGTGACTGTGTTCGTGATGATGGTGATGCTCATGGTCGTGGCTGTGTTCATGATGATGATCGGATGCCGGAAAATGGATATGTACTTTCTTTGCGGCAATGCCGCACTTGATAATGGGACGAACCTCGATTTCGAATGGATCAATGGGTAATTTCTTCAAATGATCCACGATATAGGATAGATCCGCTCCCAGATCGATCAGTGCAGCCAATGACATATCCCCTGAAATTCCGGATATACAGTCAAAATAAAGAGTTTTCACCGTTTGCTTCCTCCAAAACATTTGTCCTCTTGATCATACTTTATCCCTTCTGATGGTAACATAGATTTACGTGTGAAAAAATGTATAATATGATAACGAAAGATAAACGAAACTGCCTGCTCACACGAAAAAGCTGTACATCCACGAACAAAAGGATGTACAGCTTCTCTACTTTCACTTACCTTGTTCACTCTTTTATACTTACTCCGCCTAGCTCTCGATCTGCTCCACTCTCCCATACGCCTGCATTGCATTGACACTATGCGCAAGGGCAGACCCGGCTTTAAGTGCCGTGGCTACCATAATCGCTTCCGCAAGCTCCTCAATGCTTATACCTTCTTTTTTGGCCGCCTTCGTATGGAGGTCAATGCAGTACGGGCAACCCGTAACATGTGCACACGCAACCGCAATCAATTCCTTTTCTCTGCGCCCAATCACGCCATCTTGAAGTGCCATTTGATCAAAAGCAAGGAATGCGGAGAACTCGTCCGCCTGCAGCGACGCAAGCTCAGACATACGCTGAAAATAGGCGCTTCGATACAGCTCATCATCCGACCGATTGTCATAGGCGTTCAGCGCATTGACACTGTGTGCAAGCGCTGATCCTGCTTTTAATGCAGTCGCCACCATAATAGCCTCCGCCATCTCTTCCTTGGTGACATCAAGGCGCTTGCTGTTCGTAACGTGTACTTCAATACAATACGGGCAGCCGGTAATATGGGCAACTGCAATCGCAATTAATTCTTTTACCTTCCCAGAAAGAAGACCCGGTCGCAGTGCCTGCTTATCGAATTCCATAAATGCTTGGAACGACTCCGGTACAAGTGTCCCCAATTCAGCAATTCTATCAAAATATGAACGCCGATATAAACTATCTTCTCTCATAAGCCTAGCCCCTCTCCTCTCGCTTCTATCTACGCTTGCTTAAAACGCCGCCCGAATAATATCTTTTACTTCGTCTAGCGTAGCCTTACGCGGATTGGTGAAAGCACATGCATCATTCATGGCATTGATAGCGAGTATTTCAATGTCCTCTTCCTTTGCACCAAGCTCAGCAAAACCGCTTGGAATGCCCACATCCTGCGAAAGAGCGATAATCGCTTCGAGCGCTTTTTCTGCCGCTTCCCGCATGGACAGTCCGCTGATGTTCTCACCCATCGCTTCTGCAATATCGGCAAAACGCTCCGCTTTCGAAATAAGGTTAAACCGTTCAACATGCGGCAGAAGAATTGCATTACAGACGCCGTGCGGCAGATTGTAAATGCCTCCAAATTGGTGCGCAATCGCATGAACATAGCCAAGCGATGCATTATTAAATGCCATGCCTGCTAGGAATTGAGCATAGGACATATTCTCCCGCGCCTGCAGATTCTCCCCATTCGCAACGGCAACACGCAGGTTACGGCTGATGAGGCGGATGGCCTGCAGTGCACATGCATCCGTAATTGGAGTTGCCGATGTGGATACATAGGCTTCTACCGCATGGGTCAGCGCATCCATACCTGTAGCTGCTGTCAGAGAGGACGGTTTTTTGACTGTCAGCATAGGGTCATTGATAGACACAGTCGGTGTCACATGCTTGTCCACGATCGCCATTTTTATAGAGCGGGACGTATCGGTAATGATACAAAAACGCGTCATCTCACTCGCCGTACCCGCGGTCGTATTTACTGCAAAAAGCGTCACCATCGGCAATGCCGACTTATCTACACCCTCATAATCGTGAATGCGTCCGCCGTTGGCCGCCACTAGCCCAATTCCTTTGGCGCAATCATGCGAGCTGCCTCCGCCTAAGGAAATGATACTATCACATCCCTCCTCACGATATACAATGAGTCCGGCTTCAACATTCGTATCCGTCGGATTGGGCTCAGCCCCTGGGAAAATGGCAACGCTAAGCCCCGCTTCTTCCACATAGGCGGCTACTTGATCTGCCACACCGAATTTATGAAGACCGGCATCCGTTACGATTAATGCCTTCTTTTTACCGTATGACTTCATCCGCTCGCCGATTTCCTTTACTGCGCCCATCCCCATAAGATTTACTGTCGGCATATAGAATCCATAGACTTGTTCTGTCATATTCTTTCTCCCCTTCATTTTGGATTAAAGCGCTTTCTTTTTGTTGCATCGACGCTGTCCTTCTTCTACTATAGAAATCATAGACCTCGGTTACGATAACGGCAAAACCGTCCCCCTTTCGTATGTATGGATACACCAATAAGTACGAGCAAATCATATGCCAACGATTCAGAATATACAAAAATGAATAAAAAGTTAGCGTTTTCAATGATTTTGACATCGTATCTAAACAGAGAACGCAGAAAAAAACGAAAACGCATACATAACTTTGGCAATTTCAGCCGAATTTTCGGCACAATGAACCAAAATAGCGGACAGATGGAGGGGATCATGGATATTTTTAAATTTGCAGCACCGGAAATCATTTTTGGTAAAGGGGCTTTACAACAAACAGGTGAATGCTGCCGCAGACTTGGAGCTAACAAAGTGCTTATTGTTAGCGATCATGGGGTCCTGCATGCCGGTTGGGTAGAAAAAGTCATCGCCACCTGCCATGCAAGCAACCTTCCTTATGAAACATTCTATGATATTACTGCCAACCCAAAAGATCATGAGGTAGCAAAAGGGGCTGAATGCTACCGGATGACCGAGTGTGACGCCATTGTTGGCGTGGGTGGAGGCAGTGCTATCGATGCCGCGAAAGCGATTGCCATATTGGTAAGCAACGGCGGACCTATCCACATGTATGAAGGGGTCGATAAAATTATCGCTCCACTGCCGCCACTCGTCATGATTCCTACGACAGCAGGCTCTGGATCGGAGGTCTCCCAATTCTCTGTCATTGTTGATACAACACGCCTGCTGAAGATGACCATCGTCTCCAAATCACTCGTTCCCGACATCGCCATTGTAGACCCCCATACACTGATTACCAAGGATGCAGCATTGACCGCTGAGACCGGCATGGACGTTCTGACTCACGCCATTGAAGCCTACGTTAGCGTGGCAGCTACCCCGCTGACAGATGTACAGGCCAAAAATGCCATCTCTCTGGTCTCTAAGCACCTTCGCTCCTCTACCGCGTCCCGCACCAATGAAGAGGCAAAAACAGCGATGGCAATGGCCAGCCTGCAGGCAGGTCTCGCCTTCTCTAACGCCATACTCGGTGCCGTCCATGCAATGGCACATGCAGTAGGCGGCTATCTAGACATGCCGCATGGAAAATTAAACGCCATCCTGCTTCCCTATGTCATGGAATACAATTATCTCGCCACGCCCGAACGATTCATGCACATCGCAGAACTTATGGGGCAAAGCATTGCAGGAATGACCGTTGCCGAAGCAGGGAAGAGGGCCATCTATCAGGTGAAGCAGCTTGCAGAAGAGATCGGCATTCCGCAGCGTCTTGCAGATATCGGTCTAACTGAGGATTTGATTTTGCAAATGAGCCAGGCCGCAAGCGAGGATGCGTGCCTGATTACCAACCCGCGTGATATGACAGTGACTGAACTAGAATCTCTATTTAGAAAAGCACTCTAGGAGGGATCAGCGATCGATGCTTGAAGACAAGCGAGAAATCATTCAGTTGTTGACCGGAGTCAAATCATCCAAGCGAAACTACTACCATGAGCTAAAAAAGAACCTGCAAAAAATTGAGAAACAAAATATGCAGCTAGCTATCATCAATCAAGTCGTCAAAAGCTTTAATGTAGACACCTCCATGGACGATATGCTGCACAATGTAATGGACAAGCTTACAAAAATTTTCTCGTTTGACCGCCTCGCTCTTGCCTTGGTGGAAAGCGAAGAACTTGTTGTAAGCAACGTATATCCAAAGCAGTATGCCGCCCTTCCCGCGGGTACCTTCCTAAGCAAAGCAAATTCACTCTATCAGATGACAATACACCAGCAGAAAGCCATTCGCTGTCCGATCAGCGAACTATCGGCAAATGACGAACAAGTTTTTCAATGTCAGGGCATTGCCCAGATGCTTTATGTTCCACTCTTCAGCAAGCATCGCCCTATCGGTGTGCTTAGCTTCGGTGACACGGCTCTTGCGGAATATGATTACTCAGACCTTACCTTTCTACAGCAGCTTGCCGATCAACTCGCTGTCTGCATCGAGAATGCCAGACTGTACAACGCTGTACTGCACGGAAAAAGAGAATGGGAGAAAACATTTAGTGCGGTGACCGATCTGCTGCTGTACGTGGATATGGATACTCGTATTCTTCGCTTCAATCAAGCGGTGAGCGCGTTTGTAGGACTTGCGGAAGAGCAGATTTACAACCGAACATTTTGCGAATTGTTTCAGGGAACTTCCGATCCGCTCGCACCCTGTCCTATCAAGGAAAGCTATCAGACAAAACAAACCGCATACCATCAGCTCCCCCTGGTCGGTAATCGAATCTGTGATGTTTTCTCCTACCCTGTATTCAATGAACAAAAGGAGATGTATGCGGCGATCCTCTATATAAAAGATGTCACGAAAAAGCTGCATATCGAAGCACAGCTTATCCAATCAGGCAAGCTTGCAGCCATTGGTGAAATGGCCGCGGGTGTTGCCCATGAGCTAAACAATCCGCTGACCGCCATTCTTGGCAATACGCAGCTGCTGCTGCGCGAATGTGAAACTGACGGAGAAAAGGGCCTACTCGAAGATATTCTGCTCTGCGGCAAACGCTGCCGCAGCATCATTCAGAACCTGCTTACCTTCTCGCGCCAGGATGACTATACCTTTAGCGAATGCTCACTCAATCTCGTCGTAGAGCAAGTACTAAGCCTTGTGCGCTATCAAATTGAACGCAGCGGTATTTGTATTTCAGTAGAGCTTGCGGCAGCGCTCCCTCCCTTCGAAGGCAGTATCCAGCAGATCGAGCAAATTCTCCTGAATCTGCTGCTTAATGCCAAAGACGCTGTAAGCGAAAATGAAAACAAGGCTAAACAAATTTTTCTATGTACCGAGGAGGTTATGCAGCCAAACGGTACGTCCATGCTCTGCCTGCATGTGCGCGATAACGGAAAAGGCATCCCGGATAAGCATAAAGAAGACATCTTTCATCCTTTTTTCACTACGAAAGAGGCTCAAAAAGGAACTGGACTTGGTCTGTCTGTCAGCCTTGGTATTGCGCGTGCGCATCAGGGGAGAATCGAGGTTCAAAGCCAGATGGACGGCGGAAGTCAATTCACCCTGATGCTGCCTGCTGTTATCGAACAAAGCGAGTCATAGGAGGCATGATGAAATGAAGCGTCTATTAATCGTGGATGATGAGCGGGAAGTACAGCATTTCTTTTCCTATCTGCTTCGTACAAAAGACATTGAACTCTTCTTTGCGGCAAATGCCGCGCAAGTACAGGCACAGCTTACAGCGAGAACATATGATGCAGCGCTTATCGATATCAAGCTGCCGGATATCAATGGACTCGATATCTTAAAGACGATCAAGGAACAAATGCCCGCATGCCGGGTCGTGATCATGACCGGGTACAGCACCGTTAAGTCAGCGCTCGAAGCCATTCGACTCGGAGCCGACGATTATATCGAAAAACCTTTTGATAACATTGATGAATTGGAAACACTTATTGCCAGGCTCGTAACAGCAAAGCAAAGCCAGCAACACAGCGACGCGCTTCATCTGGCTGCACAAACCGGCTTCATCGTCGGCCATACTCCGGAGATGCTTCATATGCTGTCGCTTGCCTATAAGATTGCCAGAAAAAATGTAACCGTGCTGATTGAGGGAGAAACCGGCACAGGCAAGGAGGTTCTTGCACGTTTTATCCATCAGGCAAGCCTTCGCCAACCCCAGCCTTTCATTGGCGTTAATTGTGGAGCACTGACGGAAACGCTGCTTGAGAGTGAGCTGTTCGGTCACGAAAAAGGGGCGTTTACAGGTGCGGTTCATACAAGAAAAGGATTGTTTGAGATTGCAAGCAAAGGCACACTCTTTCTCGATGAAATTGGCGATGCCTCCCCCTCCATTCAAATGAAGCTGCTTCGTGTGCTTGAAACAAGAGAGTTGATGCGGGTTGGCGGAGAGCACTATCTCCATACCGACGCACGTATCATTGCCGCCTCCCATGTCCAATTGGCCGCCGCTGTACAGCAAGGAAAATTCCGGGAAGACTTACTGTATCGGCTTGATGTAATAAAGCTGTACATTCCGCCGCTGCGTCAGCGCAAAACAGATATTCCATATCTCGTAGGCCATCTCCTCAAACGGCATGCTCCACCTGGGATGATAATGTCTGCTGATGCAATGGCAGCGATGCAGCAGTATGACTGGCCCGGTAATATCCGCGAACTTTCTAACGTTGTAATGCGTGCGATTACTTTAGCGGAAGGAGAAACATCAACCATCACTGCAAAGCACCTTCCCTACACATTAATTCAGCATGAAGGCACTCTGTCTGCATGCTCACCTGCACACCAGGAGCATGCATCAGCTGCCCTATCTTTTGAGAGCTATTTGAACGAATGGAAAAACACCCTCCTTTCGCAGTGGAATGCAGATACAGATATCGATCTACCTTCTGTCATGAGTGCTGTGAAGGATTTAGAGAAAGGCATTGGTCATGCTTTTATCAAGAAAACATTGCGGGAAACCTTAGGCAATCGAAAAGAAGCCGCCCGCCGCTTGAATATCAGTGTACGAACGCTCCGTTATTTGCTAAATGAAAAAGATGGAACAGAAATGCGATTTCTCTCTTGAAAAAGAAATATTCATTTCATATAATACAAAAAAGGAAATAAAAATTTCAAAATAAGGGTGATTCCCATGACAATACCAAATACACTCCTATCCTCCAATACGAAAACATCAGCAGATTTATTTCAAAAAGCTTGCGAAGTGATGCCAGGCGGCGTAACGGCAAACATCAAATATATTGCGCCACACCCTATCGTTATGGAAAAAGGACACGGAAGCAAATTATATGATGTAGATGGAAATGAATATATTGATTATCTGTTGTGCTATGGCGCTCTCATTCTTGGTCATGGACATCCCGCTGTTTTTGATGCGGTCACAAAGCAAATGCAAGAAGCAGGCACAACAATTTTTGGTACCCCGCACGAACTAGAAATCCGCATGGCAGAAAAAATCATTGAGCACTACCCCGGCATTGAAATGGTGCGCTATACAAATTCAGGGACCGAAGCAACCCTCCTGCTCATCCGCATGGCGATGGGATATACCGGAAAAACAAAATTAGCAAAGTTCGAGGGACATTATCATGGCGGATACGATCAGGTACTGCTCAGTGTAAACCCTGACCTAGACAAAGCAGGGGATGCGCAGCATCCAAATGTTGTACCGGAATCGCGAGGAGTGCCTGACTATTATGTAGAAAATACGATCATGCTTCCATTTAATGATCTAGAAGCCACCGAAAAAATTCTCCGAGCTCATGCCCATGAAATAGCCGGTGTCATTCTTGAACCCATCCAAGGCGGATTCATCCCGGCAGAGCCTGAATTTATGACAGGACTCCGCCAAATCACCGAGGAGCTTGGCATTCTGCTGATGTTTGATGAGGTGAAAACAGGGTTTAGATTATCTCTTGGAGGCGCTCAAGCTGTCTATGGTATCAAACCGGACCTAACGGCGCTTGGTAAAGTATTAGGCGGCGGCTTTCCGGTAGGAGCCATTGGCGGAAAAAAAGAAATCATGATGATCAGCGCACCGACAGAGGGGCGTGACATCTTAACAGCAGGTGCCGCGAACCAGAATAAGACCGACGCGCTGTTCCACAGCGGTACGTATAATGGGCATCCGACAATTATGGCCGCAGGACTCGCCACCATCGAAGCACTTGAACATGAAGGCGTGATGGACGAGTTATTTGCCAATACACAACTGCTTAGAACACAGCTAGAAGACGTATACCGTCAGCACGGCATACCGATGCAGACCGTCGGAGCTGGCAGTATATTTAATATCGTTCTAACTGATGAACCGATTGCTAATTATCGTGACATGAATAAGGCCAATACCCAACTGCGCAAACAGATTGATTATGAATTGCTTACACTTGGCATATACGCAAAGCCGCTGAACCGTTACTCCATGTCTATCGTTCACAGTAAAGAAGATATTCGTCGCACCGTAGAAACACATGAGCAAGCCCTTGCACGTGTAAGGAGGTAGTACGCTGTTATATGTCTAACGTCTATCAATATATCGCTGAGAACATGCCTGATATGAGTAAGTCTCAGGTAAAAATAGCACGATACATTTTAGAGAATCCGAATGCGGTCCCATTTTTTACAGTAGGTAAATTAGCCAAGATGATCGGAGTCAGCGAAGCGACGATTGTACGTTTTGCTGCGCACCTTGGCTACTCTGGTTATTCCGAATTGCAGCAGCAGATGCAGGATTCTGTCCAGCGGCAGCTAACAACTCCGGAGAGACTTCGCATGTCCGAGCAAGTATACGACAGAGAAAAAGGGATCAACGAAATCTTTCAGGATGACATCGCCAATATTCGATCCACCATGGAGAAACTTGATGTCGATGCCTTCCACAAAACCGTAGCTATGCTTTTGCAGGCGCGAAAAGTATACATCGCGGCAAATCGCAGTGCGGGGTCGCTCGGCGTCTTTCTCCACTACTACCTGCAAATTGTTCTGGGAAATGCGGAGCTGCTGCAATCTGTAGAAACTAGTTCGGAACGGTTGTATGACGTAGGCGAAAAAGATGTGGTTATCGGGATTAGCTTTGCAAGATACACAAAAAGCACCATTCAAATTCTGTCGTATGCCAAAGAGCGCGGCGCAACAACTATTGCTATTACAGACAATCTGCTCTCACCGCTCATCCCGCATGCTGACGTTTCGCTAACCGCCTCAAGTCAGATGCCGACATTTATCGATTCCTTTGTTGCCCCGCTCAGTCTGATTAATGCCTTGATTACATTTGTGGGCAAAGAAAAGACGAAAGATGTGCAGGAACGATTGGAACGCTTGGAAGAGACCTGGGACCACTTCGATATCTTTCAAATAAAAAAAGCCTGACATCGATATATGTCAGGCTCTTTCTTTGCTTTTTATACATGCGGGATAAGCTTACCATCCTGGATGGTAATCACCCGGTCGCAAATGTCGAGCATTCGCTCATCATGCGTAACCATAATTGCCGCCTTCTTGCGGGACTTCACCTCTGCGGCCAGCATTTCTACTACATTGCGCCCGCGTTTGGAATCTAGGCTGGCGGTCGGCTCATCAGCTAGAATAATATCTGGATCGTTCATAAATGCGCGGGCAATCGCCACACGCTGCCTCTCTCCGCCTGATAGAGCCTCCGGATAGTTTTTTAACCGATGTCCTAATTCTACATGTTCAAGAAGCTCTATGCTTTTTTGCTTTGCCTGCTTATTCAAGGTTCCCGCTAACTTCGGGAGCAGAAGAAGCTGATCCTGTACCGTTAAATACGGAACAAGATTTGATGATTGAAAAATAAATCCGATCTTATTTAAACGAACCTCGTTCCGTTCTTTTTCCGATAGGTCCGTAATATTTTCTTCATTAATAAAAATCTGTCCCTCAGATGGGGAAAGTAAGGCACCCGCGATGGATAAAAACGTACTTTTTCCCGACCCAGACGGCCCTATCACAGCGATGAATTCGCCCTCTTTCACTGCCAGAGACACATCATCTAATGCCTTTACCTGCATCTCACCAGAGTCGTATACTTTGCTGACATTTTCAAGTATCAATTTATGTTTCATTTATTCCACCCTCCCAATCGCTTGTATGGCATCGATTTTGGTCACTCGATACAGGGATAATAGAGAGCCTAGCGTCGCTACAGCGAGCAGAATAAGCGAGTATACAACTACAACAGCCGTATCTAACAAAAACGGCATGCCCTCCGGCAGCACAGCTGCCGTCGCGTAGGTGCATCCAACCCCTACCGCAATCGAGATAGCGGAAACAAGAACAACCTGCCCGATAATAGTACGAGCCAAAAATCCGGTTTTCGCCCCCAACGCCTTCAGCACACCAAACTGACTGGTCTTCTGCAATGTCATAACATAGAAGAAGGCGGCTAGAACAAATGCAGCGATAACAAACAAAAATCCAATCATCATCTGGAGCGATCCTTGTTCCGCCGTATAGCTTGGAATTCCCTGTAATACTTCATCCTTTGTTAATACCTCATAACCGGTCCATTCATTTTTAAATGTCTCTACATGCTGTTTATCCATCTTCAATGCAATCACATTGACATACTCAGCCGTGTCTTTTCGAAGGGGATTCAATTCCTTTGCCTGCTCCATGCTGACATACATAACCGGTGTGTGGGTGAATTTTTGGCCTGCAACAAATCCTGCAATCTTCAGCTCCGTGCCTGTCAAAGTGTCTTTTATTGTGTCACCGACACGCGCACCCTCTTCTTGCACAGACTCGTCCACATACACACCATCTGCTTGCCCCATCTCTTCTGGTGCCATAAAACTATTCTTATCTGTCGCAAACACAGCCATATCCCATTTTTTGCTTTCATCAGCGTTTGAAACTGCGGACATCCTAATCGTAAGCGGGGCAGCTTGTTCTATATAAGGGCGTTCTGCGATCTTTTTGCCATCGACAACAGGAATAGCAGAGCGGTCAATACGGTTATCGACTCCTTTTTCGACCACAAAGTAATCAGCATTCATCGTCTGAAGCGATCCCGCATTATCAAAGGAAAGACCACTGGCCAAACCTGAGATAATAAATACCAGCCATGCCACCAGCGCTATAATAGCTCCGACTAACACAAAGCGCAACTTTGCGTAGAGTAATTCTCTTATTGCAAGAAACATGCTGTTCATCTCCATTCCTATTTTCTCTACGTTGTTATGATAAGATGCGAAAATGAACGGAATATGAACAATTGATTACAAATGAGGAAATTCAATCGTAAAGGTCGTGCCTTCTTGGCGAATGCTAGCAATTGTAATCTTACCATCGTGCAGCTCAATAATTTTTTTGACGATAGAAAGACCAAGTCCGCTGCCTCCCTCTGTACGACTTCTTGACTTACTCGCTTTATAAAACCGTTCGAAAATATGGGGAAGGTCTTCTTCTTTAATCCCGACCCCTGTATCTGAGATTTCTACATGAATATGCTTGCCGCTATGCAACCGGATCGTCAGCTTTCCATGCGGCTCCATAAACTTAATGCTATTGGTAATCAAATTAGTCCATACCTGCTGTAAAAGATTGTAGTCGGCATAGATAGATACCTCATCCATCTCAAGCTCTACATTAATATGCTTTGCACTCCATTGCCATTCTGTCAGCAGCAGCACTTCACGAATTTGTGCATCAAGCTGATATGTTGTCTTTTTTAATGGCACAGCTCCTTTATCAAGCGAAGCGAGCATAAGCAATTGTTTACTGAGAGCCGATAAACGTGTGCTTTCCTTCTCAATGATCTTCAGATAATATATCCGCTGTTCCTCCGGCAACTCTTCGGATTGCAGCGCCTTAGAAAATCCCTTAATCGACGTTAACGGAGACTGAATCTCATGTGAGACATTGGAGACGAATTCCTGTCGCATGCTCTCAAGCTTCTCCAATGAAGCGGCCATCGCTGAAAAGTCTTTCGCCAGTTCGCCAAACTCATCCCTGCGCGTATAATCCAACGCAATCTTATAGTTCCCTTCACTGATCTTTCTTGTTGCCCCCTTCAACACACGAAGCGGCTTTACAAGAAAGCGGGTAAACACCAAAACAAACATCAGCGTAAATAAAAACGTAAAGGCAACCAGAATACCAAAGATAATATGCACTTCACCAAACTGCTGTTCAATATTCGGCCGTACAAATACAGCATATTTATTTTCGCCAATGCGCAGGGGTAAGCCGACGCTATTTTTAATATCGCTTTTGAAAAATCCCGTAACGAATAAACCGCTTTGATATTGAGAAATTCCGTTGTATTTGTTTCCACCTAAAACATCTTGTATGACGCTTCGGCTAATCTCCTCCTCGCCCAGCCTTGCCCCGTATATTTTTCGTTCATAGCGTTCATCGAATACGTACAGTTGAAAGTTCATGTTGGCGATTTTTTTAAAGTATTCATCCATGGATAGCGTGGAGTTCGTGCCATATAATGAGACAATTTCTTCGCCTATCCGCATGATTTTTTGTTCATTGTATTCCTTCAGGTTCGCCTGATAATACGCATTGGAGATAAAAAAGGCGAGGATACTGCTCATGATCGAAATCAATATGACCATAAATACAATGCGGGTGTATAAACTATGTATCACACCTTCACCTCTAACTTATACCCGAGCCCCCGGATGGTTGTAATACTGAATGCGTCGGTTCTAGGATAGAACTTTTCCCGCAAACGCTTAATATGAACATCAATCGTTCGCGCATCACCTTCGAAATCTGCACCCCATACGGCATCAAGCAATTGATCGCGTGTAAATAGCTGATTGGGGTAGCTAGCCAATGTAGAAAGAAGCTGAAATTCCTTCAGCGGCAGAACCAGTATTTCTTCTCCGATATGTACCTCATATGTATTCTGGTTAATTACTACCTCGTGAATCGTAAGAACCTTAGCCGATACGACTTTATACCTTCGCAGCAGCGCCTTCACACGAAACAGCAGTTCTTCAACTTCAAAAGGTTTTACCATATAGTCATCCGTTCCCGACAGGAACCCTTTGACTTTATCTTCCGTCTCTCCCTTAGCTGTTAGCATTAGGATCGGGATATCAAGAAGATCGCGGATCTCTCGGCAAATAGCAAACCCATCCTTATGTGGAAGCATGACATCAATAATGGCAAGCGTAACCGTTTGCTGCATGATAATAGCTGACGCCTCGCTCCCATCCTCAGCTTCCACTACATGATACCCCTCTTTATTTAAATAAAAGCGAAGCAGCTCACGTATGTGTTTATCATCATCAATAACCAGGATCACAGGCAGCATGCATCTCTTCCTTTCTATAATTCGATATAAAAATACATTCCATTTCTATTGTAAACGATGCAGCTCCTGTTATATGCAGCCGATGTGTCCCAATGTATAAAACAAAAATACAATGACTCACCTACAATAAGAACCTTGTTAAAAAGGCCCCCTTAGTAGTACATTTATAAAGAAAGAGACAAGGAAGAATGAATCGTACACTTTGCTACACACCAAAAATAAAAATGTGAGGATACTACGGGATATGAGTACAAATGAAAATGATGTACTGAGAGAAGAGATTATTCAACTTAGGAATGAACTCGAAGAGTATAAACAGATGATCGAGCATATATCTGTTCCTATCATTCCTTCGATTATTCCTGAGACGAATCTTGTGCCAATCACGGGTAAGCTAACAGCCCAACGGCTTGAGATGATCATTTCGACAATCATAGAAAGCCCCTATAATAAGAACGTCACGACGATCGTTGTTGATTTTACGGGTGTTACAACAGAACATATACAGGGCTTAGATCTGGGTATCTTCGGATCTTATATTCAGAAGCTGACAAGTACATTACGCCTGATGGGGATTCAAACTTTATTTACAGGATTTTCTCCTGCCATTGCGCGCGAACTTATACATTTAGAAGAAACGGTGTACCAGAAGCTGAAAACATTTTTAAATTTTTCATATGCACTTACGTATTTAATGAAGCAGAAAAAGCTATCGCTTCAAAAGAGTAAAGACTAACGCATTTCAATGATACGAAGCATTAGGTGCTGTGGATCGCTTTCTTAGCTTTATATTTAGTTCTCTCCTGAACATAAATGTGGTATTGTTGGCATTTGGTGTCCTCTGATGCTCCCGTCACGATAGAATAATCCTTATGAGAGCTGGTCTTTACCAAAAAGGACACATTTTTCGATTTCAACTTGCTTTGAATTTTTGTATATTCCTCTCGATTGAACGCTATATAGATCAAGCACGTATAATATTTAGCTTTAAGCGAAGATAAGAAGGGCAGAATACCAATTAGCAAGAAATTTATAGCAACAATGATTAAAATGATTGAATCATTCATCTCCATCTAACCACTTCCTTTTTTTACAATTTTATACTTCAAATAAAAGGAAAAAGTTGCGCTAATTTACATGTATAATCAAAAAATTTATCCTATCCACAAAACAACCGACCCAAAATAAGGTCGGTTGTTTATGTACGACTCATTCAATTTCTAGTCTTCCCATAACTCATTCATCAGTCTTTGCACAGCTTTCCTTCGCTCATCTGTGGTTTTTTCATCAATCATATACTTTCCATCTGTTAGCACAAGTACATCGCCAGGCTTGGCGTCTTTGGGAAGCAGGGTTCTAGGCACATCCCGACTCTCGCCCTCTATCTCAAGTACCGCTATGTTTTCTTCAAAACGATCCAGAATGATTTTCTTATGCCTCATCACTCTACCTCCCTACCGCTCGGTTGTAAAAGATATCGTCTTCCCGTCACTCATAGCTGTAATGGTGCCTTTTTGATCCGTTCGAAGCGTTG